>NZ_AZEU01000247.1:0-12695 GCF_001435035.1 Lacticaseibacillus manihotivorans DSM 13343 = JCM 12514
CTATGAGTCCTTTTTCTTGCACTTATCATCTTGCACTTAAATTGTAAATCAAAGGCATTAAAAGGTCTTGTTGTGATCACAATTTCGCCACATTTCGCCGGTAGTATAAACAACATAGAAACGAGCTACCCCCTCATTTCTACCCCACTTTTTCATTTTCAAAGTTGAATCGGTGCCCGCCGATTCAACATCACTCCTCCAAAGTGATAGTAATAAACCCCAACCTTTTGCCGCCAAGCCCATGGCGGCTTTTTTGTACCAGTGATTTCCGAAGCGTACTTAGTGGACCGGGTAGCCTAGCACAAGTGCTTGCGCGTAGCTAGCCGTGTTCACGTTGCTTCGAAAATCACGACATTCCCCAGAGCTTTTTGAAGCGGGTTTAGCACCAAGGGTAGCTTAGCGTGAGGATTTAAGTCTGGTCTGGGCTTGAATTCTCATGCGTAGCTACCCGTAGGTGCGTTGCTTCAAAAAGCGCGATGCTGACAAAGAGTTTCAAAATAGGCTTAAGTTGCCTAGCTTCCCTAGAATCATCGTCCTTTTAACACATCGTGCTACAATGAAATAATAATCCGCTTTTCAGTAAGGAGGCCCCTTTTGACTTCCAAAAAACAAACTTACTTTCATCTTCTGATTTTATTAGGGATCGCCGTCGTCATTTGCCTGCCTTTTTTGACCATGGGCAAAATCTATAATCAAGATGACTTCTTATTTCATAAAGCCCGAATGCTGGCTTACTACACTTCGGTCATGAAAGATCACGATTTCTTGCCACGGGTTTTGCCGAGTATGGCAGGCGGATTCGGCTATGCTGTTGATATTTTCTACAATTCATTTACTTTATTACCGTTTGTCTTATTTAAAGCAGTACTCGGTGGCTTCGTGTTGCCTTACAACTTGTATTTACTCACGTTGACCATCACCACCAGTCTGATGGCTTACGGCTGTGCGCGCAAAGTTTTCAAGCCTCAGCAAGCCTTACTCGGCGCCGTACTTTATGCAACGAACACCTATCGCTTGATTGATTTGTTCGTGCGCGGGGATATCGGCGAAAGCCTCGCGATCATGCTGCTGCCACTGGTCGTGCTTGGGTTTTATCGCAGTTTGCAACCTGAATCGCATTGGCGCACATTAGCCATTGGGATGACCCTGTTGTTTATCGCCCATCCCTTGTCAGCCGGCATCGTCACCATCTTGATGATCTGCTTTGATGCATATCGCGCTATCACCCATCAGCTCACCAAGATCCAATTCTTGACGCAGGGTCGCGCGGCGTTAACTGCCATGATTTTGACGTTATTCTTAACGGGGCCGATGTTAGAACAAGCCGCGTATCAAAAGCTCCAACTCAGTCGCGCGCCAGCATTATGGCCAGTCGGTTTGAACTTCTCCTTGGCGAAGTTGTTGAGCAACTCATTGAGCAATGCCAGTGGTGTCTGGGCGAAAATCAGCCCCAGTGTCGGGCCGCTTGCACTACTGATCCTGATTTTCGCACTATTTCAATTCAAAACCAGCTCAAAAAGTGACCGTCAACTAACTGCGGTCACCTGGCTCATCTTCATTTTATCGAGTAATTTGATGTTATGGCCGATCGTTCAACACAGCTTCTTAGCTACCTTGCAATTTGAATGGCGCTTGTTGATGGTCGCGGCGTTACTCAGTGCCATGCTCGCCATGCGTTTGATCCATCACCATCATATTGCTTTGATCGCCTTCGCCACCCTTTTGGCCCTTTCATTCAACTATGCCGTCGTCAACAGCTTGAAAGCGCAAGATAGCATTTTGGTCGTTAACAACAAGAACGCCAACACTGCCAACAACGCCATTGGTGGCACGTATGATTATTTGCCGACCAGCGTCAGCCCAACGATTGCCACTGATCCGCATCGCAGTACTTTTGCCAAAGCCGAATCAGGGATCACATTAGCCGGGTTCGGGACGCGTACCGGTCAGCAATCAAACGGTGCTGAAACTTACGAAATTGCCTCGACCTCGAAACAGTCAGGGATAATTCTGCTCCCTAAAATTGCCTACAAAGGTTATACCGTCAGCTCAACCAATAAAACCTATCAGGTACAAAACGTCAACGGCTTGTTAGGCGTGAAAGTCGGCCGTTCCCATCCAAGCGCTTTGACGGTACAATACACGGGGACTTGGATTCAACACCTGACCACCCTGATTTCCTTGATCTTTGCTTTAGGCTTACTCTGGACGTGGTGGCGGTTAAAGCATCATCCCCGCCAGCCATTCATTAAAAGCAAACTCAACCAAAGTCCGCCAGGTCGCTTCGCTAACCACAAGACCCCGAAAATCAAACCATACACAACGACCCAGTAGCCCCAAGTGTTTTGTGGTTGTGACCCTGGGCTGACGAGCATCCAAAGTACGATCCAAAGCGGTGACATGCCAGAAAACAATGGTATTTCATCTTTTTCTAACACTAACAAACCGATGACCATTAAACTAGGCAGCTCGCAACTGATAACCAACTCGAAACCGACTAATCGAGCGAGTTGCCAGTGCAAGCCTAATCGACTGACTGCAACTGCCCAAAACATCAGACTCAAAGCGACTAACCACAACTTTACTGAAAATGGCCAAAGCTTGCGCCACTGATTCACCAAGTCATGCCAGTCGATCCCGATCAACGCCCCTAAAGTGATACTGACACCCAGCCATTGCGCCCAGACGACAATGTGTAGATAAAACCATATGAACCCCGATGATCATGCTGATCACTGCAAGAAACAAGGCCCAGTCTCGCCAAGTCATTTTGGATTTCATCTTGTCCTGCTTTCCCACTCCCGCTTCAAAACTACTGCAAAATTCCAGTTTGGCAAATTTGAATCACTTTGGAGGCTCTTATGCTAGATTTTCAATTTATTGGCGACCCGCAAAATGCCCAAGCGATGAGCGCTTATATGCGCAATCAGTTCCCATTTATCGGGTTAAAATCACCACAACGCAAAACCCAAGAAAAGCCGTTGTTGCAACAGGCGAAAGCTTGGGATCAAAGCCAACTGCTTGACGCATTCGCTGAACTTTACGCCAAACCTGAACGTGAATACCAATACGCCGCTTTAGCCCTCGCCCGCAAATACGCCACGCGTTTTAATTTTGATGGGATCCAAACTTTAGCGCGCTATGTCACGGTGAAATCTTGGTGGGATACCGTCGACAATTTACGGCCGATTTTTTGGATTTATTTACAACACCACTACGAAGACATGCCAAAAGTTTGGGCGCTGTTTTTCGGTCAAGACGATTTCTGGTTGCGACGCGTGGCGATCACGCTGCAACTGTCTGCCAAATCTGAAACGGATTTGCACTTACTGACTCAAGCAATCGAATACGACTTAATCACTGATGAATTCTTCATCCAAAAGGCGATTGGCTGGGCGTTACGTCAATATGCCAGAGGTAATGCACAATGGGTCAAAGCCTTTATTCATGCACATCCCGAGCTTTCCAAACTCGCGGTGCGCGAAGCCTCAAAACACCTTTAAAGAAACTGACTTGCACCCAACTTATCCCTGCGTTTCGTCTAGGCTTGTGGTCGATACTGCGCTACAATAATAGAAGAAAATGGAATTGCCGTGAGTTTCAAAACAACGCTTCAAACTAGGCTACCCGGCCGGTTAAAAACGTTTTGAAACTCACTGGAATCGTCAGGGGAGTTTTCACGTGAAACGTTTGGTTGCCATCATCGCAAGTTTAGTGGCCATGTGCGGCTTTGCAGCGGCACTGGCTTTTTGTTATCCGCAAAGCACTGATCATGAACCAGTATTGTCTAACGAATCCAAACCGATTTTGTGGGTCACCAGCGATACGCATTTTATCGCCCCGAGTTTGCATGACGAAAAACACGCTTGGCAGTTGATCAATGGTTCTGCGGCAGGTAAAGACCTCACTGATCAACCGGTTGCGATTCACGCCTTCGTTCAAGAAGCCTTGAAACAAAAGCCGACTGCTGTGATCATCACCGGCGATGTCACGCTTAACGGCGAACTCGCCAGTGCCAAAAGTATCGCCAAGCGCCTGCGTCCCCTGCAAAACGCAGGCATTCATGTGCTGATCATCCCTGGCAATCATGATATTTATGATGGCTGGGCACGCAGATTCAAAGGCAAAGAACAATACAAAACGACGCAAATTTCACCTGAAGCATGGCGCAAGATCTTCAGCGATGGTTACCAACATGAAGCTTCTGAAGATGCCGACTCGCTGAGTTACGCGGTGAATCTAAATCAAAACTATCAACTGTTGATGCTTGATGACAACATCTACACCGTTCAGCCTTCAAATATTCAACCGATGACTGGCGGCCGCTTGCGTCCAAGCACGTTGAACTGGATCCGCCAACGTTTAGAAACTGCCAAAAAACAACACCGCCAAACCTTGGTCTTCATGCATCACAATTTATATGACCACAATTCGCATTCTGTCGGTTGGACGTTAGACAATGCCAACGCGCTGCGCAAGCTGTTGGCTGAATATAAGGTGCCAGTCGTGTTCTCCGGTCATATTCACGCCCAAGATATTTCCGCTGATCCAAGCAAAAAATACCCCACCAAAGAAATCGTCTCAGCCAGCTTCTCAGAAACCCCTGGCATTTATGGTGTGGTCACGTTGACCAAAGATACCTTCTCCTACCGCACGCAAAAACAAAACCTCACGCCTTACCTCACTGCTACTCAACGTACTTACCCGCGCTTGCTGAATTACCAACACCACTTGGAAAAAGACTTCAAAGAAACCCAAGCCTTACCGATCGTTTGGCAAGAAGCACGCGACGCCGGCTTGCGCGGTGATGATCTGAAAAATGCAACGACTTTCTTGGCCGAATTAAACTGGCGCTTTTTCTCAGGTAATGATTCCGGTGGTTTAGATACCTTAAAAGAAATGGCTGGCTACAAGGTGGTCATGGGCAACTCACATTTACGCAAACGCGCGCAAGCGATGTTGATCGATCATAACTTACCAGACCACCGCCTATTCTTGAGATATTAAGGAATTCCAAAATTCACCACAACCTTGATTCAAGCAAGCGGCTTCATGTTATCCTACTATTGTCAAAGGCCACAAAGTGCCATTGACTTACGCCACCTAGCGCAAGGTGGCGTCTTTTTGTGTCCAGTGATTTTCAAAACGGTTTTAGTCGATCGGGTAGCCTAGCTTGAGAAGTTGAATCGGGCTTTGATTCGGCTTTTCAAGCGTAGCTAGACGCTCGACGTTGTTTTGAAAACCACGACGCTGCCCAGAATTTTTCGACGTCACCCAAACAAAAACGCCTCACGATTTTCTCGTGAGACATTCATTAGTTATTCAAGTGCGGATAAGGCTTTGGCAGGGACTTCAGATTTTGAAATATTCTTCATCCCTTTGGTCACGCGCTTAGCTGAAACTTGTGCCGTGACGTAACTGCCTGCTTGCAATGGGGTTGGGTTGGTGCTTTCAGCAGATTCCCAGCTGACGGATTTGGTTTTGCCGTCCGCATTCGCCCATTTGAAATCATATTCGTAATAATAAACTTGTTGGCCATTTTGTTTGTAGTCTTTGCCTTTGTCGGTTTTAGACTTGTGCTTCACCGCTGTTGGGACGATGGCGTAGTTGGTGGTGCCATTATAAGTTGAGTTCCAATAGCTATACACTTTAAACCCACCAATAGCCACAATGACTAAAACGATGATGCCGATAATTGCTTTGCGCATAAGTATCGCTCCTTGTATTTCGCGGTAAGCCTCCGCTTTTAATAAATTAATTATCGCATCTTAGTCAGCGTTTGCCTACGAACAGTTTTGTCACTTGGATGACTGAATCGTTTTGCCATGGATGTTCAACCCATCACGACCGTTGCGCTTGACCGTATATAAGAATTGATCCACGCGATTATAAATATCTAAATAGTGTTTGTCTTCCGGATCAGCGAATTCCGCTCCGACAGATACCGTAATTTGAAAAGGCGTCCCATCTTCACCATGAAATTCCAATCCCGCTAACAACTTCCGTAACTCAGTGCCGATCATGGCCGCGGCTTGCTCATCGTCATTGCCATTGCGCAACAACAAGCAGAACTCCTCGCCGCCCATGCGATACACCGCCGTGTCATACGTTAAATGATGGGCAAAATCCAACGTAACTTGGGCGACAGTTTCTAACACCGTATTCCCCACCAAATGACCATAAGTATCATTGATGGCTTTGAAGTGGTCGATATCCAGTTCAAACAGCCAATAACTTTGACCAGTGTGTTGATGCCGTTGATAAAGCGCTTGGAGTTCGGTATTGAACGTCCCGAAATTTTTCAGTCCAGTCATGCGATCACGCACCGCTTCTTGTTGATATTGATTGTTTTTACGTCGCAACCAAACCAACATGCGCGCATACTCATAAGCCATCACGGATAAAATCACTAATGCGATCAGCTGACGTGCCCAAAACCAGCCGTCTTTTGGCTTCGCGCCAAGTGCCATATCCACTAAGGCAATGCCGCCATAAGTGAACAGCAACGGATAAATCACTGCGCGCCGATGCCAGATCTGTTCACCTTTTACCGTCAAGAAATACTGGATCGCGACAATGATCGCCGTCAAAACCCAACGCATGGGCATGTCCGAGCCTGGCAGATAAAGTAAATAGCCAAATGTCGCAATGGCCGCGCCGAGCCAGTGAATGCGTGACACCATCAATAAGTTGAACACAAAGCTGACAATCACCATTTCATTGAAGAAGGTCCAATGCGCACCCCATAAATTTGACGCACTATTGCCGTTAACGGCTGACATCAAAAACAAATAAAGGGTAAACACCCAGCAGATCACGACTTGGACTTGATCATGGTGCACAAATAACCAGCCAGATTTATTCTCGCCAACATAATAAATCAACGCCAAAACACCGCTGACTAAAATTCCATTGGTCAAAATTGAAGCAATAAACGACCAAATTATCCAATGAGCTGTCATCCTGCTCCCCCAGTCTGATACAAAAAGTGTACCGCTTGCAGGACCGCCGTGCAAACATATTCACAAGCGTTAAATTCGCTTTTGTTGCCGCATTGGGCGTATTCTGAAGACAAGCAAAAAGACGTCGATTTCCCGACGCCTTGCCTTGATAATGTCCGACAACGTCAGTGTGGTTTTAATCTTCCATCTAGCGATACCAATATGCCTTACGGCCCGAAAATCTGTGGGCTCCAGCGCCTTAGCGACACTGCGGAAAACTGGACAAGTTGCCGGTGCGGCCGGCGCCAGAAATCGGCCAAACCCAGGCCGATGTTCTTCTGCCTAGATTAAGAACCAAAGAAAACCGCTTTGTTTCTTAATCTGCCGGTGAAATCTGCGCGAACCGCCACAAACCGGCGTTTCACTTGCTTTCACTGCCACGGGCAATTGTCCAGTTTTCCTCCGTTTTGCCAAGTCGCTTCCGTCCACACATTTTCTAGGTTGGTATCGCTAGCTTACAAACTAAGTCCGCTTATGTTGCGACGTTGCCATCATGCGATTCGTAGCCATTAGGTGCCAGTGGCCTGACGGAGTGGAAGTGATTTGAAATTGGGACGGAAGCTGGCCGTCGATGCATAGTGAGAATGCAGTTGGCGGTTTACCGCCTATTGCGTTCCGCAGGTCGAAATCCACTTGGATCAGGAGCGTAGCGACTGATTCAAGTTAGTTCGGCCGAGGACCCTCATTATGCAGCGGCGAGCCAGCTGGAGTCCCAATTTCAAATCACTGAAACGCAACCAGACGACTAGCACCTGATGCCGGATAGTTTAGTATTCGCCTTTGATCACGAAGAAACTGCCACGGATCACGCCGGCGAGCTTGGATTTTTGATGGGCGAACTTGAACTTACCGACCAGTTCTGCTGGGACTTCCATCCCATCTGACAACTTGATGCCGACTGCGCGCTTGCCGCCTTCAGCTTCAGTGTATAACACATTGATGCCTAAGCCGTCTTCATAAAAGACATGCGTCCACTTGACGCCATCGACGATATTTTGACTGACTTCTAAAGGCTTTGCGGCAAAGTGGAGATCCCGTTCACTTAAAATGGCATTGACATAGGCGATGAGTTCCGGCTTTTCAGCAGCAGGTTCCGTGACAAAATGGACTTTATACTTGTTCCAGAAATACCGCGCTTCGTTAGCCCGCAAACCCGCTAAAGCTTCAGCGTTTGGTGAAGATTCTAACCCAATCGTAGACACATTTTTGAAATCGACCTCGTAACTCATAAGACACCTCGCAAAATTTTTCTTTCAGTATACCACTATGGAGGAGACAACATGTCTGAAACTTACTTGATGCCCTTAACTGTGCCACAACGACTGTTGATCTTAGTGATGATGCGCTTGGCCCATAACGATGATGCGGCCTTTTTGACGGAACAACTCCTACCGCGAAGTCGCGATCTACGGCCGCGCACTTTCGCCATGTCGGCGCATAATGTCGTGGCCACTGACCAAGTCTTTTTTAAAACGGCAACCAGTTTCCCCACAGTCACCCCGATGGTACAAAGTGCGATTGACCGGGCTTTAGCTTATGGACGACGTCATGAAGTCATCGGCGCAGCGCTCGCCGGCCAACCCCCTTTGCCAAAACCGACGCCAGATTTTGAAGTGGACTTGGCAATGTCTTATCGTCAGCGCAAGCGGTTAGCCACGTTTTGTTTGTTCAGTATCACCAACCGCTTACAAGCATCCGCCATTGCTGAATTGGGCCGCTTGGTGCCGGCAATCGTCTTATTAGATAAGCTCGTGCCGAAAGCTTGGTCCTTAAGTCACCAAACCGTGCCGTTGGATGAAATCGATTTGGCCACCTTGGCACCGATTTTACTCGGCGTCAGTGAAAACTATGTCGGCTTTGATCATTTATTGACGCAAATGCTTGCCGGCGTCAAATCCCAAGATGCTGAGTTATTCGGCTTACTCAATGAGCTCGTGCAGTCTGCGCATCATGAACTTTCTTAGTCTCCCAAAAAGAGGTCAAACATCGTCGATGATGTTTGACCTCTTTTGAATTTAAGCTAGACGCGGTAGTTCTGGGCGATCGTAATAATACCCTTGCAAATACTGGACATGTAACTTCTCATGGACAAACGTAGCATCTTGAGAATTTTCGATGCCATTGATCACCAGTTTTAAGTGACGAGGACGCAGCGTGTTTTCCCAGGTTTGCAGCTCTGGATCGGAAAGCCCATTGGGATAGCGATCACGTACACTCGCACAAGCCAGCTTGATCATATTCACATATGGCAGTCGCGGTTTTAATGCTGACAACGACTTGCGGGCATCTAAGTTGATAAGCCCGACTTCGATCCCCACTTGTTGATAGCGCGCGGCATTTTCAGCTAAAGCGGTGACGTTGATGTTATGATCGACTTCAACCATGAGCTTGACCGCCATTGGTTCGCCGTCAATAAACGCCGTTAAGCGCGCCGGGGTCTCTGGATTCACAAACTGTAATTCAGATAAGTGCAACATCACGCGATGGGTATTGCCTGAAGCTAACAACTCGCGGATATAATTCAATTGAACATCGATCGGGATCACAAAATCCGTCGGGAAATTCCAGCGATCATGATCGTATTCATAGCGTGCCAATAAAACTTCTTGCGCTTCAACCGGGGTGCCATCAACGGTCGCATCTAAAACTGCTTGGCTGATCAACGTTCGCGTCGCCATCACATGATGCTTCACATCGGAGTTCAAGGTCACATCCCCGATTGTGATCGCGTTGCGCCCATTGTGTTTGCTTTGGTAAAGCGATGCATCTGCGCGCGCAAACACATCATCAAAGCTGTGATCTTCTGGATGCAATTCCGCGACCCCAATGGAAAGTGTGGTTTTAACCGTATATTCCCCTGCATCAAAAGGTTGTTTTTGCACAGTTTGCCAAACGGCAGTGACAATTTCGCGCACGGCATCTAGCGTGGCATCGACAAAGACAATACTGAATTCTTCGCCACCAGTGCGGTACAAGGAGTGCCGACCTTGATGTTGCGACAATTCAGCGTCAATGCTGCGGGCCACGCCGATCAACACATCATCGCCGACTAAGTGACCATAATGATCATTGATCTGTTTAAAATGATCGATATCGATCGCCGCGACTGTTAAATGATGCCCTTCTTCATGTGCTTCTTGGAAGAAATGGGTCACATCCCGGCGATAAATCGACGCACTTTTGGCATTGGTCAACGAATCATACTGAGCCAACTGCGCATTGACCGCATTTTGCACATCGAGTTTGTGATCGCGACCCAACGTGATGGCAGTGACGACCACCATCACAAAGTACATCGACAAACCTTGGATAATGATGGCAGGCGTTACGGTAAGCCCTGCCGAATGTGGTGGCAACAGCGTCCAAAAACAGATCCCTAAAAACATATAGGCCCCGATATGCCGCCATACCCGGTAGCGAATGTGATTGCGCCAAAACCATAGTGCCCCTAAACCGATCAACGCGCCAATCGCTGAAATTACAAACTGCGGCCGATCAAAATAACCCATATGATGCATCAACCATACATCAGCAACCCCAGCCACCCGAATGCCATATTCCCACCAGGTGACATGTTCATCCAGTAAGATAAAGGTCAGCACAAACAAGCCCATATTATGAAACATTAAGCCAGTGGCGTTGGTAAAGACTAACCAGCCAACCATATGTAAACCAGTGCCGATGCCGATGGCGACCAACGCCACCACGACACGGATCAACCATTTATATACCGGCTTATCCGCAAACCAATTATTGGCCACCTGCCAAATACGGCGGTAATAGCTGATAAAACCGGTGGCAAACATAAAGGTGATCAAAAGTTGCGCAAACCACAGCGGCGCTTCAAGCGGCGCTGTTCCCAAGGTCGCAACGTTGTCTCCCGGATCCATATTCACACCTATTCCTCCATTAAAGAAGACGTCAACGTTCAATTATCGCTAAATTATACGCCTATATTTAATTAAAATAAAGTATAGGCCATTGAATATCCGACCATAGGCGAACGTTTTATTCCCGCTTTTGCCTAATGCTACGAAGTGTGACGAACAGTGAGGAAATGCTAATATTATCACACGATTTGTTGCAGTAGGCGCCGATGACATGCATGATGCATGCGGATACGATCCCTTGACCACGAAAAAAGCCTGATCGAAAACCATTCGACCAGACCGTTTGAGTAAAATTTTAGCGTTATTTGGTGATATCGGCACCGAAGTATTTCATCGATAACTGCTTCAAGGTCCCATTCTTACGCAGGACTTTAAGGGCTTTGTTGACGCGTTTTTGCAGCTTCGTGGACTTCTTGTTCAACAAACCGGAAACTTTGGCTGGTGCGACTTCAGAGCTTGGCAATTCTGTCATCGTCAAGCCTTTGGTGGCATGGTCAGCTTTATACGCGTACCAAGATGGGGCAGCGTTGATATTGGCATCGATGCGACCATCTTTGATCATTTGCAAGTCAGTGGTGAAGTTTTCAACTGGGACGACGGTTGCGCCATACTTTTTGGCGACAATGGCATTGTCAGACCCAGTGGATTCGCCTAACTTTTTGCCTTTGATATCAGCAATTTTAGTGATCGGCTTGCTGGTTGGTGAAATCAACACATAATGGGAATAAGTGTAAACGTCAGAGAACAAGTAGCTCTTGGCCCGTTCAGGACTTTGAGTAATGTTGTTAAGCACCAAGTCGAACTTGCCTGCACCAAGGCCGGCGATCAAAGAGTCCCACTTGGTTGGCTTGAATTCTGCTTTAACGCCCATTTGCTTGGCGACGGCTTTACCAAGGTCGACTTCAAAGCCCACTAATTTGTTGTTTTCACGATAGGAATAAGGTTTGTAGGTACCTTCCAAGCCGATGGTCAAGGTATCTTTGGTGACCAAATCGTCTTTAAAGGTGCCACTGGTTTTGCTAGTTGTACTGTTACCGCACGCTGCGAGCAACGCAATACTTGCGGTCAGGGCCGCGCCGAATAACGCTTTGCGCAAAGTTTGCCACTTCATAGTTAAAATCTCCTCCAATAACACACGAATACTTCCAGCCTAACGAAACAACTTATGGCGGTCAAGCACTTTCTTTAAATAAGTTTTTGGCAAGAAAATTCTCATCTGCAACATGATACTCGTCAGTGTGTTTTAAATCTTCTAGCTAGGTTTACCAATATGCCTCCGGCACGAAAATCTGTGGGCTCCGACAAAAAGCGCTCCAGCGGGCTGGTCATGAAACGCAATGTCGCTCGTCGGAGCTAACTTGGATAATTCGCTTCGCTCATTATTCAAGTGGATCTCCTTCTCGCTGGGCTCTAAGCGGTAAACCGCTAAGAGCCCCACGGCTGATGGCCAGCCCGCTTACGCGCTTTTTGTCTCCGCACACAGCTTTTCTACGTTAATATCACTAGCATACAGATTTAACACGCATATGTACGACGGCATCTCCAAACTAGATGTCACACAAACGTTGGTATCGTACGTTTCGTAGCCATCAGGTGTCGGTAGTCTAGCGGAGTGGAAGTGATTTGAAATTGGGACGGAAGCTGGCCGTCGATACATAGTGAGAACGCAGTTGGCGGTTCACCGCTTACTGCGTTCCACAGGTCGAAATCCACTTGGATCAAGAGCGTAGCGAGTGATTCAAGTTAGTTCGGCCGAGGACCCTCACTATGTATCGACGAGCCAGCTGGAGTCCCAATTTCAAAT
>NZ_AZEU01000247.1:12705-21394 GCF_001435035.1 Lacticaseibacillus manihotivorans DSM 13343 = JCM 12514
CAGCATGATCATCGATACCAGACATCATTTGCATGATAAAAGCCGAGACAATTATTATCTCGGCTTGGTTGATCATCATATGCTAGTGCGTCAGTGCGCGTTTAACACCACGTTGCTCGAAGTCTTTTTGGTAGTTGGTCAAAGCGGTGTAGATCTTGACGGCTTCTTCGTCGTTGCCTCGCAGTTCGAACAAGCCGATCACTGGCGAATTGAAGCGGCGGGCATAGTGCTTGGCCGTCAAGCCGAATTGGGCATTGAAGTTGCGATTGCCAGAGCCGACAATCCCGAGCAAATTTTCGGTGTTGCCAGCATCGAGTTCATCGCGAAAGTCCAAGGTCATCACTTCTTGATAACCGTTGTTGATGCCATCGCCACCGTCTAAATAAGTCGGCACCATTGCAAAAAACGGGTGATCCATAATGCTGACGTCGACAGATTCAGAGTATTCCACGGCGTTGATTTGATAAGCGTCAGCGTTTTTTGCGTGTTGTTGGTCAGCGTAAGCACACAGCCGCTTCACAAACGCGCGGGTGTTGCCAGAAATCGAGACATAAAATAAATTGATCATTTGTCGTCCCCCGCAGTTGGATCAGAAATGACGTCGATGTTGTAATCATCATCGCTCATCGCTTCGACTTGGCCTAACAAGTAACCATTACCAACTTGTGAGAAGAAGTCGTGGTTGGAGGTGGTGGTGTTGATCCCGTTCATGATGATCGGGTTAACATCAGACGCAGTAGTTGGGAACATGCTGTCTTTGCCCAGGTTCATTAAAGCCTTGTTAGCATTATATTCTACAAAAGTCATGACTTCTTTGGTCCAGCCGACTTGGTCGTAGCAAAGGGCGGCGTATTTTTCTTCGTTGGCGTAAAGCTTGTACAACAAGTCGTAAGCCCAGTCGTCTTGTTTTTGCTTTTCAGCGTCGGACAATTGGTTATAAGCAATTTGATATTTATAGCCGATGTAAGTGCCATGCACAGATTCATCCCGCAAAATCAGCTTAATAATTTCAGCGACGTTGTTGAGCTTGTTATTACCTAAATAATACAGGGGGGTATAGAAACCAGAGTAGAACAAGCAAGTTTCCAAGAAGACATTGGCGACTTTTTTATGCAAGGGATCTGGGTCGTTGCGATACAAGTCGACGATCCACTTGGCTTTGTTTTGCAAGTATTCTTCAGAGTCGGACCATTGGAAAATTTCATCGATTTCAGGTTGCGTGTTCAACGTGGAGAAAATGGTGGAGTAAGACTTGGCATGGACTGATTCCATGAATTGGATGTTGTTGAGTACCGCTTTTTCATGCGGGGTGATGGCGCCAGTGGTCAACGCGCGCATCCCGTCTTGGCTTTGCACCGTGTCCAATAAGGTCAAGCCACCGAAAACATGGCCGACCACCCATTGATGGGTATCGTCGAGTTCGCGCCAGTCGTCCATATCATTTGACACCGGCACGCGGGTATCCAACCAGAACTGCTCCGTTAATTTTTCCCAAGTTGCTTTGTCGACAGCGTCTGAAACGCGGTCCCAGTTGATCGCCTGATAATTTTCCATAATTGATGTGCATCCTCTCTGAATTGACGTTAAAATGTCAGTTGCGCGTAAATTTTACCACAGCTACGCACAAGTCAAAAACCGCAAGATGTTGTTTGTGATTTGACCGTAACCACAATATACAGTATCATAGCATTATTCTCAATGCTAAAAAACAAAGGAGCGTTCGCCATGGGCCTCAAAGCCATCGATCCAGAACAAGTGACGTATTTCAAACTCAATAATGAAATTAATATTCCGGTGAATGGGCAGATCCCATTGGCCAAAGACAAGGAAGCCTTGGCTGCTTTCTTCAAAGAAAATGTCGATCCCAATACCTTAACGTTCGACAGCCTCAAAGACCGCTTGGACTATTTAGTTGACAACAACTACTATGAAGCAGACTTTTTAAGCAAGTATTCGCTTGAATTTATGGAACAACTCCGCGATTATTTGGCCGCGCAAAACTTCCACTTCCAATCCTTTATGGCCGCTTACAAGTTCTACGCCCAATACGCGTTAAAAACTGACGACAATGACCATTACTTGGAATCTTTTGAAGATCGCGTATTTGCCAACGCCTTATTCTTCGCTGACGGTGACGAAACCCTCGCCCAAAGCTTAGCCGATGAAATGATCCACCAACGCTACCAACCTGCCACGCCGTCATTCTTAAACGCAGGGCGCGCGCGCCGTGGTGAATTGGTTTCTTGTTTCTTATTGCAAGTGTCTGACGACATGAACTCAATCGGCCGGGCGATCAACTCCGCATTGGAACTGTCGCGCATCGGCGGTGGCGTTGGAATCACACTTTCCAACCTGCGTGAAGGCGGCGCCCCGATCAAAGGCATTGAAGGCGCAGCTTCTGGCGTTTTGCCGGTGATGAAGTTATTGGAAGATTCATTTTCTTATTCCAACCAACTCGGCCAACGTCAAGGCGCCGGCGTAGTTTACTTGAACGTCTTCCATCCTGACATCATCGCCTTTTTAGGCGCGAAGAAAGAAAATGCCGATGAAAAGTATCGCTTGAAGACCTTAAGCCTCGGCGTGATCGTGCCAGATAAGTTCTACGACTTGGTCAAAGCCGACGCGGATATGTACTTATTCTCACCATATTCTGTGGAACGCGAATACGGTCAGCCTTTCTCTTACATCGACATCACCAAAGAATACGACAACTTGGTAGCCAACCCCAACATCACCAAGAAAAAGATCCGCGCCCGCGACTTGGAAACGGAAATTTCCAAGCTGCAACAAGAATCTGGCTATCCTTACATCATGAACGTGGATACTGCCAACAACGCTTCACCAATTGCCGGCAAGATCATCATGTCCAACTTGTGTTCTGAAATCATGCAAGTGCAAACGCCAAGCGTGTTGAACAACCGCCAAGAATATGACGTGTTAGGTACCGATGTCTCATGTAACCTCGGCTCCACCAACATCCCGAACTTAATGCAAAGCCCAGACTTTGAAAAATCTGTCGACGCGATGGTACGCGCTTTGACCTACGTCACCGACCACTCGGCTATCGACGTGGTGCCATCCGTGCAAAATGGGAACGACTTGGCCCACTCCATCGGCTTAGGCGCCATGGGCTTGCACACTTATTTTGCCAAGCATCACATGCACTACGGTAGCCCTGAATCATTGGACTTCACCAACCAATACTTCTTGTTGCTCAACTACTACAGCTTAAAAGCCTCCAACCAAATCGCCCGTGAACGCGGTGTGGTGTTCCACAACTTTGAAGCTTCCAAGTACGCCGACGGCAGCTACTTTGACAAGTATTTGGATCAAGACTGGTCGATCAAATTTGATTCCGTTGCCGAACAATTCAAAAACATTCACATCCCAACCAAACAAGACTGGGCTGACCTTAAAGCTGCCGTGATGAAAGATGGTTTATACCATCAAAACCGCATGGCCGTGGCGCCAAACGGCTCGATTTCTTACATCAACGATACAAGTTCCAGCTTGCACCCCATCGTTAACCGCATTGAAGATCGCCAAGAAAAAACTATCGGGACGATTTACTACCCGGCTTCTGGCTTAGCTAATGACACCTTGCCATACTATCAATCGGCTTATGACACCAACATGTGCAAAGTGGTCGACGTCTATGCCGCCGCCCAACAACACGTCGATCAAGGTATGTCGATGACCTTCTTCATGCGCTCAACCATTCCCGAAGGCACTTACCCTTGGAAAGACGGTCGCACCAATAAAATGACCACCCGGGATCTCAACATTTTACGCAACTACGCTCATGCGAAAGGCATTAAATCGATTTACTATATCCGTACCTTCACTGATGATGACTCGGAAATCGGCGCTAACGCTTGCGAAAGTTGCAGTATCTAATTTAAAAACCGTTGCCCAATTTTGACATTGGGTAACGGTTTTTCGTTTCAGAAAAGCATATATTTTATAACGATTTCGTAAAGCTTAAAGCCATCACGTTAAGCTGGCTTAAGCTTTGTAACAACAGTTAAGGCTCAGCTCTACAATAGACGTATCAATTCACTTGGAGGTGACCGGGTATGGTCATTACCGCCTTATTCAATCACGGTGCTCGCGAACGCCGCACCGTTGAACGCATCGTTTTACAAAAACTCGCCAAAAATGGTTATCCAGAAACTGCCCTTTTAATGGAAACTGGCTTACAAAAAGCTGAAGTCGGCTATCGCTTGGACTTTGACACTTGGGATACCAACGAACATTACACTGCTCTCGCCACGCGCGACGGCAAACAATGGCGCGTCACCTTACAAATCGGCGATCAAGCGCCACAAGCCCTTCATTAAAAAGCAAACAAACACGCCGCCTAGGCAATTAGGCGGCGTATTTGTTTGTGTGTAAGGTTCATCCGATCAGTTCTGTGACATGGTAGCACATTGATCAGATCTTTTGTTGGATGTCGTCGATCTCAACGACAAGCATCCGAGTCAACCATGGGAATTGCGCTTTTTTGGCGTCAAAGTCGGCGCCTGATTCAACAAAGTGACCACGCCCGGCAACGTGAAAACCAGCGCCTGGCCCCACTGTTCCCTCAACTTCTTTAGAGCCAAAGGTCAACAGCACATGGTTATCGGTAGGAAAATCTGCTTCGATACTGTGCATACCAGCTGCTGGGATCAACAATTGCTGATCTTTCAACGTGATGTATGACATCCAAGTGTTCACCACATGCGCCGGGTTGGCGTTGATCGTGATGATCGTGACTGGTCCTTCGTGTTGCAAGACTTCAAGAAACTTTGCGTTCATAGGCATCCCTCCTCATTGGTATCTGACTATTTAATTGTACGTCATTTAAATGTTACCGGATACATGTTAAATTGTCTGTTTTATTATGCGAGTCTGACATTTCCTGGGAAATGTCCTGCCCGAGTCCAACGTTTTTGTGCTAGAATTGTCAGATAGACACAATCTCGAGGAGGAGCTTGCATGTATACGCCAATTTGGAGTGCCACCACAGTCGAATTGGACCTCAGTCCGTTAAGTGCCCCACCTGATCCTGAAGCTGGCGGGACACAATTGGCGATCATTCAATGTCGCCGTGATTGTTTACTGCGGTTAAAAGGCCGCCCACTGGCTTTAAAAACTGGCGACGTCGTGTTGATCCACAACCCGATGCCAGCCCAACTTGAAGCTTACGGTGCTAACCGGCCGCTACAAGTCCGCTTTTTCATCTTGCCAGTGGCTAACACTGTCGGCATCGGCCCTAACGCGATGATCACCAGCTTTTTACAAAGCACGGACACCGCACATATCGTCTTCCGTCGCATCGCCCATGAATTGACCAATGGCTACTGCGAACAATTGGCGCGCTTGATGTTGATGCAACCACAAGATGGCTACTTACGCTATGAAGCGTCCATGGTTGCCAACTTATTGCTGACAGAATTATCCCGGGCGCGGTTGAATGCGATGATGATCATCGAATCCGACTTCCCAGAAGACAATTTGCGTGGCGCAGACAAAGCCCATCAAGTCGGCTTGATCCTCAATTACATCATGGCGCATATCGACTCTGTCACCTTGAAGTCCGCTGCAGAATACTTCGGTTATGAACCGAACTACTTCTCTCGACTTTGCCACGATTTATTCAAAAAGCCATTCTCAGCCGAATTGCGCTTTATCCGCATGAATCAAGCCAAGAAAATGCTCGCCATGACGGCTCAATCAGTGGCTGAAATCGGCTTTAGCTTGGGTTACAAGAACCCCGCGAACTTCGATCACACGTTCAAAAAACAATTCGACATCACCCCAAGTGCTTATCGGCGCCAAGCGCAACTGGCACAAACCGATACCGATGTCCATTAAACAAAACGAGGCTCAGACAATTCGTCTGGGCCTCGTTTTATGCTCATGATGTCCGGCATCGATAGTGTTTTCGTCCGCCATCAGGCGCCAGTGGTACACTCCAGACCCATTCGGAACTGAAATCATCTCTCGTGGCCGGCCGGCTCCAGAAATCGGCACAAACCGCCGATGTTCTTCCACCTGAATTCAAAGCCAAAAACCGTGTCTTTGAATTCGCCTGAAATATGAGTT
Organism: Lacticaseibacillus manihotivorans DSM 13343 = JCM 12514; assembly: GCF_001435035.1. GTDB lineage: Bacteria > Bacillota > Bacilli > Lactobacillales > Lactobacillaceae > Lacticaseibacillus > Lacticaseibacillus manihotivorans. The sequence continues at coordinate 18,796 of NZ_AZEU01000247.1, forward strand.
GAGCCAGCCAAAAACCAGCTGTCTCAGCTCATATTTCTGCCACGTTCGATGATTTCAGTTCCTGCACTACGTTAAACCACTGGCGCCTGATGACTACGAATCAGATACTGGCAACGTTGATGCAATCATTCATGATAACGAATGACTTCGAAACGTGAGCATGTTTAAACTGTAAGCCTGTGATATCAACCGAGAAAATTTGTGGGCGGAAGCGGCTTGGCAGAACAAGGAAAACTGGACAATTGCCCGTGGCAGTGCAATCAAGTGAAACGCCGGTTTGTGGCGGTTCGCGCAGATTTCACCGGCAGATTTAGAAACAAAGCGGTTTTCTTTGGTTCTAAATCTAGGCGAAAGCTCCTCGAACGGGCTTTGTTCGAGAGCTGCAGCCGGCCGCACCGGCAACTTGTCCAATTTTCCGCAGTGTCGCCAAGACGCTGGAGTTCACAAATTTTCGTGCCGGAGGCAGATTGGTATAGCTGATTGGAAGATTAAATAGACGCTTTCGCTGCCGGACAGCATTTGTATTACGACATGCGCGGCAAGGCTGGGCGATCGAAGTAATAGCCTTTGGTGTAACGGGACTTGATCACATTTTTGGCAAATTCAGCGTCTTGAGAATTCTCCACATCATTGACAATAATGTCGACGTTGACTGCATCACACGCTGCTTGTAAGGCTGCGATTTGGTCTGGGCCTTCAGGGGTGACATACAAGTTGCGCAAATCATTGGCGCGCATTTTCACCCCATCGATCAAGGCGAGGTATGGTTTGAAAGTGTCTAAATCGTTATCTGGGGCAAAGTTCTTCAAGACGATCCGCAAATCGTGCGCATGATAGGCTTTTGACACTCGAGCTAAAGTCTCAATATCTGGCAACAAGGTCAACTCAACCGCCAAAATCGACAACTTCGGCTCCCGATCGCGAAAATCTGCCAAACGTTGTGGCGTATGTGGCGCCACAAACACTTCGGGTAATACATTGATCATGATTCTAGGCGCAGCTTGAGCTTTTAAGGCTTCATGCAAAAAGTTCATTTGCACCAATAGCGGCAAGGCGATCACATCGGGAAAATCCCAGCGGTCATAGTCATCCTCATACTTGGCTAAGATCAATTCGTCATAAACTAATTCCGCAGGCGTCACTTGCGTATCCACCACATGTTGCGTCAACAAGGTGCGGATCGCCATGACGCGCGGCACTTGGTCATGGGCTAACGTATGCCCCATGATGGTGATGGCATCGCGGCCATTATGTTTGCTTTGGTACAAGTTTTCATCGGCGCGAGCATAAAGATCATCAACAGATTCATCCGTAGTCATCATTTTGGCGACGCCGATGGAAATCGTGGTCGGGATCTCAAAGCGGCCGGCTTCGAGCTTAGCCGTGCGCACCGTTTGCCAAATGTCCGTGACGACGATTTCCACTAAACTGTCCGATAGGTTCTCAAATAAAATGTTGAATTCTTCACCGCCCGCGCGGTACAGCGAGTGCTTTCCGGAATACTTGCTCAACGTATCAGACATCACTTTGGCGACACCAGACAACAATTCATCCCCAGTTAAATGGCCATAATGATCATTGACTTGCTTAAAATGATCAATGTCGATCACCGCCATGGTCAACTGCTTGGCTTGTGTCCGAGCCGTATCAAAGACTCGTGGCGCGGTGGTTTGATAAAGTGATGCTGATAAGGTATCCGTTAAGGCGTCATAATGCGCCAGTTGGGCATTGGCGCGGTTGCGCTGATCTTCGACATGGCGATTGTGCATGAAGATCCCCGTCGCACACGCCATGGCGACATACATGATGAGACCTTCCAGTCGAAGGCCCAAACTCAATTGCACACCCAGTGACTCATCAGGCAACAACGTCCAAAAAACCACACCTAAATACGCAAACAACCCGATATGACGCGCCGGATTATAACGAATATCATCGCGATAGCGCCAAATCACCACCACTGCAATTGCGAGTAAAATCAACGATACCGTATATTGCCAACGGTCAAAATGCGGCCGATAGTGATCACTCCAAATCACAAGCAACCCGATCACCCGCCCGCCAAACTCCCACCAAGATGCCGAGCGGTCTAATAGCGTAAACGTCAGCAAAAACAGGCCGATATTATAAAACATGATACTGTTGGTGTACATGATCGCCCCGGCAAAATGAAACCCTAAGCCCAATAGTAAAACCAACACCAATAAGCCGCCACGCAACGCTTTAAATTGCGTGTGGTTGTCATGTTCCGTATCAAACACATAATGCCAAGTCCGACGATAATAGCTGACAAACCCAACGGCCAGCATTAAAACGATCACCAGTTGTAAGATGAATAACCACGCTGGTAGTGGCGCGGTTACCCCAAAGGTGCTTTTTTGTGCTTCCATGTGCGCACTCCCCCCAGACTGCGTGCATTGCATATACAACTCGATTATCACCCATTTTCAACCAAATCTCAATTAATTTATCTTTCCATTGGTTATTTGTAAGCGTCAGCATAGCTTAAATTTATTTTGGGTCACATCGCTGACCTGTTTTTATTCCCCGCGTTTTACAATCAAGTTAGCCACTATCGTTAGCACTCAGACAAAATAAA
>NZ_AZEU01000248.1:0-3463 GCF_001435035.1 Lacticaseibacillus manihotivorans DSM 13343 = JCM 12514
AATTTCGGTCTAGGTGCGGTGTCAAAAATATATCAACTCTACTTGACGAAGAGCCGAAAAAGGCCAGTTAATCAAAACAAGCTCCGAACCTCAGCCGAGATTCGAAGCTTATTTTTTAGTATGGCACCACGTCTAGTGACACATCAGGCATGGATTTTAAACGACGTTTGTTTTCAGCACGACGGGTGGCGTAGCCGGCTGCCAGCTTCTGGCCTTCTTCGACATCCGCTTCCAGCGTTGGCAGCGGATCCGAGTTCATCGACACAAAAGTGGTAAAGGCATAAGCGGCCAAATAACGCCGCCCTGTATCTAAATCTTCGCCGATCATTTTCGTGAAGACTTCCAAAGATTTCTTCCCGACCCCGGTGATCACAGACGCATACATCAGCGCATGGCCGATTTCAACGGGATTGACGTACACCATGGAATCCACGGAGCCGGTGACCAATTGCCGCCGAGAAAAACGGTGCGCAGAAATCGAGGCATTTTCATCCAGCCAAGATAAGGTTTGGCCGCCAAACAGCGAATCGTGCTCGTTCATCTGGCCTTGGAAGACGCGGTGCGTCGTGATGGCAACAGTTTCAGACATTTTCATCCAATTACGCTTTCTGGTACAGATCTGCTGGGACTTGATCTAACAGTGGCGACAAGTCTGGGGTAGCCAGGATCGTCAAGCGATGCATGGCACGGCTGGCGATGGTGTACAACAATTCGCGCTCGTCTTCTTCATGGAAGAAGTGCTTGTTGGCTTGCCACAAAATGACGGCATCAAATTCCAAACCTTTGGCCAAATAAGATGGCACCACGATCACACCAGCGGCCAAGCGTTGGTTTTCACTGCGGATCAAGGTTGACGCTAATCCTGCTTGTTGCATCAAGTCGTGAATATGTTCGGCTTCTTCTAAGGTCTTAGCGATCACCGCAGTGGTTTGCTTGGCGGCATCGTTGACTTTAAGCTGTGCCGCAACGGCTTCAACCAGTTCTGCTTCGGTGTCGCGCAAGGCGATCGTCGGCAGTGGCCCAAGGCGGTTGAAGGCGTTGATGGCTTGACCAGATTTCAAAATCGCCTTGGTGAAGTCAGTGACTTGTTTGGTCGAACGATACGATTGTGTCAACTGGATCACCCGCGTTTTATCCGGATCAAACAACTTGGACACATCTTGAATCAAGGTATGTGACGCCGACTTCGTGAAAATGGCTTGGTTCAAATCGCCTAACAACGTGAAGCGGGCTTTGGGGAAACTTGCCCGCAAGTAAGCCAGTTGATAAGGCGTGTAGTCTTGAATTTCATCGATGAAGACATAGCGCATGTTGCGTTCGCCGTGCCGACCAGTGATCAAGTCATACATGTACAAGTAAGGCGTCGCATCGACCATGTTCAGTTGCCGATTCTTGAAGCCGACTAAGAAGTCTTCAACGTCCGCCTGCCAGTCTGCTTCCGTCAAGCCAAATTCTTGTAAGTCGATAAAGTTGCCAGCATTTTTCAAGAAGTGCAAGTATTGGCCGCGGATATTTAAGAAGTGATTGCGGACAATGGCTTGTTGAATCGACTTGAAAGCATCCATGACGATTTTACGCGCAAAGAAGCGGTATTCGTCATCGGAGTTCTTGAATTCGTCTGGCCCGTTGGCTTGCAGTTCGCGAATGCGTTCAGCGGATAAGTCTTCGACCGCTTCTTGCACCCACTTGGCTTTCATCGTGCTTTCCACTTTATGGTTGAGCATGTTGATGAGCTTTTCTTTGGTGGCGTTCAAGCGGTTGCCGAGGTGATAATTTTCGTTATAAGAATAAAAGATTTCTTTGATGCGCGCCTTGGAGAAGAACACGTCATCATGGAACTTGATATCGCGAAAACGCATGCCGGCGGATTCCAAGCTGCCAGCGTAACGCTTAGTCGCATCAAAGAACGCCAGGCTGTTCTTCAGCGCGGAAACTTTTTTCTGCGTCGGGGTTTGCACCACTTCAAACTGGGAGAACAAGTTCTGCACGTCAATATTTGGCACGCGGCGCGACACATATTGATAAAAGGTGAACTGCACCATGTTTTGTTCGCCAAGTTCTGGCAACACATTGCCGATGTAATCAGAAAACAGTTGGTTCGGACTGAACATGATCACTTGGCTAGCGTTCAACTTGCCGCGGTAGCGATACAGTAAATAGGCCACCCGCTGCAAGACCGCACTGGTTTTCCCAGAGCCGGCTGCCCCTTGCACGAACAGTAATTCGGCTGAGGTATCGCGGATGATTTGGTTTTGTTCACGCTGAATGGTGGTGACGATGGACTTCATTTGGGTGTCAGACTTTTCGCCTAACACCTCCAACAACATTTGATCGCCGATGGTTTCAGTGGTATCAAACATGGTTTGAATCTGGCCATCTTGAATCACAAATTGGCGCTTCAACGACACGTCGACTGTTTGCGGGCCATCAGGGGTTTGATAAGTGACTTTACCCAGCCCACCATCGTAATAAATCGAGCTGATCGGCGCCCGCCAGTCGTAAATCAAGAATTTTCCTTTGGCGTTGGTGAATGAGCCTAAACCGATGTAGATAGTTTCGGGTTTCTCTTGGCCTTCTTGAAAGTCGATCCGCGCAAAATATGGATTGACCTCTAAGCGCTGCACTGTTTTGAGTTGGGTGTCAGATTGTTGCCAAGCATTTTGCCGTTCATCAAGCATTTGTTGTTGTTGTTGAATGGAAGCCGCAGTTTCGCTGGCTTCGGCATCCCCGCTGAAGTTCAAGGAGAAGTCACTGAAAAAATGCTTGTTGAGTTGTTGTTCTTCGGCTTTGGTGCGGCCGATTTCGGCACTCAGGCGGTCTTCGGCCTCGCCGAGTTCCCCCATGATTGAATTGAGATGAGCTTGTTCAAATTGTTGGTTTTGATCTGCCACGCGCATTCCCTCGCTTTGCTGAATAATCGTTATAATATAGTAGCACTTTTCCGGCGCAGGTACAAATGCCACGACCCAGATGTCACGACGGTTAGCTGTAACTTTCTAACATTCCGACCAGATTTTTTGACACCCTTCCACTGTTAAAGCCGACTATCGATGTCCGGCAGCGTAAGTGTGGTTTTCATCTTCTAGTTAGTTATACCGATTGCCTAGCGACTTGAAAACATGTGAGCTCCAGCGCCTCGGCGCCACTGCGGAAAATTGGACAAGTTGCCGGTGCGGCCGTCTGCAGAGATCAGCACAAACCGCTGATGCTCTTTCGACTAAAAATCAAGCCAAGAAGCCCGCTTGTCTTTATTTTTGCCGGTGAAATCCGCGCGAGTCGCCAAAAAACGGCGTCTCACTTGATTTCACTCCCACAGGCAATTGTCCAATTTTCCTCCGTTCTGCCAAGCCGCTTCCGCTCACATGTTTTCTGAGTTGGTATTACTAACTTACAGATTCAACACGCTCACGTTGCGACATTCAGATGTCTTAAATATGGTATCAAAGTTGACATCATACGCTTC
>NZ_AZEU01000248.1:3473-17790 GCF_001435035.1 Lacticaseibacillus manihotivorans DSM 13343 = JCM 12514
CATCTGGCGTCAGTGGTCAGCCGTAGTGGAAGTGATTTGAAATTGGGACGGAAGCTGGTCGTCGCGACATAGTGAGATTTCCGTTGGCGATTTATCGCTTACGGAAAGCCGCAGGGAAAGATCCACTTGAATCAGAGCGTCGCGATGATCCAAGCTAGCTTTCCCGAGGACCCTCACTATGTCGCGGCGGCCAGCTGGAGTCCCAATTTCAAATCACTGAAACGTAACCAGACCACTGGCACCTGATGGCGGGCCTGATACACTTACGATGGCGGACAACATTTGCGCGAGTAAACCAGATTTAAAGACGATTTCGCCTAAAAATCGCAATGCGCGCAAATTAAGATTGGCGTATACTAGACAAAAAACTTGGGAGGCCGAGATGGATTCTCTATCATTATTGATCGTGTTGTTCGCCGCTTTAGCGATCCCGCTAGTCATGGCCAAATTTAAAATCACCTCAACGCCGACTGCAGTGGCTGAAATTGTCACTGGCATCGTGTTAGGGCCTAGTGTTTTCGGCGTCGTCAACACTGGTAGTGTCTTAAACGAACTCGCCAGCCTAGGCGTGATCGTGTTAATGTTTTTGTCGGGGATGGAAATTGACTTTTCGTTGTTTAAGCCGCAAAAAAATGCCACGCAAATCGGCCCGGCCAAAGTCGCTATCGTCGCCTTTGCCACCGTGGTGGGGATGTCTGGAATCTTTGCCACGATTTTACAAGTGACGGGATTTTTGCCGCATGCGGTATTCGTGACCATCGTTTATTCGACGGTGGCTTTAGGGGTCGTCATCGCGGCGCTGAAAGAAAAAGAACTGCTTTCAAAACCTTTTGGGCAAACAATTTTATTAATCGCCGCTTTAGGTGAAGTGATTCCGTTGATCAGCTTAACGGTTTACGCCTCGCTAAACGGCAAATCGTCCAAATCAGTCTGGTGGTTGCTGGCGATTTTTGTCGCCGCGATTTTCTTATTGATGCGGTTTCGCAAGCCATATCAATTCTTTGCGCGTATCGACAAAGCCACCACGCAATTAGATATTCGCTTAGCGTTCTTTTTGATCATTACTTTGGTTACCATCGCCGAATCCGTCGGCGCGGAAAATATTCTTGGGGCCTTCTTAGCCGGGATCGTGATGAAATTATTACGGCCGCGAGAAGAAACCCAAGACAAGCTGACCAGTTTAGGCTATGGCTTCTTCATTCCGATTTTCTTTATGATGACTGGGGTGAAGATCAATTTGCGGACGTTATTGGCAGACCCTAAAGCCTTGGCGTTGATTCCGATCTTATTAATTGGTTTCTTTTTTGCCAAAAGTTTACTGGTGTTTGTGTTGCGCTTGCGCTTCAAGCCGCGCAATGCGATTGCTGGGACTTTCTTGGCGTCAACCACCATCACCATCGTTGTGCCAGCTTTAACCGTCGGGCGCAATTTGGAAATTATTTCTAGCACCCAATCTGGCGCGTTCACGTTGGCTGCCATCATCACCTGCATTTTCAGTCCAATTTTATTCAATCGCTTCTATCAAGAAGAACCGGAAGACTTCAAGAAAACAGTGGTTCATTTCATTGGGACGAATTTGTTGACGGTGCCGATTGCGCAACAATTGTCCAAAGGCTTGTATGAAATCACCATGTTTACCGATGACCCAGCCAAGTACTCGACTTACAATTCTGAAGTCAACGTTAAACTGATGCCGAGCTTTTCCCAAGGCGCCTTACATGAAGCTGGGGCTTTTGATTCAGATATTGTGATGTTGGCATACTTTGACCATGATAAGAATTTCGAATTGGCGCAATGGGCCTTAGCGGAAAAGGTTCCGCGCATCATCGCCCGCTTTGAATCCAAAAATGTGGCCTCCACGCGCTATGACGAATTACGCGACCAAGGCGTGGAAGTCTACAACACCATCGACGCGTCGATTTCCTTGTTACGTTCGCTGATTGAAACACCGTCCACGTTGAAGATCTTGGATGATACGCAAGCTGGGATCTTTGAAATCACGGTTAACAACCGCAAGTTCACCGGGATGGAAGTCAAATCCTTGCCCTTTGTCAACGAAATCACGATTTCGCAGATCTACCGCGACAAAGAATTCATCGCCCCACATGGTGATACCCAAATTCACTTAGGCGACCACATTATCTTCTCCGGCGATAAAACCGCCGTCGCCGATATTCGCCAACAACTGGAAAAGAAAAACTAATGACAACACTCAAAACGCCTTACCGGATGCTGGTCCGGTAAGGTGCTTTGTTTGGGCTAGACTTCATGCGATTGTTGTAACTTAGCCTGAGTTTGACGATCGCCGGCGTCTTCGAAAACGACCCATTTTGTTATCATCTTCTCCTTTTTCTTTCACAAACCTGCCACTCAGAATCGGCCTAAGTGTTACAATATCAATATATTTAAGAAAGTGGTGATACACAATGAAGCAAGGAACCACGATCCTCACCTTGGACAACGGCTACCACTTGTGGACCAACACCCAAGGCACTGGTGATATTCATTTGCTGTGCTTACACGGCGGCCCTGGTGGCACCCATGAATACTGGGAAAACTTCGGCAAAGAACTCGCAGACCTCGGTGTACAAGTGCATATGTACGACCAACTCGGCAGTTTTTACTCCGATCAACCTGATTATTCCGACCCAGAAAATCAAAAATACTTAACGACTGACTACTTCTTGGATGAAGTTGAAGAAGTCCGCCAAAAGCTTGGCATCGATCATTTTTATTTGATCGGCCAAAGCTGGGGCGGTGCCTTAGTGCAACTGTACGCCTTGAAGTATGGTGAACACCTTAAAGGCGCGATCATTTCTTCAATGGTCGACAACATCAACGAATACCTCGAACATGTCGAACTTTGCCGTGAAGAGGCGCTGCCACCTTCCGCTGTTCGCTACATGAAAGAAATCGAGAAAAAAGGCGACTGGTCTGATCCCCAATACCAAAAGTATGTTGACGTATTGAACGCTGGCTATGTGGATCGCAAACAACCACCGGCAATCTCACACTTGATCTCCACCATGGCCACTGATGTTTATGGCGCTTTCCAAGGCGATAACGAATTTGTTGTTACTGGTAAGCTCAAGGATTGGGACATTCGCGACCAAATCCACAACATCACCGTACCAACGCTTTTGACTTTCGGTGAACACGAAACTATGCCAATGAAGTCAGCCCAACGCATGGCTGAAGACATTCCGCATGCCCGTTTGGTCACCACGCCAGATGGTGGTCACCATCACATGATCGACAACGCCCCAGTTTACTTCGCGCATTTGAAGCAATTCATCTCCGATGTTGAAACTGGCAACTTCAACGATTAATCCCAGTGGTTTTTAAACCGGGCTTAGCCATTCGGATAGCCTAGCCAAGACCCTTGAGTCGCACTTTGACTCAAGGGTCTTGGCGTAGCTAGACGTATTGGCGTTGGTTTAAAAACCACGACGACCAATGTGAGCTAAACTGGGCTTAGCAGTCCGGGTAGCCTAGAAAAAGCCGTTGAACCGCACTTTGGTTCAGCGGTTTTTGCGTAGCTAGACGTGGCTGCGTTGGTTTAGGGAACACAACGAGTCAGGACGAATTATGTCCTGGCTTTTTTTCTTGCAAAAAAATAGGCATTTTCTTCTATAGAAAGACTTAAGTAGGCAAGTCCCCAGCCAGCGGGTATAATTAAGGTGGAAATGGAGGCGATTCCAATGAAGAAGTTTTGGGGTATCACGATCACCTTATTCACCGCATTAAGTTTAGCCGCTTGTGGCAACAAACCAGCCACTAAAAATTCATCTAACAGTCAATCAACGTCTTCAGTCAAACAAAAGTCGAGTTCAAAATCCAAATCCAGCTCAAGCAAATCCTCGAGCGCCAGCAGTTCATCTAGTGTCAGCTCTAGTTCGTCAAACAAAGCAAATGCTACTTCAGATTCAACGTCCTCAACCAAATCAGAAACGACAGCCGATCGTTTAGGCAGTTTGACCCAACAACTTAAAGCTGCCTTACCATCATCGAAACTCCCAACCACCTACCCTGTAGCCTCTGGCCAGGTGCTCAATACCAGCTACTCAGGCAACGCTGATCATTACACGATTTATTTTGGTACTGGCAGTTCTGCATTACCGTTTAACACCAGCAGCGTCAACCCCAATGCTGCAGACATCAGCTTAAGTGCCCAAACCTACGCAAACGCCGCGGATGCTGAAGCGCAGATCAATTACCAAGCACCAGAAACTGGTTTACCCACAATTGCTTTAGGCGACAACCTCACTGGTACGCAACAAGGCGCCGCGGGTTCCACTTACACCAACTGGCAAGAAGGCCGCTGGTCACTCACCGTTCAAGCCATCAACCAAAATCAAGAAAATGGCTTGACCTTAAGTCGCCAAGTCGTCGCCTTGCTGTCAAAAGAATTCTTACCGATCCCGGCCACTCATGGTGCGATCAGCTTGCGGGTGAACACTGGCGGTTTACGGCTCAACAGTGTCACTTGGCGTCAAGGAAACATTTTGTACAATGCCACTGGGGTTGATGCCATCACGTTACTGCAAGTTGTCACTTCGCTCAGTTAATCAAAAATCGCCGCTGGCTTCTGTCAAATCAGAAGTCAGCGGCGATTTCATTTTGATTAACGGCGCTTGCGGGTGGCGATTTTCTTGTGAAGCACCATGCGCAGATCATAAATGCCGACCAGCAAGAACACGATCCCGGCCAAAACAGCGCCGATTGTATGCCCCGTTTCCCATAAACGGTAGGCAACATAACCCCCACCACCGAGCGAAACGACTGCAGAGCCGACCCAGTAACTCAAGGAACTGCTTGAATTTGATTGTTTGGCAGAGGTTTCCATCATTTGGCGAAATTTTTCTTTCATGGCTGTACTCCTTTGGTGTCGGGATGATTTTGAGCTTGAGCTTTGTCTGAATAAAACTGCGCATAAACAGTTGGCTTAGCACCGCTTGCGACCCACAACTGCTGGCTGTGGAGCTGAAAACTGGTCCCACTGCCAGTTTTTTGATACCAGCCGCGCAGATTCAACCAACCAGCGTACGTGTTGGCGGCGGCCCAGTTGGCTTTCGGCGTTTCAGGTTGCTGAGCGGCATCAAGAATCTGATTATCTGCCTTGCTACGCTCAGTGGCCCAATAGACTGGCGTTTTGATGTGGTCATAAATCACGGCTTTTTTAGTAAAGCGGTAAGTATGCGGTGAGCCTTGCGCGTCAACGTTGTACCAAAGCCTGCGATACTCACGGGTAAACACGGCGCGATGCGTTTTTTTGGCGTTGTAGGTGGCTGAGGCTTGGTCGCAGGCTTTGCAGTGCAACCAGCTAAGCAAATCAGTAAGCTCAGCGCGAGCATTTTTTTCGTCATCGCATCCTCCATATTCAGTTTAACACGTTAAGGCTGGCGTGTGCTAAACTAGAAGCAAAGTCAGGAGGAACCACAATGAAAACAGTTACCGTGTATCTCGTGCGCCATGGGCAAACTTGGTTCAATCGCTTCAACAAAATGCAAGGCTGGTCTGATTCACCATTGACTGACCAAGGGATCGCTGATGCCAAGCGAGCCGGCGATTTGTTGAGCCATATCACCTTCACGCATGCATATTCCAGTGACACCATGCGCGCTTCCAATACCGCGCGCGAAATTTTGGCCAAAAACCTGAACTCCAACGTGGCATTGACTATCACCCCGTTCTTCCGCGAACAATTCTACGGCTATTACGAAGGTGAAGACTCACCAAAAACCTGGTACGCAGTCGGCGCGCCACATGATGCCCCATCTTTTAAAGAAATCATTGCCAAATACGGCGTCGACGCTTCTAAAGATTTCTGTCATGAAGCCGATCCTTTCGGTGCCGCAGAAGATGCGCTGACTTACTGGAATCGCCTGCAAAAAGGCTTCAAGTTACTGCGCGCTGACAATCAACACGGCGACAACGTCTTGTTGGTTTCCCATGGCACCACGATCCGCAGTATCGTTGACAAATTCGGGAAAAACGATGGCTTCAAAGTTACCGATTCCCCTCGCAATGGTTCGATTTCTAAAATCGCGCTGACCAATGAAGGCGTGAAAGTCTTGAGTTATAACCAATTGGAACTGTAATCTCGTTATTTTAAAGTTGTGTTCGAGTTGAAACTTGTTACAATAAAAAAGAAGCGCACGACCTCTGCCAAGGTCATGCGCACAGAGCCGAAATAAGTTCGGTGGTCAATAGAACAACAAGCTAAGGCCGCGTCTATCTCGCAAAAGTATTACGCGGCTTTTTGCTTGCTTATTTTTTCCGAATTGCTTCGAACGCCGCAATCAGTCCGCCAACTGCTATTAACAGTTTCGTCGTCACTGAAACGAGGAGGGTTAGACCTCGAACCAGCGGAACTAGCAAACCAATCACGGCTGTGGCAGTCAAGATTGCACCAACCACAAGCTAAGCTGTACGCCAATCTTTCGAAATCTGATGCCGAGGTTTAGCCACCAAGGGCTCCACCTTCTTTCAAAAGTTGCACCACTGATCAGATTACTTTTCTGTAGCCTTCATCATAGCATACACGGCTGACTTGTCACAGGAAAATCAAGTGTGATTTGTTATTTAATTATTCATTGGTCATCTATGATTGCTTGAAAAATATGATGATCACAATCGAAAAATACAGCGTCAGCCACATCAAACTCCGATGCGGTTGGCGCTAATTTTAATTACTCATGACCGGTCGCCCAAAGTCACTCAAGGTCGTGGCAAACACTTCTAACCGCTGCGCATAACTTGGATGGTCATTTTGTTCGGCGATCACTTGTTTCAATTGCGTGAGGTTATCGGTGATAATGCCATCGACATCCGCAAAGACCATTTGCGTCATGGCATCGCGGTCATTCACGGTCCACGCCCAGATTTCTTTGTGTTGTCGGTGAACGGCATCTACTAGCGAATCATCCAACGTGGTTTCTTCAACCGTATAGCCACTGAGTTGCGTTTGCGGTGCCACCAAACTAAACGGCATGATGAAGTTGGCGGGTAGCTTTGGGACTTTGCGATGCAACTTCACCATTAAGGCATAGCTCAAAGAATGCACCCAGTCACCATGTTTGACTAAAGTCGTGGCATAGCGATCGATGAAGCGTTGCAACATGTCTGAACTGTCAGCTTTGGTCGGCTTTAATTCGACGATCAGCTTTTGATGTAACGCATTGGCGGCAGCTAAGTAATCATCAAAACTGGCAAGCTTTGCGTGGTGACCGTTTTCCGAAACCGTGATTTGTTGGAGTTGGGCTAAAGTCAATTCGCGTGGGGTTTTGTTGATGCCAGCCAGGGTCTTGAGATTCTCATCATGAAGCACCACAAACTGCCCATCTTTGGTTTCATGCAGATCCATTTCCACATAATCTGGATTTAACCGCGATGTTTTGGCTAACGCAGGAATCGTGTTCTGCACCCCATTGCCGGCATCAACGCCGCGATGAGAAATTGTCAGCGGCGCTTCCGTCAAGGCGCCTTTCATATAAAAGCCACTGAACGCGCCCATGATCAAAATACCACTGCCGCTGGCGATCAATACGACCACCCGGCGGAACCAATGATGCGACTGATCTGCGGCAAAATGCACCCGCCCTGTTGCCACATCATCTGGTGCGATCAAAAACAGCAAATAGATCACAGAACTCATGCCGCTTAACAAAATCTGCCCAGCGATCAACAACGTCAAGGTCACAATGGCGACCCCAAACGCGATCCCCGTTGAATCTGCCAAGGTTTGAATCTCGATCAATAAGGCTGACCAGCCAAAACCGATCAGCACAAAAATGGTCGCCAATACGCTGAGGCGCAGCGCATAGGTCCAAAATTTCCCGCGGGTTTCATGCCAAGATTCGCGTGCCGCGACGATCAGCGATTGATCCTTTAAAATCGTGATCGGCAAGACGCGCAACCACCGCACGCCGAGATACGCCATCGCCACATAAAAAATCAACACCAACGCACCAAATAAAGGCTTGGTCGCCAACCATTCCAACACAAACGTCGGCACCGCGACTTTAGCCAACAGTTGCGTGTGAATGATCACGCCTGCAAATGGCATCACCAATAACAAATACAAGATGAAAAAGCCGAATCCTGAAGGTTTCAGATGGCGGACATCGCGCAAGCCTTCAATGACAACGGCCCGCACCCCAAGTCCTGTTCGTCGACGGATATTGTCTAAGCCATCGAGCAGAATCGCGAATTGAATATAAGCCAGCAGCAATACCACCAGCAACATCACAATTAACTCGAAGGCGGCCAAAGGATGCTGAGTGAAAAGACTTAATAAGTTATCCACCCCTAAGTACGGAATGTCTGACTGGCTTAATATCCCAGCTGCAGTCCAGCGCATCAATGGTACCACGACTCCAGAAGTGATGGCCGTCACCAGCCCCATTAACAGGAGATAACTGCCCCACCGCGCCCCAAACTCTTTAAATAACCCACCGATATCACGTAAAAATTTCATCGTTTTCCTCCAATTATGCATTATACGCGGGTTGTGGTGACATGCATCATGCCCGAGGCGGATATGTGCGCTCTGGAGAGTAAATCTGGAATTGAAGATACCTATTTTGACTTAATTGTGTTATTTTATAGATACAAAAGAGCACGACCTCGGGAAAGGCCGCGCTCCAGCAGAGCCGAAATAAGTTCGGTGGTTAGTGAATCGCAAGCTAAGCCGCTATCACTTCGCAAAAGTATTACGCGGCTTTTTGCTTGCTTATTTTTTCCAAATTGCTTCGAACGCCATCTTGAATTTGCGAACTGCTTTTAACAGTTTTGTCATTGCCTTGGTCAGGTGGGTTAGGCCTTTCAAAAATGCAACTAGCAAACCAATTACAACTGTGGCGGTCAAAATTGCGCCGACCGCAAGCTAAGCTGTACTCCAATCTTTCGAAATCTGACGCCTAGGTTATCCACCATGGGTGCCACCTTCTTTCAAAAGTTGTACCACCGAACATAGTACTTTTCTGCGTAATTTATCGAACCATACACCACTGTCGAGTTATAGAATTTTAGACGGCAATATGTTATTTAATTAATCGCATTCGTATACAAATACCTTGCTAAAAATGCGCCACCTCCACAGTCGAGGTGACGCATCGTTTTTATTTGGCGAGATCTTTTTTAATGACGATGCCTTCATATAACCAAACGGTCAAGGCATAGTATACGCCGTACAACACGATGAAAATCGCAAATGGGATCCAAATGTTATGGTAAGGATCGTGAAGCATCGACGTGAACAGCTGTAAGCCAAACAACACGTGAATGACCCCAAGCACCCCTGGGAAAGCGAACAACGCGCCGATTTCATGACGGACGGAACGCCGCAGCAGCCCTGGCCGGACACCGATTTTTTGTAACATCAAGTAACGACTCGCATCAAAGCTGGCGCCACTTAAGATCTTAAACATCAACGTCGACGCTAACATAGCAAGGAATGCGATCCCTAAGAAGAAGCCCATGAAAGCCAAGCCTGAGAACATTTCGTTGATCAAACCGTATGTCGCCATTTTCTGGCCGGACATTTGGGTGTTGGTCACATGAAATTGCTTATTCTGCGCTTTGAACATCGCATCAAACGCATCGTAGTTGGCCGCAAAGTCTTTGACTTGATAAGTCACGATGTTGCGCGTCTTACCAGTCAACGCCACATATTCAGCATGCGGCACGATTTTGATTTGGCGCTGTGCATCAGCTGGCGTTCTGAATTGTTCCAACTGACTGGCAATTTCGTTCATGTTTTTGGTCAAGTCAGCGTTAGTCTTCAACGACAAATGCGTTGACGTCTTGCCATCATAAGCGATGAACTTCAATGGCCGGGCGTTGATTTGAGTTTGATCAAACACCACCGCCTTGCTGGTGACTTTTTGCGTATAACGCGTTTTTCTCGTCACCCCAGTTAACTCAGCGGCCGCTTTTTGCGTCGCAGCGTTGGCATCGATGGTCGTCGCATCATAAGCCGATTGGGTATTGGCCAATTCTGGAATCGCATTTTGGAAGCCTAAGCCGACGGTGATTGCACCTAATGCTAAGGCAAACAGGATCGCAACCACGGCTAAAATCTTGGTGTAATCGCGGATCCGGAAAGACAACTGACTCAAGGTGAAGGTATGCAGGCTTTTAGCCGCATACGCGTGGTTTTTCTTCAGTAAACCGATCAACCATACCAACAAGGCATTGAACAAGAAGTATGTCCCTAAAACGATGGTGATCAACGCGATCCCGATGGCGGCCATTTGTAATTTCGCCAATTGGGTCATGGACCAGTAGCCGATCGCCAACAACACGATAGCGAGGATACCTTGTACAATTAATTTCCAACGTTTCTGTTGAAGCCGGTTCGGCAAAGTGGATGCATGCAACAGTTC
This sequence comes from Lacticaseibacillus manihotivorans DSM 13343 = JCM 12514, assembly GCF_001435035.1. Taxonomy (GTDB): domain Bacteria; phylum Bacillota; class Bacilli; order Lactobacillales; family Lactobacillaceae; genus Lacticaseibacillus; species Lacticaseibacillus manihotivorans. Next base: position 13,862 of record NZ_AZEU01000248.1, read on the forward strand.
CAACATTGGCGTTTTCAACAAGCGCCCAGCATTGACGAAAGCTGCCAGCACAAACATCAACAAGAAAAAGCCAAACGTCGCGATCAACGCTGGTGGCCAAACCACAGCAAAGTGTGACGCCGGCGCATGCAGCATTGAAATCAACATGTTCCCAGCGATCCCCGTCAGCCCCATGCCGATGACCACACCGACAACAGAAGCTAAAAAACCAACCGATACCGTTTCAATAAAAATCAACTGGGCGATTTTGCGACTTTTGGCCCCGAGCATCATAAACATCGCATAATCGCGCTGGCGCATACTCATCAAGAAAGTGTTGGCGTAAACGATATACACCATGGTGATGATTACCAACAGCACTTCCCCGAAGCCGAAGATAAACGGCGTCATGCCGATGGGAGAATTTGATGTCAAGAACTTGGTGTTGGTGGCCAACGCCATAAACATGTAAAACACGGCACTGGCGATCACCAAGCCGGAAAACAACACGGCGTAATCACGGAAGCGTGAGCGAATGCCGCCTAAAGCTAATTTGCGTAACATTGCCGACCCTCCTATTGTTGAAACGTGCCTAACGTACTCAAAATTTCTTGATAAAAGGCTGCCTGGCTCTTGTCGCCATGTACCAATTCTTTCCCGATTTGCCCATCTTTAATGAACAAGATCCGTTGCGCATAGCTGGCTGAGAATGGATCATGCGTCACCAACAAAATCGAAACGCCTTGTTCTTGGTTCAAACTGGTCATCGTATCCAGCAATTCTTTAGCGGATTGCGAATCCAAAGCACCGGTTGGTTCATCCCCGAATAAAATGGCTGGGTTTTGCACCAAAGCACGGGCTGCGGCCACGCGTTGCTTTTGCCCACCAGACAATTCAGTTGGGTAGTGATCGAGCACAGCGTCGATGCCTAAAGTCTTAGCAATATGATCAACGGCTTCGACTTGTTTGCGGTGGCTGACGTTTTGCAAAGCCATTGGCAAGGCGATGTTTTCACGCGCGGTGAGGTTTTCCAATAAGTTGAAATCTTGGAAAATAAACCCGACTTGCTTAGCACGGAAATCTGAAAGCTTGTCACCTTTCAAGGCGGTGACATCTTGGCCATTGATTTTGACACTGCCACTGGTTGGCCGGTCAAGCGTGGATAAAATATTTAATAATGTCGTTTTCCCAGAGCCTGATGCGCCCATAATGCCGACGAATTCGCCGGGTTGCACATTGAAGGTCACGCCTTTTAAGGCTTGGAATTGTTTTTGATTTTTCTTCCCATAGGTTTTGGTGATGCCATCAACGGCGACCACTGGTTGGTTTTGCATGACTATTGCCTCCCCTTTTTCAATAACTCTATGTTACCGTATTTCCTGCCGATTTGAACGAACACGTGCCTAACGATTTTGTAAGCTCTAAAGTTTCTCTAAAGAAAATTTCAGTAAATTGTTCCCTATCCTATGAAAATTAGGTAGAATGTAGCGAACCCTTTTTTCATGCGCTGGGAGACTGGTCGAAAAGTGGTGGGCTCCATCGAGTTGGCGTCACTATGGTGGCGTGAACAAGTTGCCGGTGCGGCCGGCTCCAGAAATCGGCCCAAACCGCCGATGTTCTTTTGCCTAGAATTTGAACCAAAGAAAAAACACTTTGTTTCAAATTCTGCCGATGAAATCTGCGTCAGCCACCAAAAACCGGGGTCTAACTTGATTTCACTTGCACGGGCAATTGTTCACGCCACCCTGGTTTTGCCAACTCGACTCCACCCACCACTTTTCGATCTCTTATCCAGCTTATGAAATGACTTTATACCTATTATATGGGGTCATTTGTCCAGAAATTATTCACGAGACGTTAACTAACGCTTACCAGCAAGGCACGATTTCAAGCAGTAAGCTGATCAGTTAACGACACGTAGGCGATTTGGGTTTGGGCCGGAAGCTGGCCAGCCCAACATACTGAGTTCCGCAGGTCGAAATCCGGCGAGTGGGGAGCGCAGCGACACATCTCAGCTAGCTTCCTCGAGGACCCTCACTATGTTGGGCTGAGTCAGCTGGAGGCCCAAACTCAAATCACCGCACCTTTACCATTACATAGGAGGCTCACATGTTCTTGAATAAAGCTCCAGGGTGCTAAGCGATGTTTGTCGCTTAGGATTTTGGAGGAAATTATGCAACCTGAAAAACAAAAGCAATACATTCCATGGGTCATTGTCGGCTTAATGGACTTTGTCACAGTCATCGGCTTTGACGATATTATTTATAACTTTCAAAACCAAGGGCTCGTCGCCGTTACTTCTTGGGTTTTGATGACGATCTTTTACGTGATCCCTTATAACTTGATCGTCGCACACATGGGCTCCACCTTCGCTGAACATGGCGGTGGGATCACTTCTTGGATGCGCCAAACCAACGGGGACACAGTTGGTTACTTCGCCGCTTGGTTTTACTGGATTACCGGCCTCCCATATGTCGTCGATGTCGCCAACTCCGTAGTCATTTCCTTTGGCTGGATCTCTAACGGCAATGGCAACATTCAAGCCCACATGGGGAATGCCTGGTTTGGTATTTTCACCGCGGTGGTGTTCGTGGTCTTCATTTGGCTCCAACACTTCTTCAAGAACAAGTCCCTTGAAGTGATGTCCACCATCGGCGGCGGCGCGATGTTTATCATGACGGTGTTGTTTGTCATCATGACCATCGCCGGCTTGATGCACGGCAACCCGATCGCCACGCATCCCTTCCACTTCTCCAGCTTCATGCCGAAGAACTTCTTCTCATTATCCTTCTTATCGACGTTTGGTTTGTTCGTGTTTGCCATGAACGGTTCCGAATTGGCCGCCCCTTACACGGCTGATATGAAAAATCCGGCCAAAGACTTCCCGAAAGCTTTGAAAATGATCGCCATCATGACGATGTTTTTGACCTTGTTTGGGACTTTCTCTTTAGGGGTTTACTTCAACGCCCATCACTTGCCAAATGACTTGAAAATGAACGGTTCTTACTATGCGTTCCAAGCCATCGGTCGCCAATTTGGCATGGGTAACGCCTTGATGTATGTCTTCGCTGTGGTGCAAGGCATTTACATGTTAGCCCAATTAGCAGTAATTCTTGACGCATCAACGCGTGTCTTCTTATCTGATGTGGCCAAGCGCTTCATGCCCCGACAACTCACCAAGAAGACTGAAGACGGCTTGCCGATCAACGGTTACTGGCTGACCACCATTTTATGTGCGGTGATCATGGCTTTAGGCGGGATGTTGCCAAAGATCAACGACATTTTCAACTGGTTGTTGAACTTAAACGGAATCGTCTCCCCATTCTCCACGATGTTCTTGTTCTGGTCTTACATCATGGTCCGCAAGAATCCAGAACGCTTCCCAACCCCTGATTACAAATACATCAAAAACGACAAGCTGGGCTTGATCGTGGGGTTGTGGATGTTGATTGTCACCTTCTTGTTGGCTTGCTTGGGCTTTTTCCCAACCGATGCCAACGACAAGACGTTTGCATTGATGTTGACGTTAAACATTGTGGTCCCAATTGGCATGGTCTTATTAGGCTTTATGATGCCTTGGATTGCCAAGCGTCAAGCCGCCGGGCAAAATGCGTTCGGGCGCACAGCTTGGTGGATCATGACGGTGATCGTCGCCGTGGCTTTGATCTACTTAGCCAGCGATGGGATCAACACCTCCTTGTTAGTTGGTAAGAGCTTAGCGTTACGCTATGCAGTGACTGGGATCGTCGATGTGATCTTGTTCGGCCTGATCATGAGCATGACCAAAAATGGACGGCGCGGCACCATCGCCTAACTTTTTTGAAAGACTCAATTCGCTTAATTGCGAGTCGGGTCTTTTTTTGCCTGTGCACAATTGTTTTTAGACAATTATTCTTCCTGGATTATTCACCTCGGTATTTGGGACATGAAATCGCATCTGGCCGGTCTGA
>NZ_AZEU01000249.1 GCF_001435035.1 Lacticaseibacillus manihotivorans DSM 13343 = JCM 12514
TGCTGATTTGAATACGACTTCTTTGGTGGATTTACTGAATGAATCGAAGATTCAATTGCCCAACCCGTTAAAAGTCGTGTTAACTGTTGATGGGTCAACGCCTTGGCGGCGTTTTGATCCATCGGCCACTGAAGACGACCGTTCTCATAGCGCTTGTACAACAATACAAAACCATCGCCATCCCAGTACAATGCTTTGAATCGATCCTTCTTACTGCCACAAAACAGATATAGATTTTGAGAGTAAGGATCCAGGTCATATTGTTCTTGGACAATTCCCGCTAGGCCATCGATTCCTCGACGCAAGTCGGTACGACCGCAAACCAAATAGACTTGAGCGATACGCTTAAGGTCAAGTAACATTTAGAACACCGCCTTTAAAAGCGCATCAAGGATATAGCTGTTAACGCGATTATAAACGATAACGGTCTTCTCATTACTCAATTTGATCTGTAGTGCTTTGGTCACCTCCGACTGCCTCGACTTAGGCTGATCCATTTGAAAATGAAAAACATCAGGTTTATCTTCCATAAAAATACCTCACCAAATTTGAATTGATGAGGTAAGTGTAGCGCGTTAAATTGTTGGTGAAAATCCGTCATTTGGTTGGGTGCTTACCCGATACCCACAAGGCCGTCAAAGTACTTGGGGGACGGCTCAATAAGGACATCAAGGAGTTCTTCATCAATCAATATAATGTCGCGCAACGCGCGGCTGTTAAGCGTGTGGTCATGGACATGAATGCCGCCTATCAGCTCATCGTTCACGAGCTTTTCCCCAACGCTGAGATTATCATCGACCGCTTCCACATCGTGCAAATGATCGGACGCGCAATGGATCAGATTCGCGTCACAACGCTCAAACAATTAGATGGGAAGTCTCGCGAATACAAGGTGTTGAAGTCGCTTTGGCGGCTATTCCATTTGGCTCATCCCGACGCCAAGAAGTCTCGCTATTTGTTCGGCCTCAATGAACCTGGATTATTCATAGAATTTCAAAAAAGCAGCGCAATCCCACGATTCAC
>NZ_AZEU01000250.1 GCF_001435035.1 Lacticaseibacillus manihotivorans DSM 13343 = JCM 12514
TTCCATTCATCAGCAAAGTCATATGCGCGATTCTGGTCCCATCCTGAAGAATATGTTGCTAGCAAAAGTGTCAATAACGTATTGTTGCGACCGAGATCTCCGTCACCGCGAACCACAGATGCACGACTAAGCGCACTAAACCATGGCTGATCAACCTGGTGATCATGTGTGCTTGGCTTAGTAACGCCAGTCATCTTAAGCTTAATTTCCATTGCCCAATCTAGCAGCGTTGCAAAATCCAGCGTCAGAGATGGCTCAAAGAACCTTACCATGTCGTCAGACGGCAACCTGAAGAAACCAAAATGATTGCATCCAACATCCACCTGTGGCAGGTTTTTCAGGACGCTTTGGCG
>NZ_AZEU01000031.1 GCF_001435035.1 Lacticaseibacillus manihotivorans DSM 13343 = JCM 12514
AGCTAACTCAACTCATCAAAGATAACAGTTCATCTCACGGTGTCGTGCCATGGGGGTGGCTAACTTGTTCTTGCAATTTGCGCTTTTTTTATTTCTTAATCGTGATCTGAATTTTTCTGTCCACACACCCTATAGCAATCCGCCAAACTTTCCGTTATACTAAATTCTGCATTTAGCAAATCAGCGATTCGTCGCTGGCGTGGTTCGTAAACTTCCCACGATAAAAAACCAAGAACTTCACGATTAATCGGAGGTAGGAAATTGAATGCAGTACGCAAAGTCATCATCGACTGTGATCCGGGCATCGATGACAGCTTGGCGCTATTATTAGCGCTGAACTCACCGGAATTAGAAGTCGTCGGCATTACGACGGTCAGCGGGAATGTCCCAGCCAACCTTGGCGCACAAAATGCGCTGAAGATTTTGCAGTTGGCTGGACGGTTGGATATTCCCGTTTATGTTGGCGCAGAAAAACCGCTGAAAGTGGCTTACACCAGCGCCCAAGATACGCATGGGGATGACGGGCTAGGCAACAGCCAGATCCCGGCAGTCACAGAGGTGCAAGCACACCCAAATGCCGTTGGCTTCATCTTAGACACTTTGGCAAAAGACCCGACCACGTCGATTTTGGCATTAGGGCCATTGACCAACATTGCGCAAGCCTTGCAACAAAATCAACAGGCCTTCGCGCAAGTCGGCCGCTTCGTGTTGATGGGCGGCAATTACAAGAGTCACGGCAACTGCTCGCCAGTCGCTGAGTATAATTTCTGGTGCGATCCGGATGCAGCGCAAATCGTGTTTGACCAGATGCCTGTGCCGGTACACATGGTCGGGCTGGATGTGACGCGAAAAATCGTGTTAACGCCCAGCATTTTGGAATATATGAAAGATGTTGACGCAGAAATGGGCGCCTTCATCGAAAAAATTACGCGGTTTTACTTTGATTTTCACTGGCAATATGAGCGCGTGATCGGTTGTGTGATCAATGATCCGTTGGCTGTCGCGTACTTGATCGACCCGACGATCCTTGAAGGCTTTGACGCGTACACAACCGTGGTGGCCACTGATGATGTGGCACGCGGCGAGTCGATGGTGGATGATCACGACTTCTGGCATCGCGAAAATAATAGTTTTGTCGCGACGGATGTTGATGTAATGGCCTTTTGGCGGCGATTCTTAACGCGCGTGTTGAAAGCGACGGAACCGGATTTGTCGACGACTTTGCATCAGTTACTGGAGGTCGGCGCATGAGCAAATTCAAAACGCGGGCCGTTGCCATTTTAGCCTTGTGCATCGCCTTGAACGTCGTCGGCAGCAATATCGCCTTGTTGTTGAAATTGCCGATTTACTTGGATTCTATCGGGACCGTTTTGGCGGCGGCTTGCTTTGGACCGGTTGGCGGGATGTTGGCCGGGGGCATTACGGCATTGTTGGTCAGCTTCACCGACTTGTATTCTTTATTCTTCATGCCGGTGCAATTGTTGATCGGCTTAGTAGCCGGCTTGTTGTATCGCCGCGTCAAACCCAACACCTTCAAAAATAATTGGTGGTTGGCCTTGGCAATTGCCTTGCCAGGGACGTTGATGAGTACCTTGATTACAGTGATCTTGTTTCATGGGATCACCTCGTCTGGCTCCAGCATGTTGGTACAGTTATTGCTAGGCGCGGGGATGAACAAGGTGGCAGCAGTGTTCCTGATTCAAATCGGAACCGATTATCTCGACCGCTTCTTGACGGTTTATGTGGTGACGCTGGTGTATCGCGCGGTACGGTATCGGTTGCCACAAGTCAATTAGCTTCTATTAAATAAGAAGAAAAACGATTCGGACATCACGTCTGTGCGATAATCCCTTTATGGTTGTCAGATGAAATACAATAATTCATCTGATGATT
>NZ_AZEU01000251.1 GCF_001435035.1 Lacticaseibacillus manihotivorans DSM 13343 = JCM 12514
CGATTGTCGCGGTTACGGTAAAGTGTGTCGGCCAGTACCTCATCTGGGTAATGGCCATGCAAATCGAAGTAGTGATCCAAGGTCGCTTCAAAGTCTTTACTTTCATTGAAGGCACTGAATTCGAAACGCTCAATATCAACGATACCTTCGCTCAAGGACGCATCGATTTTGGCACCAAACTCAACTTTAGATCGTGCCTTACCACGCTGAATCGGCCGAATGTAAGGCTGCTGGAGACTGACAATTCGGTCTTCAACTCTGTGAATCTTGTGTTCAAACATGTCCCATTGTTGGTCGAACAAGATTCGGATGACACCCAAGCGTACTGCTTGTTTGGCGGTTAAGATTGCCCCGGCGTCGATGAATTCATTGATGTAGCGCAAATCGCGACGGACATATTGGAGCTGAGCTTTGACTTGCTTGTGAACGGATTGCTTTTGGCTCTTCGGATGGCGTGAGAAAGCTGTCCAAACTTGTTTGGCCTCACGCTTGTACATGCGTGGATTTGGAACATTCAGTTGATGCGCCATGTCAATGGCCATGTCTTCAAGATTCTGGCG
>NZ_AZEU01000252.1 GCF_001435035.1 Lacticaseibacillus manihotivorans DSM 13343 = JCM 12514
TTTGGAACATTCAGTTGATGCGCCATGTCAATGGCCATGTCTTCAAGATTCTGGCGGGCTTGATTGAGCAGCGAAGTGTCTTGAGGATAACGGATCTTTACCGGGATTGCTGTGGCATCCGTGATCATCACGTCAACTTTGAATGGCACCACCTCTTCAATCTTGGCGCGAAGCCAATCATTGATGATGTTTCTGACCAGTTCAGAGATGTCCGCAATCCGTTTACGGAAGGTACACAAGCTGGTGTATGCGAAGGGCTTCTCTGC
>NZ_AZEU01000253.1:0-26127 GCF_001435035.1 Lacticaseibacillus manihotivorans DSM 13343 = JCM 12514
CCCGTGTGAATCGTGGGATTGCGCTGCTTTTTTGAAATTCTATGAATAATCCAGGTGTCATTAAGGTCGCTCCGGAAAGTTGCCCAATTACGTGCATGCGTGAGCGCGTCATATTGCACCTCGTGCGTGAGTTTGGCCAATATTCGCTGGTCGTGTTGGAGGTACTGGTCAAAGTCCCACAGGGCGAGGTACGCCCATACAGATGCGATAAAGTTGGCAATCGCGAGCCCGAGTGGCAAAGGCCGGGGTGCGCCGAAGTACATGGCAACCCAAAAGAGGGCGCCGACAAGAATATTAGGGTGGCACATCTGTGGCACATTCCATCAGTGTATTATATGGTGTTCGTGCGGCAACGCGCCTCTAAAAGTGCGTTATACCGCGATTCTGCATCTTAGGCGTTCGAGAATTTTATTTCCCGGGGAAAGGCGCGTTAGATTTGAAAACTATTTTTTGCAACGCATCGCACTTAGACGACAACGTCTGAGTGCGATTTCTGAATTGAATGCATTATGATGTCAAAAGAATTTGACTTTGCAGAAAGCGCTCGCTATATTATGGATATCAAAAACATTGGACATCTTGTGGAGGAGATTGCAATGAAACGCAATGATGAAATGGACCAAATGTTCAGCAATCAAGGGTTAATGGCCGCGTACATTTATTTGATTTTGATGCTGGCAGGTTACACCTTTTGGTAAAGCATTTATGGTCGAATGGATCCGTTTTGGCTGTTTGTGATGAGCTCACAAGGGGTGATTTGGCTCATCGCGACACAAGTCCTTAAGCGCCGCAAGTTAGGTAAGGGTGGCTTGAGTGCTGGCGCATGGATCACGCTGATTACAGCGTCAGGCTTGTTGCTTCTATTATTATTCACGTATGGTATTGTTTTCTTAGATTGGATGATGAGTTAATGCAGAACCGAATCAATGACTTGCGAACCGAAGCTGGGCTCACCCAACAAGAATTAGCTGAGGCTTGCGCGGTTTCGCGTCAAACCATCAACGCCATTGAAAATGATAAATACGATCCGACGTTGAAGCTGGCCTTCGCGTTGGCCGATAGTTTGCATACGACTGTGGATGAACTGTTTAGACAATAGGGAAATATGCGAAATGATAATCGCCGCCATCATCGCATTTGGGTTACTGGGGATTTTTACGCTTTGTATCGTGATTACGTTGGTGGTGATCGCATGCGGTGGGGATGAACGCCGCCGGATGATCGTCGACAAAGCCGCAAGCACAACGCTGAATCTGGTTGTTGTGGTCCAAGTGTTGTTGGCGGTGATCCATTTGCTTCAAGGTCAAAATATTCTCACCATGAACGATACCAACACTTTTTCGATGTTGACCACAGTGGCATTTTTCTTTGTGATCGGTTGTGGCATTACAGTCGCAAATATAAAGCCTGAAAAAAAGCGCTTTGACTGATTCGTCAAGGCGCCCTTTGCTTTAATCTCGCCGCGGCATCGGCTCTAACAACCCGTAAAATTGACGTTTATCGGAAAAATCAGACATATAAGCCCCGTTCCACCCAGCTTTGGCGCCAAACCAAGCCAGCTCACCCAAGAGACTTTCTTGTGGTCTTGGGAAGATATAATTGCCAGCTTTGGCTTTGACGCGAATGTAGTTCACCATGCGATTGAGCAACGCTTCCGGATTCTTAGCCGTGTCAAGCTTGCGATAAACTTGGGCTAAGACGTCAGTAATGTCGAGTAGCTGTGGTGTTGGGTTTGGTTCATAGCGCAATAGGCCATCGAGCTCTTTGATATATTGCTTGGCTACGGATACCACGTCTGGATGCGGGGTGCCTTTTGGCAATGTCATGATCTCTTCGACATCTTGTAGGCGCGTTCGCAACCACCCTTGCCACTCCACGCGTTGTTTGGTGCCTAAAAGCACTCGGACATCACAATTTAAAACAGTAGATAGTTGGACTAACATGTCAGCATCTGGATAACTGAGATCACGTTCCCAATTCGATACGGCTTGGCGCGTTAAGGCTAGTTTCTCCGCTAATCCAGATTGCGAGAGCCCGACGTGTTCGCGTTGCAGACGAATGGCATCACCCATTTTTAACATATTTCTCACCTCGACTTTAGCCTACGCGCGCCTTGATCAGAACACAACGAAAAAGCGTGAATTCAACTAGCAAGCGTTTATTGCGGGGAAAATTTCTCGGGAAATGAGCGACGCGATGGTGCAAAATGGGCTTGAGGATATTTTTGACGCTTCAAATCATCGTTGTCAAAAATATTGGCTAGTCCTTTGACCCAGAATTTCGTAATCTCCAAGTTGAGGAGGGCTGACAGATGATCATTGGTGAACAGTTGCGCAACGCGGGACATCAACATCAGTTATCACAAGAGCAAATCGCAGAAATATTAGGGGTCAGTCGGCAAACGATTTCTAATTGGGAGACGTCGAAAAGCTATCCCGACATTGAACGCGTGATGCGCTTGGCAGAAATCTATCACCTTTCCTTAGATGAATTGCTGCGAGGTGATCAGCAAATGGTAAAAACTTGGATGGCGGAAACCAATGTGGTGCGTGCTGGCAAGTGGCTAGGATTGCTATTGGCATTGAACGTTGCGCTAGCCGTTGCCTTGACGTTTTTTGTCCAGGTGCCGTGGTTGATGATGATTCTATTTGGGGCGATGGTGGTTTGTGTGTGCGGGGCGTTTTATCTGCTGCTACGATTGATATGAGGTGAAGACGATGAAGATTTGGATGATCGGTTTGTTGTTGGCGGCCTTTGTGATCGCAGTCGGGTTAGTGTTCTGGCAACTGCGGCGCTTGATTCGTTTAGATGCTAAGGCTAGAGGCATCGCGATGCCACAACGAGTTGGCTTCTTGGCGGCAGGTACGCAAAATGGCATCGGCTTGTTGGCCTATCTGGCTTTACGGCGCACGTATTCCCTGCAAATTAAGCTGGATGACCCTGCCCAACGCTCGAAATTAAAAGTTGGGACATTGGCGGCGTTTATCCTCATGGCCGAAATCTGGGTGAGCTTGGCGATTGTGTTGTTGGCAATAAAGTAAGCGTCCTTGAATCAATGGGAAGCCGTGGTCAGTTGAATGACGGCGGCTTTTTAAATTTGAAGTCAAAAGGCGATTCGGAAATCTTGCTACAATTCAAAGCGTGTAGTTGTTATAATGTGGCTATGATCTGAGTGGAGGTGCTGAGATGTCAGTGGCGATTCGACCGTTGCAAGCAAAAGAGGGGCACCAGTTTTGGCAATTGGCTTACAGTGACCCAAAGGCTGAGTGGATTAAATTCAATGGCCCGTATTTTCGCGATGTGCTACCGACTGAAGCTGAATTCATGCGCACGCTTGAAGACCGGTGGCTGAAGGACCCATTGCGCCAGGTGATTACCTTGAATAATGAACTCGTCGGCTCAATGTCGGCTTACTACGAGGATGGTTCGCTGAAGCGTTGGCTTGACGTTGGCATCGTGGTTTACAAAACGGACTTATGGGGACAACATATTGGCCGGAAGGCATTGACCCAGTGGGTGGCTCACTTATTTGAAACGTTCGACTTGCCACATATCGGCTTCACCACTTGGTCAGGAAATCCACGGATGATGCGTTTAGGCGAAGCGGTGGGGATGCAATTGGAAGGCCGCATTCGCCAAGTGCGCTATTGGCAAGGGCAGTACTACGATTCGATGAAGTATGGGGTATTGCGTGAGGAGTGGACGCAACATGAGTGAAAAACGGCAAGTTAAGCTGGTTGGTGTCATTGGATTGATGATCGTGTTTGTGGTCAATTTCTTATGGTATGGGTTGAAGTATTCTTGGCTGCAAGGGTTGATGAGTGCGGTGCTGATCACAGCATTAACTGCAGTATTGTTGTATGTTTACTGGCGGTTGCGCCAACGCAAGCGAGGAGGCTGGCAATGAGACGATTGACACAAGGCGTTGTGATGATTTTACTTTCGGCGTTGATCGCAGCGATTTTACCAGCCGGATATTTCCTCTTCGATTTCTTGGTCTTGCATGCACCACTAGCAGAAGCGCGGTCGAGTTTTCTGATCGGATTTGGGTTGCTTTTCGTGGTGACGCTAGGGCAAATGGTTTATGCCGCGGTTAAGAAGTAAAATCTGGCGAGAATGATCAGACTCGATTGAATGACCTTGAAAGGTGGCGGTCGTCTGTCAAAAGACGAAGCGACGATTGCCCTCGGAACACCTGGTACAAGATGCCAGGATAATCAGCAGTCGTGATCTGATGTCGTCAATGCTTGAAGAGCTTGTGGCTGGTGTGAATGGTGCTGGAAAAAATCGAAAATATTCTACTTTTATAGGTAATCACAATCAAAATAGCCTGATCGGGTGTAAATCCGTCAGGCTATTTTAATGAGATTAATCGATTTCAGTAACAGACAGGACTACTCTTCATTTTCGTGCAAATCGATTTTGCCAACGACGAAGATGTAAGACAATGCCCCTAACAAGGCAATCGCAGCAATAAAGATCAAGGCAGAAGAGAAGTTGCCTTTAGCAACTAAGAAGCCGATCACAATTGGGATCACGATGGAAGACAGCGCGCCACATAAGTTGAAGATCCCACCCGCTAAGCCGAGTAAGTTCTTGGGGGCTAAAGCAGTGACAAAGACCCAAGTGATCGTGGCTAACCCATTGCCGAAGAAGGCGATGGACATGAACATGATGATCAAAGCTGGGCTAGAAACAAAGTTGGCACCCATGATTAACAAGGTTAACAGCAAGCCGGTGATAACCGGGGCTTTGCGGGCAAAGCTTTCAGACTTGCCGGCTCGGATCAAACGATCAGAAATGCTACCAGCTAAAATGACACCGACAAACGCGGCCAGATAAGGAATCATGGATAAGAAACCAGATTGTAAGAAGTTGATACCTTTGGCTTTAGTTAAATAAGTTGGGAACCAAGTTAAGAAGAACCAGAATGTCCCGGAAATGGCGAATTGACCTAAGTAGATCCCAATCAAACGCCGGTTGAAGAGTTTCTTGAGGTTTTCAGCCGTAATTTTAGCTTTTGGCTTGTTGGCATTTTGCTTCAGTAATTCAGCTTCAGAAATGCCGCCGCCGTCTTGGATATATTGGAGTTCATCTTGGCCGACCCAAGGGCTCTTGTCTGGATCATGATAAATAATGAACCAGACGATCGACCAAACGATCCCGATCGCCCCAGTGACGATAAACAGTCCACGCCAACCGATACTTTGGTGAATGGCAAATAATAATGGGGTAGAGAAAGCTAAACCTAAGAATTGTGCCGAAGAGTAGATCCCAATGGCCGTCCCACGTTCATTATCTGGAAACCAGTAGGATACGGCACGGTTGTTGGCAGGCATCACCGGGGCTTCAAAGAACCCGATGCCTAAGCGCAATCCTAAAATCCCGGAAAAGGAGCCGACGAGGGATTGAAAGCAGGTGATCACTGACCAGAAGAACAAACTGATGGTATAAGTAATCCGAGAACCCAACTTGTCCAATAAGATCCCACCTGGCACTTGCATGGCGGCATAGATCCAACCGAATGCAGAGAACAACAAGCCTTGTTGGACGGTGGAAAGGCCGAGTTCCTTAGACATTTCAGGCATCGCGATGGATAAGTTGGTGCGATCCATGTAGTTGATGATGATATTAACGAAAATCAGCGCGAGGACAATATAGCGAATATGGGTGGATAATTTCGGTTTATGCGTTGTGCTATCCATAATAATGAATCCTCCTTTTGTTAGTAAACGCGAATTTCAAATAATGATAATTGCTTGCTGCCGTTGGTGGCGTCAAAGCGCACTTTCAATGCTTGCGTCGTCAATGGATCAAAGTCTAAAATAATTTGGCGCTGACGGTTGTTAATGATATGCACAAGCGATTGCCATTGACCGTTTGCATCTTGAGCCAGCACTTCAAAATCACGCGCGAGTTCTGGAATCACTGGGAATGGCGTGCGGTGATGATGCAGATTGATCAAGTCTTCATTGAGATCATCATTTAAGGTCAAGCGCACTTGCGAGATTGTTTGGGGTTGCGTCCAGTCATATTGCAAAGTTTCACTGGCACCATTGAAAGTGGTCGCCCACATGTTGGGCCCACCATAAGGGCGCACGTAGCCATTTTGCAGTTTGCTTGGTTCAAAGGCTTGGGTGTCTGCAACTTTGAAGACGAAGTTCTTGCGGGCAATCATTTGATTTGTCCATTCCAGCACCGGACTTTGCCGGACGAAATGATGCAGCTTTGGTTGGAGCAGTTCTTGAACCGGTTTGTTGACAAACGATAAAATGCCTTGGAACGCCGAATCGGAACGATATAAGCTGACAGCCGGGTTGTGGCGGATGATGATAAAGACATTTTGTGGTGTATCTGGGGTAAAGTTTAATGGGACGTTCACCCATTGATCAGTTGAGGAGACTGGAACGTTGAAGGTTTCAATTAAGTCGGCTGGAATATAGTTTTCCGGTTTACCGGTGGTATAAGCTTCCACGGTTAATTGGCTTGCAGTTTTGGCTTGAACGCGCAAGTCAAAGCCGTGGACAGCAGGATCCACTGGGAATAAAAAGGCAACGTCTTGGTCGAGCCCGTATTTTTCGGCATCAGGCGTGTTGGTATTGAGTGCTGACAAGGTGTGACTGGCAGTGATCGTGGCCAACTTAGCGCGATCAAGTGGGTCTTGATTCCGCAAACCCATCACAGGCCCGTCTTGTTTTAACAGGACTTGTTGATAGTCTTTAAAGGCTTCTTCGTAAAGACTGTTTGGCAATAAGTCGTGTTGGGCGCAATAAGCGGCGGCAGTGCCAACGGCTTCACCCAAGGTGGCACAAGTCGCCATGACGCGCGTGGTGCCTAACGCAACGTGGCTGACAGATATGTCGCGGCCAGCTAAGAATAAGTTTTTAATATTGCGGGAATATAAGCTACGATAAGGAATATTGTAAACCCCATCAGGTACGGCGTCTTCAGTCCCGGCGGCTTCGGTGTACATGCCTTCTGCTGGGTGAATGTCGATCGACCAGCCACCGAATGCAACGCGATCTGGGAATTCGGTTTGGTCTTCGATATCTTTTTCCTTTAACACATACGGCCCCATGAACCGTCGAGATTCGCGAGTGCCAACGGTAGAGCCGACCCACTCTAAGGTGAGGTTATCAGCGTCGTATTTACCGGAATTTTTGATGTAGTCCCAGATCCCATAGACGACTGCCCACAATTCATCGCGTATGGCTTCTTTGTCCTTGATGGTGTTGAGCTTGCCACCATATTCGATCCACCAATAATCACAACCACTGCCATCAGGTTGAACCACGCGACTTTTAACGATCGGCGTTTGGGTGATGTCCTTGGCAAAAGCTGGTTTGATATATTTTACTGGATGGCCGACGTCTTTGGTGTAAAAGAGAATCGAGCTACCGAGTAAGTCATCATCAGCCACTTCTGGGGCGAGTTGTTCATTGTAAGTGCTGCGTGCTTCGCGACCGAAGTGAAAATCAGCACCTGCAAGAAAGGCAACGGTTCCGTCCCCAGTGGCATCGATAAATGTCGGGCTGCTGAAGGTATAGTTGGTTTCAGTGGTAAAATTGGTCCCACTGATTTCGTGAATAGTTTCAGGATCAGCCATGGTGACTGTTTCGATTTGCGTGTTCAAAAACAAATGAATATTTGGTTCAGCGCGGACCTTTTCGATCAACAGCGCATCCCAAAAATAAGGATTCCCGTCAGGATTGCGGTATTGATTTTCCAAAAATAATTCATCCATGATGCCAGACTCACGTGCATAGCGGTTAATGCCATGCTTGGTGGCACCAGCGACCCAGACGCGGATCTCAGAACTTGAATTGCCACCGAGCAAGCCACGATTTTGAATCAAGTTCACTTGACTGCCGAGCCTTGCCGCAGCAATTGCGGCACAGATTCCGGCTAAGCCGCCACCAACGACGGTGACGTCTGCTGTTTGCGATTCCGTTTGCATCTCTCACACATCTCCTTTTATAATAGCTTTTGTGATTAACTACACTTAGAGCTTACGAATTTTAGAAAGCGCTTTTAATTCTTTTTATTGACGCGTTCATGGATTATTTTGACATCGAGGGTATTATGTTAAAAACAACAATCAATGCGTATACCTATTGGAACGCGAAACCGAAATTTTTATTGGATAGCGATACGGAACATTTATGGGTGATGTACGTGATCGAATCAGGTGCTTGTGATTACTCGATTGCTGGGCAAAAAGGCCAAGCGGTGCGTGGTGATATTTTGGTGTGTCCACCAGGGGTACCATTTGCGCGCAGAGTAGAGTCGCCGCTGAGCTTTCATTTTTTCCGTTTTGCGTTGAACAATGATATGATCCCGCCAACTCAGCTAATCGGGCAGCGCCTGCAAGCTGACTCGCGAATATTTGATGATTGCAATTTGATTCATCGCTATGAATTTGACTATGCAACAAGCACTGATGCGATCAAGGATCACTTGCTGACGGATATTTTCTTCAGTGTCTTATATCGCAAAGATGTGCACTGCGATGATTTGACGCGGACGAATCCGGATATCGCCGGCGTGATTCATTACATTGATGAGAATTATGCGAAATCGATGCGGCTAACGGACTTGGCGCGTCGGGCAAATTTATCACCTGAATATCTGTCGCGCAAGTTTCACGATTCAACCCAACAATGGCCGCGGATGTTTCGGGCACAGCACATTCTTTAAATCAAAAAATCACGATCAGGTATGGGCAACCTGATCGTGATTTTTCAGTTATGAAGATGTGTTGCGATTGACCAGCAGTCGATCAGCCAACACCATCGCCACGCCAACCAATAACGTATAGTGCGGTAGAGCAAGAACGGTGCCGTTGTGCATGGCTGACATTAACAGCGTCAACGCACTGATCACCAAGTAATACACGAAACTCAACAACCCACTGGCCGTACCGATCACCGGTTCAAATCCAATCAAGGCCCGGTTGAGTACAAGCGGTAAAGCGGTGTAAAGACCTAAGAACATGAGGAAAACCATGCTCAATGAGGCAATCAGAATGTCAGCTGTGAACCACATTCCACCTGCGCCGAGCACGGAAACGAGTAAGCTACCAGAAATCAAGGTATTTGGTGCGAGTTTGCCAGCGGCGAAAACGGTGATCAAGGCACCGATGATACTTGCTGATGCGATCAATAACCCCAACCAACCATATTGCACAGCACTTAAGCCAAAATGACTTTCAAAAATAAACGGGGCTTCAGCGTAATAGCTGAACAAAATCCCATTGATACCGCTGATCAATAGGCAATAGCCCCAAACCTGAGGACTGCGCATCATTTTAGTAGCGACTTGCGGCCATGGAGCAATTTCGGGGATGCTGACGCGGGTTTCTGGCAACCTCAACAACACGTAAACCCATAACAGGCCAGCCATCATCATCAAGCCGACAAACACCGCACGATAGTTATCAAAATAAGTGGCCAAAGCCCCACCAATCAGTGGACCAAGTGCAGGCGCCAAGGCCATGGCGGCGCTGATTTTGGCAAAGACGCGCTCACCTTCAACACCGGAAAATGATTCGCGCATAATGGTTTGCGTGATCACGGAACCTGCCGCGGCACCGAATGCTTGCAAGACGCGCGCTAAGAGCAACATGTTGAAACTAGGCGCCAACCACAAGGCAAAGTTGCCGAGTAAATAGACTGCCAATCCCCAAAGCATGGCCGGCCGGCGACCGATGCCATCAGACAACCGCCCCCAAAACAAGACGCCAATCGCAAAGCCGACAAAGTAACTCCCCATGGTCAACTGACTAGTTTGGGCCGTCACTGATAAGGCTTCGCTGATTGCAGGCAGGACTGGGGTAAAAATCGATTCGCTGATTTGCGGAAAGCCCACCAGCGCGATCAAAATGAATAAAGATGGAACAGATTTTTGGACGTTTTTCACAATAACTCTCCTAAGCTTTTAGTTTGCGGAAAAACGTCCTTTTCCATTTACGGTGGCGCAAGTGATGAAGCTGACATAAGTCGACATCACGTTCACCTCACTTTCAATTGGTCCAGCATACCCAATATCGACCAGTTTTATCAAAAAATCGAGGCGGGTACAAATATCTTTTTAATTAAGCCCGTGCGATAATAAAGGCAGAGGAGGCGATTTGATGATTGACGAAAAAGCAGGCCAGGTGAGTTTTGGCCGCGCATTTAAAGATTATTTTCGCGGGTATGTCGAGTTCTTGGGGAGAACGACGCGTGCCGGTTTCTGGTGGGTGCAGTTACTGATGTTCTTTGTTTGGTTGGCCTTATTTGGCTGGTTGATGGTCACGATTATTAGTGTTTTTATGCAAAATGGCGCGTCGTCTAAATGGACGCACTTGATTGCGCCAATCGTGGTGATGGTGATCGTTGCGTTAGGCTTGTTCTTGCCGAATTTGGCCTTGAGCGTTCGCCGTTATCGTGACGTCGGCTTGCGTGGACGCGGGGCAGCCGTGTTGTTAGGCGTGAATTATTTGTTAAGTGCGGCGGTAAATCTCGGCCAATCGACGCAAACCTTCCATCAAATTGAAGCCTTGCGCGATATGAACACCACGGTATCGACCACTGCGCCTAGTGGCTTTGGTTGGGTAACGACCTTGATTTCATTGGCGTTTGGCATATTCTTTTTCGTGGTGACCGTCTTGCCAAGTGACACGATGTTGACCAGTAGTGATAATGCATTCATCAAATTCTTTATCCGTTCCAAGTCCGATGATGAATCCAGTGATGGGCAATCAGGCACCTCAACTCAAGCTTTTGATTCGGAGGAAGAAGACGAAACCTTGATACAAAATCACGCCGATGCAGAAGCTAACGAAGAGGAAGATGATGACCACGATCACGACTGAACGCTTGATTTTGCGGCCTTTTACTGAGACTGACCTACCTGAGTTTATGACGATCCAACAAGATCCTGAGGTCAATCGTTTTTTGCCGTGGTTTATGCCCAAGACTGAGACAGATGCCTTACAAATGCTTCACGATCAGTTTATCGATGACCCAGATGGTGAAGCGCTGGCGATTTGTTTGCAAGCTGACAACAAAGCCATCGGTTATGTGCATGCTGAAGCGAGCGCTAGCCACGATTTTGGTTATGGTATGAAGCGCGCAGCTTGGGGGCATGGCTACATGACCGAAGCTGCGCAAGCATTGATAAACCAGCTTTCGATTTCAGACTATCCGTTTTTGACGGCGACGCATGATGTCAACAATCCTAAAAGCGGGGCAGTGATGCAACGCTTGGGGATGCAATACCAATACACGTATTTGGAACAATGGCAGCCTAAAAATATTCCGGTGCATTTCCGATTGTACTTGTTGAATCGTGATGGCAACGACCAGCGCCAGTTTCTTAAGTACTGGCAACAATATCCGACGCATACAATTGAAAAGTCTGAGCGTTAAAAAGATCCTGCAACTGGCGAAAAAATTCGCGGCTGCAGGATCTTTTGTGTTTTAAGCAATTAAGGCACAACAAATCCACGAAATAGCGAACCATCCCGTGGATTCTTGGCTACTATGCCGATTTGATTACGTTCATACCGTTCCATCTACAGTAACTCTCAAGGCGTTTCTGCGTAGCCTCGGCTTCTTAGGCCTTGACCGCTTTGATCACTAATCAGCTCTGCATTGCCTTTCGTGCATAGACGTCGACTTGCTTCCCATGTTGCCATGAGGGCATTACTCCCGGCGGTTGCTTGGTTTGAGTCCGAGTTGGACCCTTCTATGCCGGCACTCTGGAACTGGAGATCTAACGGAGCTGAACAGTTAAGCTCAGACGCTACGGGATAGTCTCCATTGTTTAGCGGGCACTTCCGCCCGTCGCGAAGTGGTACGGGTGACCTGCGCTAAGCCACTCACTCCTCATAGAATTCGACCATATCATAACGCGTTTTAGTGCCCGTGACAAGACTATCGTTTATAAACGTTCTTCATAAAATTTATTCGCTTGAAGATTCAAAAAAATCGCCAACCACCGAAGCAGTTAGCGATCAATCAATTAAGCTTCTTCGTCGACTCGTAATGGTAAGCCAGATTGCAAGTCATCGATTTCAACGACACGGTAGCCTTTCTTTTCAAGCTTGGCCACCACGGTGTTTAAGGTGTTTTCATCGGTGCCAGCAGGCAAGGTGAACAACGTCCGACGAATGAACTCGCCACCTTTAGCATCCAAGGTGATGGCACTGGCCAAATCGGTATACTTCGCCAAGATTTTGCTCATCGCTGCCAAGTCGCCGCGCCCTTGAGGACCGCCTGAAGACATCACCGTCAACACGTAAGAGCCGACATCGACGTGCCAAGATTCACTCAACATGGACAGCAAAGCCGAGTGGGTCAAAATGCCATAGAAGTTAGCATTTTCGTCGAGCACTGAGATATATGGCAAGTCTTTAATGTTGAAAAAGACTTTGAAGAAAGGCGCATTAACTGGAATCGTCTTGGTGGCATTTTTCAAGAGGTAGGTGACTGGAAGACTCATGTCGCCACCTTGGGACTTGTGCCGATAAATATGCATCTTATAGATGTTGCCGCGGAAGATCTGCCCGCTTTCATCGAGGATCGGGACGCATCGGAAGCCGGAATCTTCCAGCACCTTCAACGCTTCTTCCAAGGTGACAGTCTCTTTCACGGTGGTCAGGAATTCCTTCTTGAGTACCAGGGACTTGATTAACATGATAGTAACCTCCATGAAGCAGTTTTGGGAATATTAAAACTTTCTAATCTAATCATACCACATCCGTTACCCGACACCAACGATTGTGCGCGGCTTTTTGTCGGGAATTTACGATTTGAAATTGGTTCATCATGACTTAGTAAAAGTCTTTGACAGTGCGAATTTCAAACCGCCATCAATCACAGAATCAATAGCAAGATTGCATAAATAAGCGGGCGGTTGATTGCCAACAATGAATGGATGATGGCATGGCGAGTTGGCGACAATCGAGAAAATCTGAGGGCGGAGGTCAAAAGCGTGAAGGCGGGCTGGTCATCAGCCGTGGGGCTCTTAGCGGTTTACCGCTTAGGGCCCAGCGAGAAGGAGATACACTTGAATAATGAGCGAAGCGAATTATCCAAGTTAGCTCCGACGAGCGACATTGCGTTCCATGACCAGCCCGCCGTAACGCTTTTGACCGGAGCCCTCAGATCAACGTGTAAAAGGCAGGAAGCAGGCAAAACAAAAACGCCCACTCGTAGGAGCAGGCGTTCAACCAGTCAGAGATTACTGACGAGTTTCGATGTCGTTAGCAGCGAAGGCATCAGTGATGATCTTCTTCAATTGCTTAGCGGAGGCATCCATGGATTCTTGTTCGTGGTCAGTCAAAGGAATTTCCAAAATGTTTTGGATACCATTGCGGTTGATCACAGCAGGGGAACCGATGTAGATGTCGTTTTGACCATATTGGCCTTCCATGTAAACGGAAAGTGGCAATACGGCGTTTTCGTCAGAGAGGATCGCTTTGGAGATACGAGCCAAGGCAGTAGCGATACCATAGAAGGTCGCACCCTTGAGCTTGATGATTTCATAAGCGGCGTCACGAACGTTTTCGAACATGTCGACAAGCTTGGATTCATCGATTTCTGGGTGAGACTTAACCCATTCAGAGATCTTGATGCCGCCGATGTTAGCGTGAGACCAAACAGGGAATTCAGTATCACCATGTTCACCCATGATGTAAGCATGGACGGAACGGGCGTCAACGCCAACCATTTCAGCAATGGATTGACGGAAACGAGCAGTGTCCAAGGAAGTACCAGAACCAACAACGCGGTTCTTAGGGAAACCAGAAAGCTTCCAAGTAGCATAGGTCAAAATGTCAACTGGGTTAGCAGCGACCAAGAAAATCCCGTTAAAGCCGGATTCAACGATTGGGTCAACGATGGACTTCAAGATCTTCAAGTTCTTGTTAACCAAGTCGAGGCGAGTTTCGCCTGGCTTTTGTGGGGCGCCAGCGGTGATGACAACAAGGTCAGCATCCTTAGCGTCGGAATATTCAGCGGAGTAGATCGTCTTAGGAGTTGTGAATGGGAGCGCGTTGCTTAAATCGATCGCGTCACCTTTCGTCTTGTCCTTAAAAATGTCAACGATCCCGATTTCTTGGGCGATGCCTTGCAATACCATTGCGTAGGCGTAACTGGAACCAACGGCACCATCACCAACAAGAATAACTTTTTGGTGATCTGTTTGAGTGTTTGCCACGGTGATACCATCCTTTCTTATTTGCAATCATGCAATTCATCTGTTAGTATAGCACAATTATTCTTGTGTGCACGACTTTTCACCGGCTTTTTTCATTTCTCATATGAATCTTACAAAACCGCTGACGGCCGTCACTACGCCTTTTTGTGAACGCGACTAGCTTTGTCGACACGGCGAAGTAAGGGATTTCACGTGCTTATTTTCACAAAGATTGTATGCCTTTTCATAGTCTGTGCTAACAAAAACTTAAAAACTGTAGTACAATCCGTGAAATCGGCCTTTGTGCTATAATCGAGACGCACGTCGGAAAAAATTCTTTCCGGCCATTTTTGCGTTTAAATATGGAGGAACATTTTGAAAATGATCGTCGGCCTGGGCAATCCAGGCAGTAAATACGCTAAAACCAAACACAATATCGGCTTTATGGCCATTGATGAATTGTCCAAGCGCTTGGATATTCCGGTCACCAAACATGAATTTGATGCGCTGACTGGCACCGGCTTTGTCGATGGCGAAAAAGTCATGCTGGTCAAGCCTGTGACGTTTATGAATGATTCCGGTCGGGCAGTCGGCCAACTCAAAGCCTTCTACCGCTTTGAACAATCTGAGATCTTCATCATTCAAGACGATATGGATATGACCATGGGCCGCTTGCGTTTGCGTCCGCGTGGCTCAGCTGGTGGGCACAATGGGATCAAGTCGATCATCGCCGTTTTGGGCACCGCAGATTTTCAGCGGGCTAAAATCGGGATCCAACATCCGGCCAAACAACGCGTCGTCGACTGGGTGCTGACGCCTTTTAAAGGTGATGACGCGATTGCCGTGGCCAACGGCATCGAAAAACTACAAGATGCGTTAGTCGATTGGATCCATGGCGTCAGCTTTGATCAATTGATGAATCAATACAACTGATCTTGAAGTTTCCATCAAGCTTTGCGCTGAATACTTCAAACTTGATATGAAATAAACTATATATATAGAAACAAAAAATGATGGAGGTGAATCCATGGACCTGATCGATTTATTCAACCAAGAACCAGCGCTGCAGAAACTCTGGCCCCAGCTCAACGCTGGTCGGCATTTGGTGACTGGGTTAAACGGCAGTGCCAAGACGTTGATGTTGGCCACGGCTTTGCGGCAACTCGGTCGCCAATTGGTGGTGATCGAAGACAATCGCTATCACGCCGAAGAATTAGTCGCTGATCTTGGGGACTTGGTGGGCGAGGACAAAGTTTGGGCCTTTCCAGTTGAAGATGTGTTAGCCGCAGAAGTGGCGGTTTCTTCTCCTGACACCAAAAACACCCGCATCAATACGCTGAACTGGCTGCAAAAAGGCGAAGCCGGCATTATTGTCACTAGCCTTGCTGGGTTGAAACGGCTATTACCACCGCGGGCTGTGTGGCAACAAGCTGAGATTCACTTGGACATGGATGCACAAGTGGATTTGCCACAACTCACCCAACAATTGATCGATGCGGGTTATACCCGAGACAGCTTAGTCGGCGTGCCTGGGCAATTTGCGATTCGTGGCGGCATCATCGATGTGTATCCATTAAACGCTGATGATCCGGTGCGCATCGAATTATTTGATACCGATGTCGATTCAATTCGGCGTTTTGATATGCGCACGCAGCGCAGTATTCGCCAGCTCAATGACATCGACATTCCGCCGGCAACGGATTTGATCGCCAGTCGTGACGTATTAAAAGCGGCCGGCGAGCGTTTGTTAGAAGAAGCCAAAGCCGCCAAGAAAGTCGCCAAGTCGAAAGTCAACAAAGAAGCCTTGACCAATGGCATTATTGCGACTGCCGAACAGTTGGCGCAAGGCGAAACCGTGGATCAGTTGGCGTTGTATATGCCAAGCTTATATCCTGACGCTGAGCAGTTGTGTGATTACGCGCAAGCTGATGCGTTGGTGGTATTTGATGATTACACCCGGTTACTTGATGCCGATGTGAACTTAGTGGAAGAAACCACGGCTTGGTATGGCGGGCTGCAATCAGAAGGCCGCTTGTTGCCTGACCAGCCTAATGCCACGATTCAAAGTTTTGATCATGACGACCAGCATGCACATTTATACTTGAGCCTGTTTCAAAAAGGCATGGGCAACTTGCGCTTAACCAGCTTGACCAATATCGTGTCGCGCAATATCCAGCAGTTCTTCAGCCAAATGCCATTGCTGAAAACGGAAGCTGACCGTTGGCGTAAACAAGGCATGACCGTGGTTTATCTGGTGCCAGAACAAACTCGCCTGGAAAAACTTGCGGGCAATTTGCGTGACTTTGAAGTCGATACCGTGATCAGTCCGAAAGCTGATTTGCTGGAAAAGACCCAACAGCTGGTCGCCGGCAATTTGCAAAATGGGTTTGAACTGCCAGACCTCAAATTAGTGGTGGTGACGGCTCATGAACTGTTCAACACCAAAACGCACCGCAAAGCGCGGCATCAAACTTTAGCCAATGCGGAACGTTTGCGTTCGTACACGGAACTGGTGCCAGGCGATTATGTGGTGCATGTCAATCACGGGATCGGTCAATATACTGGCATGCAAACCTTGGTGGTCGATGGCGTCCACAAAGACTACATCACCATCGTTTATCAAAAAGGCGATCAACTTTTTATTCCTGTCAGTCAGCTCAACATGGTCCAAAAGTATGTCGCCGCTGATGGCAAAAAGCCAAAGATCAACAAGCTTGGTGGCGCTGAATGGCAAAAAACCAAGCGTAAAGTTGCGGCTAAAATTGAAGATATCGCTGATGATTTGATCAAACTATACGCTGAGCGTGAAGCTGAACCGGGTTTTGCCTTTGCGCCAGATGATGACTTGCAAAAACAGTTTGAAGGCGAGTTTGCTTACCCAGAAACTGCGGATCAACTTCGATCAGTCAAAGAAATCAAACAAGATATGGAAAAGCCGCGCCCGATGGACCGCTTATTAGTCGGTGATGTCGGCTTTGGGAAAACTGAAGTGGCCTTGCGCGCGGCCTTTAAAGCCGTCGAAAATGGTAAGCAAGTCGCATTGTTGGTGCCGACCACGATTTTGGCGCAACAGCATTTTGACACGATGAGTGATCGCTTTGCCGATTTCCCCATTAATGTTGCGATGCTGTCACGCTTCAGAACGCCAGCACAAAGTAAAGAAACATTGAAAGGCTTAGCTTCTGGCGAAGTCGATATTGTTGTGGGCACGCATCGGCTCTTGTCCAAAGATGTCCATTACAAAGATTTAGGCTTGCTGATCGTCGATGAAGAACAGCGCTTTGGCGTCAAACACAAAGAAAAGCTCAAGGAACTCAAAGCCAATGTCGATGTGTTGACCTTAACGGCGACACCGATTCCGCGGACATTGAATATGTCAATGCTTGGCGTGCGCGACTTATCAGTGATCGAAACACCGCCAACCAACCGCTACCCGATTCAAACCTTTGTGATGGAACAAAACGGTGGGACCATTCGCTCAGCGATCGAACGCGAACTGGAACGCGGCGGGCAAGTCTTTTATTTGCACAACCGCGTGGAAGACATTGAACAAACCGTGGCGCAAATCGAACAACTCGTCCCGAATGCCACTGTCGCTTATGCCCATGGGCAAATGACGGAAACTCAATTGGAAAATGTCATTTATGACTTTTTGCACGGGGCTTATGATGTGCTGGTCACCACGACCATCATTGAAACCGGTGTGGATATGCCAAACGTCAACACCTTGATCATTGAACATGCCGACCGCTACGGGCTATCTCAGTTGTATCAATTACGTGGTCGCATTGGGCGCTCCAGCCGGGTGGCTTATGCCTATTTCATGTATCAACCAGATAAAGTGTTGACCGAAGTGGCTGAAAAGCGCCTGCAAGCGATCCGCGATTTCACCGAACTTGGCGCTGGTTTTAAAATCGCGATGCGGGATCTGTCGATTCGTGGGGCGGGGAACTTATTAGGTTCTCAACAACACGGGTTTATCGATTCAGTTGGTTACGATTTGTATACGCAAATGCTTAATGAAGCTGTCGCCGCCAAACAAGGCAACGCCAAGCCCAAACACTTGGATACAGAAGTCGATTTGGATCTGGAAGCGTACTTGCCAACGGATTATGTCAGTGATTCTCGCCAAAAAATCGAATTGTACAAGCGTCTGCGCGAAGCCAACAATGATGATCAGCTCAATGAAATTCAAGATGATTTGATCGATCGCTTCGGGGATTATCCAAAGCCAGTCGAGAACTTATTGGCCATCACGCATATGAAACAGTTCGCCGATGCCGCACTAGTTGAGAAGATCACGCAAAATGGGCAAACTTTGGTATTGACGATGTCGCCTGCTGCTAGCGAAAAGCTGGCTGGGGTAGAAATTTTCAAAGCGCTGAAAGCGACCACGTTGAAAGCGCGCGTGGCAGCAGACGCGGCCAAAATGAAAGTGTCCTTGACGGTGCCGAAAACTATGCAACCTGCAGACTGGTTAAATGAATTGATCGCCTTTTGTCAGGCGATGCAAGCCATCGTTGCGCCAAACACATCCCCAATCGAGGTTTGATATGCAAAATCCCCAAATGAAACGCCTGATGCAAGGGGCGTGGACCTTGAGCTTGGCGGCGATGATCGCCAAAATTTTAAGTGCGATCTACCGCGTGCCGTTTCAAAATTTAGTCGGGGATACCGGCTTTTATGTGTACCAACAAGTTTACCCGCTGTATGGCATCGGGATGACCTTTGCGTTGTCAGGGTTTCCGGTGTTTATTTCCAAACTTGTCGCTGAAGCGCGAGAGCCGCAAGCCCAAGCTGAAGTCACCCATCAAGCCCAAGTGTTGTTAATGTGGTTGAGTGGGGCGATGTTCATTGGCTTGTATGGCTGTTCTGGATTGATTGCCCGCGCCATGGCAGATCCTCAATTGGCGAGTTTGATCCAAACCGTGGCGTTCATGTTTTTGGTGATGCCGATTTTAGCCACTGGGCGCGGTTATTTCCAAGGAACCTTTGACATGTCCAAAACTGCAGTCAGCCAAGTGGTTGAGCAAGTGATTCGCGTGGCGGTGATCTTAATTGCCGCCAGCGTTGCCGCCAAGGCCCACTGGGATCCTTACAAAATGGGCGCGGTGGCGATGAGTGGGGCTTTTTTCGGTGGCTTAGCTGCTGCTGGAACCTTGTGGCCGGCATTTCATCGCATTTTTGCCAAAAAGCATTTTGCTTGGCCGGGATTTGTCAGCTATGCGCATTTGTTGAAACGCTTTGTGGTTGAAGGTGGCAGTATCGCCTTGTTTGCCGCCATGCTGATCGTGTTGCAACTGGTCGATTCATTTACCGTCACTCGCGGTTTACAAGCTAGTGGCGTGCCTTTTGCCTTGGCGAAAAGCTTAAAAGGGGTTTATGATCGCGGCCAACCGTTAGTACAATTAGGCTTAGTGGTGGCCACAGCCTTGTCGGCGACGCTTTTGCCGAGCTTGACCACAGCCTTTGCGCGCGGGCAACATCATCGCTTTGAACAAACTGCCGCGCAGCTGATCCGCTTCAATTTAGCATTATCCACTGCGGCAACAGCCGGCTTGGTCGTGGTGATGCCGGCGGTTAACTGGTTGCTGTTTGGAGATCGCGATGGCCAGTTGGCCTTGCAAACTTATGTCATTGCGATTGTGCTGGTGGCGATGATCAATGCGTATAATGCGATTTTGCAAAGCTTGAATCGCTATCGCGGCACCACACGGACCTTGATGATCGGCTTTGTGGTGAAACTTGTGATCAATCAGTGGTTGGTGACGCGCTTTGGCACGCTTGGCGCCAGTATTGCCACGGTGTTAGCCTTAGGCGTGATCACCGGATTATTGGCGATTCAAGTGCCAAGAACGATTCGCCAAATTGCCGATCGGGATCACTTCTACACGAAACTGGCAGTGATCACTGCGGCGATGGTCGCAGTCGTGTGGGGTGTGATAAAGGTCTTGCCTTTTGACAGTCGAGGGCAATCGATCCTCGTGGCGATCGTGGCAGTGATCGTTGGGGTGATTGTGTTTGTGGCCGGGGCAACGTTTACTCGCTTATTCACGGCACGAGAAGTCTTAGCCTTGCCATTAGGGCGCAGATTTCTTAAAATGACGCATAAGCACTAACGCCAAAAGTCTTACACGCAATACATGGATAGTTTTTGCAGTCGGCGTTTGCGCTGACAGACAATTGAAAGGAAATAACATGCGATTAGATAAATTTTTGAAAGTTTCTCGCATTATCAAGCGGCGCACTGTCGCCAAAGAAATTGCGGATAAAGGCCGCATCACCATTAACGATAAAATCGCTAAGTCGTCAACTGATGTGTCAGTTGGCGATGTGTTGGTGATTGCTTTTGGCAATAAAACCTTAACCGTTAAAGTTGAAGCACTCGTTGAATCCACTAAGAAGCAAGATGCTGGGGAAATGTTCAGCGTGGTTTCCGAAACTTACAAAGAACAGTACTGATTTTACCTGGCTGTAATATGCCGCAAGCGGATACTTTGGTATACTAAAGTTATTGACGAAAGGTGGCCGCATGATGGAACAGTCCAAAATCAAGCGCATGCCGCAGCGCCCGTTAACGCCGCCGCGTGCAGACAAACCAAAATTATCGCGCCTAC
The DNA here is from genome assembly GCF_001435035.1 of Lacticaseibacillus manihotivorans DSM 13343 = JCM 12514. Lineage (GTDB taxonomy): Bacteria > Bacillota > Bacilli > Lactobacillales > Lactobacillaceae > Lacticaseibacillus > Lacticaseibacillus manihotivorans. Next base: position 20,802 of record NZ_AZEU01000253.1, read on the forward strand.
ACAAAATCCGCCTGCGCCTCTTGCTAGGTGTTTTAGCTTTGATTTTGGTGGTTGGCGGTTGGCAGCTGTATCATGTGCATACGCAGATCCAACAAAGCCAAGCACAAGTCACGCAGGCGAAATCGCAGCTCAAATCAGTCGAAGCCAAAAAGCAAGCGTTAAAAGTGCAAGTGGACCAGCTTCACAATGATGATTATTTAGCCAAACTAGTGCGCCAAAAGTATATGGTGTCCAAGTCTGGCGAAGTGATTTTTGAATTGCCTGGGACTGCAGGCAAGCTCAACTTAAACGGCAACTGATCTGCTTGCACACCACTTGCGGCATGGTATACTAAGAGTCACATTAGACACGGAGGACAATTTTTTATATGGCAGTTGAAGTCGGCGCAAAGGTTTCTGGCAAGGTCACAGGGATCACGAATTTTGGCGCCTTTGTTGATCTGGGAGCAGGCAAGTCTGGATTAGTCCACATCAGTGAGATCTCTGATGGGTATGTCAAAGATATTCACGATGTGTTAAGCGTCGGGGATACCGTGACTGCCGTGGTGATGCAGATCAAAGATGGCAAAGTGGGCTTATCGATCCGCCGCGCTGATGGCAAGGAACACGTTGAACATGGTCACCATCAAGGCGGCCATGCCCATGGTCCAGCCAATCACGATCGCGACCATCAAGCGCCACGTCCTCAAAATCATGGCGCTTCCCATTCGCCACGTCCGCAAAACAAGCATGCCCAACAACAAAAGCCTGCTTTAACTGGTTTTGACGCGATGATGTCTGGCTTTTTGAAAGAAAGCGAAGATCGCTTAAGCAGTTTGAAGCGCAACACTGAAGGTAAACGTGGTGGTCGTGGCGGTCGCCGGAGCTAGTCACGTTAATCGAAAATCAATAGTCGGAACGCGTCGTCGTTCCGACTATTTTCTTTTTAAGGTTTGAAAGCCCTGTATCCCTTGATATGACGTTTTGGTAAAAATTGGTCAAAAAATCACGACACAACGTCATAATTCAGACTAAAGTCTCACGCGAGCCTCTGCTTGCAGTGGTAAAGTGAATGCACATTCACAAGACAGCGCGTAGAAAGGAGCCCATATGCTATCTGGGAATGACTTACTCCATGACTTCGCCCTTGACCCAAAAGCACCGCTGATCGTCGCGGTGTCAGGCGGCGTTGATTCTATGGTGTTACTGAACTTACTCTCACAAACCACGCATCCGTTGATCGCTGCAACCTTTGATCACCAGATGAGGGCAACCAGCGGGGATGATGTCCAACTGGTTGAAGATTATGCCAAACAACTTGGCGTGACCGTCGTTGCTGGTGAATGGTTGCGTAAAGCCGATCAAACGGTTAGCGAAGCCACGGCGCGAACTGCGCGGTATCAGTTTTTAGCCGATACGGCGCATCGATACCACAGTCAATACTTAGTGTTAGCCCATCACGGGGATGATCAACTGGAAGGCATTTTACTGCAACTTGCCCGCTCTGGGAATGTGATGGCGATGAGCGGCATGCAACCAAGCCGCCCACTGGGAGACTTACAAGTTTTGCGCCCACTGCTGCACTTCAGCAAAGCTGATTTACACGCCTACGCTGAAAAACATCACGTGCCTTATTCGGTAGATCAAACCAATGCGGATGACACCATCGCGCGCAATCGGGTGAGACATCTTGTTACACCAGTATTGAAGGATTTGAATGCAGGGGTGTTGTTACATACCCAACGCTTTAGCGAAAGCCTTGAAGCGCTGATCCAGTTGGCGACTCCTGGACTGCAAGCTTTAGTACCAAAACCGGAAATGAGGACGGATTGGACGTCGTTGTTGAAACAAACTGCCGGCGTGCAACGCTTGGTGCTTGAACAATACTTACAAGCGTTCCACATTCAAATTCCCGCCCAAGTGATCACCCAAGTGCTGCAAGCGTTAGCCCAAGCCAAAGGCAATAAGCATTTTGATGTGGCGAAACATCACTTAGATGCTGCATATGGAAAGTTATATGTCGATGCGCCAAGAGCTATCCGTCAACCAGAGTTGCCATTGTCCGTCGATGACACATGGCATGAATTGGCTGACGGCCGGATGATTGGGTTATTCCATGAACGCCCGCAATGCGACACTTGGGCTTATGTCCCGGCTAAGCCTGTGGTCATCCGCCAAAAAGTGGCAGGCGATTATGTGGCGTTGCCCAATGGTCACCACAAAAAGCTGCAACCTTGGTTGATCGGCCAAAAAGTCCCCCAATTTAGACGTGACGATTTACTGGTGGCAGATCAAGATTTTCAGCTGGTTTGGGTGGAGATCCCAACGCATCCTGAATTGTTTCAAACGCGGCAAACTGATATAATTCAGGCTGTATTGGCACTGAAAAAACCGGCAAATGATAGTGAGGATAATAATGGAAAATGATATCTTAAAGGTCTTGTACTCCCAAGAAGACATTCATGACATCACCAAGCGTTTGGCTAAACAGATCAAGCACGATTATGCAGGCAAAAATCCGTTGGTGATCTGCATTTTAAAAGGTGCGATCATGTTTATGACGGACTTGGTGCGTGAAGTCGATGACTATTTAGAAATCGACTTTATGGATGTTTCCAGCTATGGCAACGAAACTGAGTCTAGCGGCGAAGTGAAGATCTTAAAAGATCTCGATACCAGTGTCGCCAACCGCGATGTGTTGATCGTTGAAGATATCGTCGATACTGGCCGCACCTTGCATTACCTCACCCAGATCTTTAAAACCCGCAATGCCAACTCGGTACGCATTTGTACTTTGATGGATAAGCCGGAACGCCGCGTGGCCCCAGTGCATGCGGATTACGTTGGTACCACGGTTCCCAACGAATTTGTGGTCGGCTATGGGTTAGATTTTGCGGAACGTTATCGTAATTTACCTTACATTGGCGTTTTGAAACCTGAAGTTTATGCCCATTAATCAGTGGGATGTAGTATTATAGCTACTAAGCACGCTTTTTACCTATTGTTGCTGGAGGTTATGTATGAATAAAAAACCAAGAAACGGGCTATTCGGCGGCACGGCAATGTATGTTGTCTTGTTCGTGTTGCTGGTGACCGGTTTTGCTTATTACTTACGGGACAGTGGCGGCTCCACGACCCAAGAATTGCAAACCAGTCAATTTATTAGCCAACTGAAGCAAAATGACATCAAGTCCTTTGAGATCCAACCATCCGGTGGGGTTTACAAAGTCAGCGGTGAATATCGCAAAGAACAAAAAGTCACAGGCGACTCCTCATCAAGCACCAGCTTTTTGAGCCAAGCACCAGCCAAGACCAAGAAGTTCTCCGCCTACATTCCAGCTAACGATGCCACAATCAACGCCATTACCAAAGCCGCAGAGAAAAATGATGTCAAGTCTAACACCTTGACGGAATCGCAATCTGGGACTTGGTTGTCCTTGATCTTAACCATCGTCCCAATGGTGGTCATCATGGTGTTCTTCTATATGATGATGAACCAAGCCGGTCAAGGCGGTGGCAATGGTCGCGTGATGAACTTCGGCAAGTCCAAAGCCAAACAAGCTGATAAAAAGGCCAACAAGGTCCGCTTCTCAGATGTCGCTGGGGCTGAAGAAGAAAAACAAGAACTGGTTGAAGTCGTTGAGTTCTTAAAAGATCCGCGCAAGTTCTCTGGACTCGGCGCGCGCATCCCAGCCGGTGTGCTCCTCGAAGGGCCTCCTGGTACTGGTAAAACTTTGCTGGCTAAAGCCGTAGCCGGTGAAGCAGGCGTGCCATTCTTCTCCATTTCTGGGTCTGACTTCGTGGAAATGTTCGTCGGCGTCGGCGCTTCTCGTGTGCATGATCTCTTTGATCAAGCCAAAAAGAACGCCCCTGCTATCATCTTCATTGATGAAATCGATGCCGTTGGTCGCCAACGTGGCAACGGCATGGGTGGCGGTCATGATGAACGTGAACAAACCTTGAACCAATTGTTGGTTGAAATGGATGGGTTTACCGGTAACGAAGGCGTCATTGTGATGGCCGCGACTAACCGTTCTGATGTCTTAGATCCCGCCTTGCTGCGTCCAGGTCGTTTTGACCGGAAGATTTTAGTTGGTCGTCCTGATGTTAAAGGCCGTGAAGCCATTTTGAAAGTTCATGCCAAAAACAAGCCATTGGCTGATGACGTGGACTTGAAGGAACTCGCGAAGACCACTCCTGGATTTGTCGGGGCCGATTTGGAAAACTTACTCAACGAAGCTGCCTTAGTCGCAGCCCGTCGTTCTAAGAAACAAATCGATGCCACTGATATCGATGAAGCCGAAGACCGCGTCATTGCGGGCCCTGCTAAGAAAGATCGCGTGATTTCCAAGAAAGAACGCGAAATCGTGGCTTACCACGAAGCTGGGCATGCGGTGATCGGGTTAGTCTTATCGGATTCTCGGGTCGTTCGTAAAGTTACCATCATTCCTCGTGGGCGTGCTGGCGGTTATGCCATCACTTTGCCTAAAGAAGATCAATTCATGTTGACCAAAAAAGACATGATGGAACAACTCACTGGGTTAATGGGTGGCCGTACCGCTGAAGAGATCATTTTTCATGTGATCGCCACTGGTGCTTCCAATGACTTTGAACAAGCCACCCAAATGGCCCGTTCCATGGTCACCCAATATGGGATGTCTGATAAGTTAGGCACGGTTTCCTTAGAAGGTGCCGGTGCGCAAAATGAATACGGTCAAGTGATGTATTCACAAGCAACTGCCGCTGCCATCGACGATGAAGTGCGGGCGATCATTGATGAAGCGCACAAACGCGCCCATGATATCATCGAATCCCATCGTGAACAACATAAAGCCATTGCTTTGGCCTTGTTGGAACACGAAACCTTGAACGAAAAGGAAATCTTATCCATTTTCAATACGGGTAAGATGCCTGAAAAACCAGCTGATGAATTCCCGTCTGAAAAAGCCGCGACCTTCGAAGAATCTAAGAAGGCCTTGGAACAAAAAGATGCCGAAAAACAAGCTGACGATGCGGCTAGTGTCAATGCAGACGCCACTGATGATTCAAAGCCAGTGACTGAAGCGAAGCCTGAAGCACCTGCAACTGAAGCTGAACCAAAGACTGAAGATGCGCCATCAGAAGCAGCACCTCAAGCTGACGATGCCAAGTCTGAAGATCAACCAGCTGAACCAAAATCAACTGACGACGATCACAACGATCAGGCTTAGTTGAATGAGAAACCGTCACAAGTCCTAATGAGGCTTGTGGCGGTTTCTTTGTCTCAATCAATGATGCTTCGTTTCGGTGTAATACTCTTTCATCTTTAAATCCGGCTTTTGAAATTGTATTGCTGTCCGGCATCGTAA
>NZ_AZEU01000253.1:26137-26261 GCF_001435035.1 Lacticaseibacillus manihotivorans DSM 13343 = JCM 12514
CCGCCATCAGGCGCCAGTGGTCTAACTCCGTTACAGTGATTTGAAATTGGGACTCCAGCTGGCACGGATCGACGTGGAGAGGGTCCTCGGGAAAGCTAGCCGAGATGTGTCGCTACGCTCCCCA
>NZ_AZEU01000253.1:26317-26678 GCF_001435035.1 Lacticaseibacillus manihotivorans DSM 13343 = JCM 12514
GTCACTTCCACTACGTTAGACCACTGACGCCCGATGGCTACGAAACGTACGATGTCGACGTTTAAATAATCGTAAGTACAGCAATACGAGTGCACGCAAGCGTGTTGAATCTGTAAGTTAGTAATACCAACTCAGAAAATATGTGAGCGGAAGCGGCTTGGCAGAACGGAGGAAAATTGGACAATTGCCTGTGGGAGTGAAATCAAGTGAGACGCCGTTTTTTGGCGACTCGCGCGGATTTCACCGGCAAAAATAAAGACAAGCGGGCTTCTTGGCTTGATTTTTAGTCGAAAGCGCATCAGCGGTTGGGCGTGCGGACAAAAACCTGGACTTCGGGTATGATGTCATTATGTATTCAAAA
>NZ_AZEU01000254.1 GCF_001435035.1 Lacticaseibacillus manihotivorans DSM 13343 = JCM 12514
GGCAAAATTGCGGCCAGCACTGCGATCACAAACCATGATGTTTGATTATGCGTTTTACGGTAATGGGCATAAGTGAAAATCACCACTACTTGCCACACCAGATAGCCAATCAACGCCAGCCCTTGCGTCCATTTTTCCCCGGTGAACATCAAGGTGATAAAGCCTAAGCTCACCAGCACTTCATAGACTTTCAAGCGATGGCCATGCCACAACCCCACCACCAGTGGGATCAACGCGATCAGCAAGTAGATAAAATACTGCGGATCTGAATAAGGTTGTAAATTGATCATGCGTTGACCTCAGCAATCAACTGCTTGACCGCCACCTTCCCGTTGGCCGTCAGTGGCAACGCATCGCGATAAACAAAGCGCTGCGGCACCATGTAGCTCATCATCGTACTTTCTAACGACTTGCGAATCGCTTGGGTCAACTGTAATTCAGATTCAAAATGATGTTTTTCCGGCACGATATATGCCAGTAGCTTCGCGACTTTATGGTCACGATTATATTTGGGGATCGCCACGCCTTGCGCGATCAAAGGCGAATCATTCAAGTAATGGTTCACTTCTTCAAGTTCGATGCGATACCCATTGAGTTTGATTTGAAAATCAGTCCGCCCGCGGTAGAAAATCATCCCCGCTTCATCGATATAACCGAGGTCACCAGTGGCATACCCAGCTTGAGAAAAAGCTTTGGCGGTTTTTTCAGGATTGTTGAGGTAGCCTTTGGAGACGCTTGGGCCTTGGATCATCAACTCGCCAACGGTATGTCCATCTTCTTGGCGCAGTGAGTCTTCACGCAACGAGATCTTGGTATCAGGCTTAGCCACCCCAATCGGCAAGCGGTTATATTTTTCCAACACTGCCGGAGTAATTTCAACGGCGGTCACTGCGACTGTGGCTTCCGTTGGGCCATAAGTGTTGTAGAC
>NZ_AZEU01000255.1 GCF_001435035.1 Lacticaseibacillus manihotivorans DSM 13343 = JCM 12514
TATTTTGTCTGAGTGCTAACGATAGTGGCTAACTTGATTGTAAAACGCGGGATTCAGTTAAAAAGATCTGAATGCGAACCCGTGTCGATAAAGCGCACAAACTCACCATCATATTTGTAAATTAATAACCAATCCGGCCTGATATGTAAATCACGCTCTGGTTTACGATTAACCAAAGGGTGATCATTATAATGTGGATCTAACGGTTCATCTCGTAATAGTTTATGATAAACAGCTTCAAAATCTTCTTTTTTATAGCGCCCCCCTTTTAAAATCGTCTTGTAATGTTTTTTAAATTGACGTTCAAAGGCTGGTTTATAAATAAACTTATTCATTTAACCAATCCAGCCCTTCCTCAGGATCGTTAAATTCAACGTAATCTTGACTCCTAATAGCCTTTTTTAAACGTGTGTTTGGCTGAGAGACCTCAAAGGGAATTCCTCCGGCTTCAATGGATTTCTTGGCAAAGATACGAAAGGCTTCTCCGGGGGTTAATCCCACACGACTTAGGACAATCTCGAAGTCCTTTTTTTCTTTTTCGCTCATTCTGAAATGTACTTGGCTAGTCATAAAAATCACCTCTAGCTTTATGGTACCATTTGGTACCATAAAAACAAGCGTTTTTCTACAAATTACGGTCCCCCGACACGCTTGGGCTGATTGTCAATTCAGGAAAGTCCGTCCGAACGGATACACCCTATCATTAACAAATGCTCGATGATGTTCCTCTCGACTCACTTCGTTTTTTCAATGGCCTCGTACTTTGCCGAATTATACCCCCCTGATAAAATCAGCGATCTCCCTGATTCGATTTCCAGAAACAATGTTTCCAAAGCTTATCCTTGTTTCTGAATAGTCGTGAAAAACACGACCATGGTCAAAATCGGCTAGTGCTTATCCTGGATTATTCACCTCGGTATTTGGGACATGAAATCGCATCTGGCCGGTCT
>NZ_AZEU01000256.1 GCF_001435035.1 Lacticaseibacillus manihotivorans DSM 13343 = JCM 12514
ATTCCGCCGGATTATTTTGAATATTGGCCGCCGGAATAGCGTGCCGCGCGACACAATGCCGAAAATACTCATCGCGCCGATGTATAACCATTTGGTGGAAACTTTGGCGGATAAGTACGCCGAAACTGGGATCATGATCCCATTGACCATCATAAAACCGGTGGTCAGCCACTGAACCGTCCCAGTAGAAATATCAAAAGCCTTCATTAACGTTGGAAAGGCTGTGGTGAGGATCGTTTGGTTCAATACGGTAATAAACACGCCGACAATCAGCGTTACGACCATTAAAGGTACATTGATGGCTTTACCATGTCGATCTTGTACTGGCAATTATATCGCCCCTTTTAATATATTTCGTAATTTCTTTATCACATAATATGATATTGACAAAACGTTATGTTACACTTACATTATTAGTTAGTCAATATGTTTTCAGAAAATACGTCATAAAAATGACAAAGCGTCATAACGGAGGTAAGTATGGGACCAGATTTTACCAAACGGCTGAAAGACTTGGATCTGTCGGTGGGGATCGGCGAAGCCAGTCGGATCACCGGCGCGACTGCCACGCAAATCCGCTACTGGGAGAAAAAATCGCTTGTATCGTCTTTTCGTCGCGAGGAAGGTGGTAACAAACGTTTTAACTTTCCAAACTTAGCACGACTCATGTTAGTGAAGTCCATGATCGATGAAGGCTACACCTTGACCAAAGCTGCTGATATTTTAGCCAAACATCGCCACGAAGCCGACCACTTAAAAATGATCGCCAAACTGTTGGTCAGCGTCGACGAAACCGCAGACGGTTATTCGGAATTAAATTTCGGTCAATTACAAAACGATCCGGATTTTGATGTCGTCGCTAAAGTGAACGATACCAGTGCCACCTTTTGTAAGGTTCCACGCAAGCAATCCTAACAACATACACAAACTTAGGCACAAAAAAACCGCCAGTGATGGCGGTTTTTGATCCCAAGCTACCTTTTTACACAATCTTAATTGTGTCCCAAGCGGTAGAGTGTTAAACTAATTGAGTAAATGTCTCCCAAGCCATTTACACCCATCGACGCAGCATAACTCCCAAGGTGCTGCGTTTTTTTGTGCCGTCAATTTGCTCCCAAGCATTGGCGGCACTTTTTGAATCCCTGACCCCGCTCGGCTCCCAAAATAAAAAAGGGTCTAAAATTTTTGGTGTTGAAGAGCACTTCAACGCCGGAAGTTTTAGGCCTTT
>NZ_AZEU01000257.1 GCF_001435035.1 Lacticaseibacillus manihotivorans DSM 13343 = JCM 12514
GGTGTTTTTTATTGTTCGGAAATTATGAATTTAAACGAGGTACGTTTGACAGTACCGCTTCTGTTGAGGAGGGAAAACTTATGAAATATGAAACACTTACCCTTGACCAATTTGACGAAAAATTGAGAAACTCGGGTTTCAAGGCCACTGAGAAAGAAATCGAGACTATTCAGGATAGAGTTCGGACCAAAATGCTTACCGGAACCGTGAAACGTGCGATTCAAAGTTTATTAGATTCAGCACGAATTCTTCCGGAAGATATGGACCAGGTCAAGCAAATTACCGCAACGGTTCAACGACTTACCGAAATAGTAAAACTTTCAAACCAGCAGAATGTATTGCCGAAAGGACAGCGTGGACAAATATTTCATGATTACCACGTTAAGACGAGCGACAGACATCAGAAGCATACTGACAAATTTCTCGACGAGGCTGCATAGTGAAAAATGAAAAAAAATCGGCAAAGCCGGTAATCTCGCTCCAAGCGTACACAATTGAAAACTTGCAATATACTCTTGATAAGCACGTAAGCGAATCGATCCCCGTGGGATTCCATTTGAAGCCGAGTGTTGCAATTACTGACGATTTGTATCACGGAAAACTTGTTTTGGATGTTTCACTAAAGATAGGTTCTGAGTCGATTAACACGGAAAATAATGCTGAATCAAAGGCAATCCTGATAACTATATCCGCTTTTTTTGATGTCTCCGACGACCTAAACGATAGGGACGAAATTGGCCGGATTTTAACAGTAAACGGGACAGCTATTTTATTTCCATATGTTCGCAGTACCATTTCTATGGTTACCGGTCTCGATTCGGCGCAGACGGTCCTGCTACCAACGATTAGAACGACCGACTTATTTAGTGAACACAGTATTGAAATATAGGCCTTCGGGCTTATTTTTTTGCTCGTAGTCTGCCATCCGGTGGGCTTTTTGATTGCAAAAAAATAAGCCCAACTGGGCGACGTTTGCGTTATTAAAACCGATGTGTGAGAGACTTTTTGACCAGAAATTGACCAGATTTAACGGGAAAAAACGAGATATTAACGGGAAATCTGGTCACAAATCGTATGCTATAATAAGTTTTACAAACACTTATGTGGCGCGGTATATAGCTGTTTCAGTCTTAATACTGATGCGGTGACTAGACTATGCCGATATAGTTAGCAATTGTCAAGTATCCATGTCGGCGTCGTCCGCGTGGCATCAAAGGGGAAAACAGCGTGCTTGAATTAAAACATATCAAGAAATATTACAATGTGGGTGGCACCACCACCAAAGCGCAAGATGATGTGTCGGTGGCTTTTCGCCAACAAGAATTTGTTGCGATCTTAGGGCCTTCTGGTTCTGGGAAAACCACCATGTTGAATATTATCGGTGGCTTGGATCGCTATGATTCCGGGGATTTGCTGATCAAAGGCAAGTCGACTAAAGCCTTTAAAGATGCTGATTGGGATGCGTATCGGAACAATTCCGTTGGCTTCATTTTCCAGTCGTATAATTTGATTTCGCACCTGTCGATCATCGATAACGTGGAAATGGGGATGACCTTGTCTGGCGTCCCAGCGGCTGAAAAGAAACAGCGCGCTGAAGATGCGTTGATCCGCGTGGGCTTAAAAGAGCACATGCACAAGTCGCCGCAACAATTATCTGGGGGCCAAATGCAACGGGTCGCCATTGCGCGGGCGATCGCCAATGATCCTGAGATTTTACTTGCTGATGAACCTACTGGCGCTTTGGATTCCGAAACTTCTGAAGAAATCATGAAGTTGATCCGGGACTTATCCAAAGAACGCTTGGTCATCATGGTCACGCATAACCCACAATTGGCCCGCAAATATGCGGATCGGGTGATCGAATTTGCTGATGGGCAGATCCAACATGATTCCAATCCGCATGTTGAACATGAAAAAACCGATGAGTTTAAACTCAACCGGACGAAGATGAGTTATTGGACGGCGTTGAAGCTCAGTTTCAACAACATCCGCACCAAAAAAGGCCGGACCTTTTTGACGGTATTTGCTTCCAGCATCGGGATCATTTCCATTGCGGTGGTGCTCGCGCTGTCTAATGGTTTCCAAAAACAAATTGATAAAACGCAATCAGAAGCCATGGCCTCGATGCCAGTCAGGATTTCGCAAACTGGGACTGATACCAGTTCAATGATGACTGGGACTAAAACCAAGACTTTCTCCAAAGCCGATCATTTGACTGCCGAAAAGTCTGATGCTGAAAAAGCGCAACACACCAATAAGTTGACGAAGAAGTATCTGGCTTACGTCAACCAAATGCCGAAAAAAGACGCCAAAAATATTGCGGTGACTTATGGGACTGGGATGAATTTGATTCGCGAAGTCAATGGCAAGTATAAAACTGTCACGTTCTCGACTTCTGATCCTGACAGCAACACGGTCAACGCCAGCGCGATGATGGCCGCTTCGACTGGGATCGGCGGTTCGGTTTATCCGATCGATCGCAATGGTGGCCAAAGTTTCTTGAAGACTTACTATAAAGTGATCGCCGGGAAATACCCGACTAGTGCCAACGATATCATTTTAGTGGTGAACAAAGATAACTCTGTTGATATCAATGCCTTGAAGAACCTCGGCTACACAGCCAAAGAAGGCCAAAAGGTTCAATATAAAGATTTAGTGGGCACCCAAGTCAAAGTGGTCGCTAACGATGACTACTATAGTAAGTTACCAACTGGGACTTATATGCCAGGCACGGATTATGCCAAAATGGCCAGCGCTGCCAAAACCAAGACGTTGACCATCGCGGGGATCGTCCGCGTGAAGTCCAAGAACTCCGATGGCTTGTTATCCAGCGGGATTGCTTATAGCGCAGCTTTGACCAAAGATGTGTTGAACACCAACAAGGATTCGGCCATTGTCACTGCCCAAAAAGCAAGTTCAGCTAACGTGATCACTGGTCAAACCATGGATAATTCCACGCGGTCAGCGTTGTTGACCAGCTTAGGCGGCTCCAGCACCCCAAGTTCGATTCAAATTTATCCAACGACTTTCAAGTTAAAAGATAAAGTCGCAAATTGCAAGAACAAGTTAGCCACTCCGTGGCACGACACCGTGAGGCGAACT
>NZ_AZEU01000032.1 GCF_001435035.1 Lacticaseibacillus manihotivorans DSM 13343 = JCM 12514
CCATACAGTCGTGCACTATTTCTGTTCTGCGGCACTCGCAAGGACCGCTTCAAAGCACTTTACTGGGACGGTGACGGGTTTCTCTTATTATACAAGCGTATCGAAAACGGCCGACTTCAGTGGCCGACAACACAAAAAGAGGTGAGAAGGCTCCACCCGAAGCAGCTCCAACGACTACTATCAGGTTGGGGATTGGAATCAACCATCAAGCACAATCGGCCAAGCAAAAAAACATCTCGTTAGTACTGTTCAAACGGTTTCATTAGTGGTAAGCTCCCTTCAACGACAACGAAACGAAGGTAGCGCAATGACACAAACGACTGAAGACCTGTTAGCGCAGGCACTCAAGGAAATCCAGCTCCTAAAGGAGCAAGTGGCATTCCTTAATCGGAAACTCTATGGCGTTCGTTCAGAGAAGATGACTGATCCTAATCAGTTGTCGCTGTTGGAGGATCCTAGTGTTTTTACCGAAC
>NZ_AZEU01000258.1 GCF_001435035.1 Lacticaseibacillus manihotivorans DSM 13343 = JCM 12514
CCCAGTTTCCGATGCACTTCTTCGGTTAAGCCGAAGGCTTTCACATCAGACTTAAGAAACCGCCTGCGCTCGCTTTACGCCCAATAAATCCGGATAACGCTTGCCACCTACGTATTACCGCGGCTGCTGGCACGTAGTTAGCCGTGGCTTTCTGGTTGGATACCGTCAACGTCTGAACAGTTACTCTCAAACGTGTTCTTCTCCAACAACAGAGTTTTACGATCCGAAAACCTTCTTCACTCACGCGGCGTTGCTCCATCAGACTTTCGTCCATTGTGGAAGATTCCCTACTGCTGCCTCCCGTAGGAGTTTGGGCCGTGTCTCAGTCCCAATGTGGCCGATCACCCTCTCAGGTCGGCTACGTATCACTGCCTTGGTGAGCCTTTACCTCACCAACTAGCTAATACGCCGCGGGTCCATCCAAAAGCGACAGCTCGAAAGCCGCCTTTCAGCTCAGAAACATGTGTTTCTGAGATTTATACGGTATTAGCATCTGTTTCCAAATGTTATCCCCTACTTAAGGGCAGGTTACCCACGTGTTACTCACCCGTCCGCCACTCGATTTTAGAAAAATCATACCGAAGTAATCAATTAATAAAATCTCGTTCGACTTGCATGTATTAGGCACGCCGCCAGCGTTCATCCTGAGCCAGGATCAAACTCTCATATAATGAGTTATTTGAATAGCTCGATTTGTTGTTACTAGCGAATTGACTTCGCGTCATGTTTAATTCTTTTCAATTAAGAAAAGCCCTATCACATTTACGAAACTTTGTTCAGTTTTCAAAGGACTACCTT
>NZ_AZEU01000259.1 GCF_001435035.1 Lacticaseibacillus manihotivorans DSM 13343 = JCM 12514
CCCTACGAAGTTTTCTATAATGAGACTTTGCACTTAATTTGACAATTCACCACAAAAAAACGAGGTCCACAAGGGGCCTCGCCGCCAACATACATCGGGTCACTACGCCGATGCGGTGTCAGAATTTGAACTTTACTCTTCGATAGGAGTATAACATGGTAACTTTATTTTGACTAGCGATTGCATCGCTTGCATTAATCACAGCGGCACATGACTAGTTTATGCAGTCGTCATCCGTCGATGATGCCAAAAGGCGACGCCACCAGCAATCACAGCGATCACAAATTGAACCATCAACGTGTGATTATCCCAATAACCATGCTCGGTGAAGAACATCACCCCACTGGCGATCAGGATCACAGCAACGACTGTCGTTGGGATCAAAGCCTTGTGCAACCGTAGCCAGCCGGGATAATCCAAGGACAACTGCTGATAAGCTCGCTTGCCTCCAAATAATGCCCCTACTACCAGCACTGCCGCCCCGATGATGATCGGCCAATAACCAGCTAATGGCATATCTAATTGAAAGCTACCCTTGATCCACTTGAATTGAACGGCCAAGGTGCTCAGATTTTGGACGCCCAAGTAGCCCAGAATCATACTAACGACGCTGGTGACCCCAACGGCAACTGGATTGGACACCACGATGCCGATCAACTGTCCTAACAAAATCCCCATCACCGTCAAGATCCAATTATAGCCAAAAATTGCCAACGCCGTCGAACCTGACAAATTCACGATATCACTAGGAATGTTGGCGAACAGCAATGTCCAGTAGCCACCAAACGTGATCACGGTTGCCACTGTTGCTAAACCGATCAAGCCGCTAGTGCGCCACCAGTAATATTGTTGACGTTTGACGCCTAAGCCAAAGATAAACCGATCAAATTGACTTAAATGATCCCACGCCGCCACAAAAGCACCGATCAATAACGCCGCGACAATGATCACAATATCGACTACTTCACCATTTGAAAAAGCCGGCAAGACGGTTTCGTCTTTCGATAAGCCCATACTTTTGGCAGATTCTTGAGGACTTTGGTAAATTTGCGCAGTTTGACGCTGCCAAGACTTAAAATCTTTCAACGGTTCACTGTAGTCTTTGGGATGCTGTTTGTAATTGTTCACTTCATCCTGATAGGCATAACGTGACGCATAGCCTTTGGGTTGAATGCCTTCTTGATAACTTGAAATTTTCCCGTTGGCCAACAACGCCATCCATGCGGTTGCGGCAATCAGGACTAATAGCAATAACCCACGATAACGCCGCCACCATAGTTGTTTGATATTCACCATGATTTAGTCCTCCTTTAACTCGCTGATAAAAAGATCGGCTAATTGCAATGGCAAAGCTTCATTCAACACTGGTTTCACCGCTTCAACTTCAGATTTGACCGTATCGTTGTAATCTTCAAACAACACGATCGCCACGCGCCCTTGAATCGATAAAACGTGCCCGTTGGCTTTGATCACATCTGGAATAGTTTTACCCGAAAATACCATCTGCCGCTTGGAAGCAAGCTTGCGCAAGTCTTCTAAGCGAATGTCTTTGATCAAGGTTTCGTGTTTGAGCATCAACACCCGATCAGCTAACCCATCAAGTTCGCGCAAGTCATGCGATGCGATCAACACACCACGTTTACCATCAGCGACTAAATCGATCACCAGGTCGACGATTTGTTGGCGCACGATCACATCTAAGCCATCAAACGGTTCATCAAATAAAATGAATTCCGCATTACTGGCGATTGCCAAAGCGACGCGCACCAAAGCTTGATAACCTTTGGACAATTGGCCATAGCGTTGATCCTTCAAATTGAAGCGCGCCAGCAACTTCGTATAAGCTGCCATGTCAAAGTTGGGATAACCTGCTTGAAAAGCTTGCCCGACTTTGGTCAAGCGCCAACGTTTAAAGAAAATGCCTTCTGCATCTAAATAGAAAAGATCTGACCGGCGTGCTGGCACCCTTGCGAGGTCGGCATCATTCACCAGAATTTTACCCGCATCTGGATGGTATTGATCCACTAAAGTGCGCATCATGGTGGTTTTGCCCACACCATTGCGCCCGACTAACCCAACAATTTCACCTGGGACTAACGTGAAGCTGATATCAGCCAAAACTGGCTTTTTGAAAATCGTTTTGTCCAGGTGTTCGACTACAACAGTCATGAAATCCCTCCTTTGGCAGCGTCTTGCAACCATTCTTCAAGTTCTGTTAGCGGTACCCCTACCGTTAACGCCGACACCACGACCGCTTGAAACCGCGCTTGCAAAGTGCCGAGCGTTTTATCATCGGTGCCAGGCTTAGGCTCGGCTACAAAACTGCCAAGCCCTGGTTTGACCTCAACAACTTGTTGGGCTTCTAAAGCTTTGTAAGCTTTGGCCACTGTGTTGGGGTTGAGCTGCATTTGCTTGGCCATGTCGCGCACTGACGGGAGCTTGTCGCCCACGGCTAACGCGCCATTGAGGATCTGCGATTTAATTTCCAGCACTAAGCGTTCATAGTAAGCCAAATGACTGAATCTCGGATCATCCATGCGCTGCGCCTCCTTATTTTGTATTACGTGTACTAGTATACACAGTACACTAAAAAGTGCAAGCCTTACTGATGATGTCCGGCATCGTAAGCGTGGTTTTCATCTTCCAGTTAGCTATACCAATCTGCCTTTGGCCGAAAACATGTGAGCGAAAGCGTTTGGCGACACTACGGAAAACTGGACAAGTTGCCGGTGCGGCCGGCGCCAGAGATTGGCCAAACCCAGGCCAATGCTCTTTTGCCTAGATTTGAAGCCAAGAAGAACACTTGTCTTCAAATCTGCCGGTGAAATCCGCGCGAACCGCCATAACCCGGCGTTTCACTTGATTTCACTCTCACGGGCAATTGTCCAATTTTCCTCCGTTCTGCCAAGGCGCTTCCGCTCACATATTTTCTAGTTGGTATCACTAACTTACAGATTCAACACGCTTACGTTGCGACATTCAGATGTCTTAAATATGGTATCAAAGTTGACATCATACGCTTCGTAGCTATCTGGCGTCAGTGGTCAGGCGTGGTGGAAGTGATTTGAAATTGGGACGGAAGCTGGCCGTCGCGACATAGTGAGATTTCCGTTGGCGATCTATCGCTTACGGAAAGCCGCAGGGAAAGATCCACTTGAATCAGAGCGTAGCGATGATCCAAGTTAGCTTTCCCGAGGACCCTCACTATGTCGCGGCGGCCAGCTGGAGTCCCAATTTCAAATCACTGAAACGTAACCAGACCACTGGCACCTGATGGCGGGCCTGAAACACTTACGATGCCGGACATCAAAACAGCCCCTCGACCAAAAATGTCGAGAGGCTGTCTGCATACATTTTAAAATTAGATCACATTGCGAACAAATGGATCATCGGAAATACCTTGGCTTAAAATCAGCTTGCTCCATTCCTTAGCAGAGAATAAGGAGTGATCTTTGTAGTTCCCGCAAGAATCGATGGTCGTGCCTGGCACATCTTCCCACTTGATATCATTGGCGATGGCTTCCAAGCTCCCTTTGAGGGCCTTGGCAACTTCAGTGGTGGAGTGTTCGCCCCAAGTGATCAAATGAAACCCAGTACGGCAGCCAAATGGGGAGCAATCGATGACGCCATCCATACGGTCGCGCAACAAGCTAGCCAACAGATGTTCAATGGTGTGCAAGCCGCCAGTTGGGATCGCATCTTTGTTAGGTTGAACCAAACGTAAATCAAAGTTTGAGATCTTATCGCCTTTAGTCCCTTCTTCTACCGCGATCAAGCGGACATATGGTGCTAAGACTTTCGTGTGATCCAATTCAAAACTTTCAACTTTAGCCATGGTAAATTCCTCCTAATTTTTTAAGTAACTGATCGGCTTTTGGACTTCGACTTTGGTGCCGCCAAATTTCTTCGTCAACCATTTTTGAATGGCTGGTTTGTGATACAAGGTGGTCAGTTTGCGATATGCCTTGTTGTCTTTGTTTTTAGCAGCAGTAGCCAAAATGTTCACGTTTTTGCGCGTGGTTTGGTCGACCTTTTCATGATACAACGCATCTTTGAGAACATTCAACCCCGCTTCATAGGCCACGGTGTTGGCCAACAAACCATAATCAGCATCTTTCATCAGGCGCGGAATGGTGTTGTCTTGGGCTTCTTTGAACTTCAAGTGGTGTGGATTGGATTGAATGTCTTGGACTTTGCCCAACGCGTCAAAATTTTTCGGCAAGGTGATCAAACCAGCTTTGGCGAGCAGTTCCAAACCACGCGTTTCGTTGGCGGCATCGTTTGCGATCACGACTGTGGCGCCATCTGGGATATGCTTCAAGTTCTTGTGCTTGTCGGAATAAATGCCCATCGGCTCCAAGTAAGTCGTACCAAGTGCCACTTGCTTGCCGGCTTTCTGTTCTTTGTTAAACGCTTGGAAATACGCGTATGACTGAAAGGCGTTGACGTCGACACTCCCATCGAGTGTGGCTTGGTTGAGTTGTACCCCATCTTGAAAGCTGGTGACTTTGATCTTTAAGCCCATTTTCTTGGCTTCAGGAGACTTAGCGATATGCCGCCAAATCGTCACATCTGACACCATGGAGCCGATGTTGATGGTTTTGTCTTCAGTTTTCTTTTGACCACAAGCGGCTAAGCCTAACACTAACGCCAGCCCCATGGCAATTTTTCCAACCCACTTTTTCAAAATGATCTAGTCCTTCCAGGTGTCAGCAGCGACTTTTTGCACCAGGGCTAATTTCGCCCATTGGTCAGCATCGGTGATCTTGTTGCCTTCTTCAGTCGAAGCAAAACCACATTGGGTGGAAATCGCCAAGTTTTCCTTTGGCACGAATTGGCTGGCTTCTGCGATCCGCGCTTCAATAGCCTTTGGATCTTCCAATTCAGCAAACTTAGACGTGATCAAGCCTAAAACGATGCGCTTGTTCTTGTCGCCATTCCACAAGGTCTTCAAAGGTTCAAAGCTACCGGAGCGTTCGTTGTCATATTCCAAGAACAAACCGTCGTATGGCAAGTCTTTGATGTAATCGGCCACATATTCATAACCACCAGCAAACAAGAAAGTGGATTGGAAGTTCCCACGGCAAATGTGAGACGCGATGGTCAAGTCAGCAGGCTTGGCTTCCAAGACAGCTTTGATGATGTCATGAGCGGTTTCTGCTAATTCAACGAATGGCTTTTGGGCTTCAGCATCGCCTTGCGTCTTCTTCAAGTTATCGATCAAGTAAGCCCAGTTGGTGTCATCGATTTGCAAGTAGCGCAAACCCAGGTCATAGAAATGTTTGATCGTGTCAGAATAGGCTTCGGTGACGGCTTGCTTGTAAGCATCAAAAGAGTCGTAGAAATCTGCCCAGTTGTCAGAGCGGTGGTCACGGAACAACAAACCAGGACTTGGGATCGTAAATTTAGGTTCCGTACCAGCTGGTGCGACAGACTTGAGATATTCGAAAGCATCATAGAATGGGTGGTGAGGGTTTTCTGCAATCAGTGCCGTCAACGTCACGTTATCGGCAGTGTTGATGTTACCTTTAAAGTTGCGTTCATATTTGACATTGTTCAGCTTGTCGACGCCAGTTAAGCCCCACAAGAAGTCCAAATGCCAGTATTGACGAGAAAATTCGCCATCGGTCACTGCTTTGAAACCTGCAGCGGCTTGCTTTTCAACCAAGTCTTTGATCGCAGCGTGTTGAATTTCCACTTCACGGGCGTTGGATAATTTGCCAGCTAAAAAATCCACATGAGCTTGCTTTAATTCTGCTGGGCGTAAGAAGGAACCTACAAGGTCGGCACGGTATGGTTTAGTCATAATAAAAATCTCCCTTTTTTTAATTGCGTCTTTATATTCTTTTGATATGCCTTAGCGGTGTCGAGGATTTCCAAGCAACGTTCAGACGCCTAGCTACGCTCAAGCACTTAGACCAAAAACCAGTCCAAGCACTTGAGCTAGGCTACCCGCTGAACTAAGAACGCTTAAAAATCCTCTGAGACAAAAAAATCGCCCCCACCTAGCACAATGCTAGATAGGGGCGAATTACCGCGTTACCACCCTAGTTCGAAAGCCTAAGCTTTCCTCAACGGCACCTGTTGATGCCCGGCAAGGTAACGGTTGCGACCGTCGCGCCAGCGTGAACTGGTGTGAAGCTATTAGGAGCTCATCTTCACAAATTTGCAGGCGTCCCTTTTTCACCATCCGGGTTCTCTTTGCCGCCGCGCGTTCGCTACTCTTCTCCGCTAAGCCATATCTGATTAACTCAATAACATCATATTACCATCGATTCTCATGAAGTCAACCTGTAAATGAGAAAAACGTGAGAAAAATTTTCAAATGGCCTGCACAACTGCAGAAATAGGCGGTTCAAAAACCGTTGCTTTACTGCAATATATCACGTATTCTAACCTTACTATCGACGTGAGGAGCCATGTTTATGGACGACCTACCACTTTTTCAACGTGACGACCACAAGGCGGTGATCGAGCCTGATCGCCAACAAGGCTTTATCTTCCCTAAAAAGATGCTGATGGCATTCGTCACTGAAACGAATTTCAAGGCCTTTATTGACCAACAAACTGCTCGTGTTGTTGGGGACTTCCACACCATTAACAACGATTATTCAATTTATGCATGTCAGGTTGATGGACACCTGATTGGTGCCTGCCTCGCACCACTTGGCGCACCAGCAGCAACCCAGATCATGGAATTTCTGATTGCCTATGGTGCAGAAGAAATTCTGGCAGTTGGCTCTTGTGGCGTCTTAGTCAATACCCCTGAAAATCAACTGTTGATCCCAACGCAAGCCTTGCGCGACGAAGGCACTTCTTATCACTACCTTGCACCCGCACCAGCAATCGCGCTCAATGTTCCCTTTGCCCAAGCACTCCAAACCTATCTTGGCCCACAAGCCAAACCAGTGAAAACTTGGACAACTGATGCTTATTTCCGTGAAACCCCGGCAAAAATCAAAGCCGCCTGCGATCACGGTTTTGAAGTCGTCGAAATGGAATGTGCCGCTTTAGCTGCATGCGCTGAATTTCGCCAAGTACGCTTCGGTCAAATTTTGTTTAGCGCCGATTCTTTAGCCACTGTCGAAGCTTATGACGCCAGAGGCTTTGGCATGGATTCGCATATTCGTACAATGGCGATCGGCTTTGATTGCCTGAGACATATTGACTAGTCCAATTGGCCTCATCGAATTTACCCGATGTGGCTATTTTTGTGAACTTGAATTTACAATTGAAGTGGAACACTAAGAAAAAAGACTGACCCACTAGGAGA
>NZ_AZEU01000260.1 GCF_001435035.1 Lacticaseibacillus manihotivorans DSM 13343 = JCM 12514
CAGGACAACGTGTAGACGGACTTTGTACTTACGAATGTTGTAGGCAATTTCCGTCGTGTCCGTCACCCACACCTGATTTGCGGCAGCTTGTTCAAACTGGCGGTTCAGGGTATTCTGTGCTTCATAAGTTTCCTGCTCCTGCACACGTTTTCTCTTAGGCTGACGATAGTCCGCTTTAATACTGTGTTCCTTCATAATGCGCATGACGCGCTTCTTGTTAACTGTGTATGATAATCTTTCCTGCTTTATCAAACGGGTCATCTTGTCATAACCAACGCAGTGTTTATGTTGTGCTTCTAACTGTTTAACGAGCTTTAGAATTTCTTGATCTTGAATATCATGAACCGTCGGTTCATTGGTAAGCCACTTGTAGTAAGCCTGCCGACTTACCCCGGCTGCTTTAACTAGATCAGATACCTTATACCCACTTTGGCTCATTTCCTGAATTGCTTGATATCGTCCGGCCGTTCCACCTCCCGATTGTGTATTTCGACCAATTTTTTTGCGAAGGCAATCTGTACCTCCCGTTCCTTCGCTTTAGCTTTCAGCTGCCTTACTTCTTGTCGTAATCTTTCCACTTCATTGGTTGGTGTTTTGCCTTTATGGCGACCCCGGTTATCCTGAAGGGATTCCCAATCGTGAGTTCTTTGGTACTTTCGTATCCATGAATAGACCCGTTGATAGCTGACATTAAATTTTTCTGCCGCGGCTTGATAGTTATACTCGTGATCAATTGTCCATTGAGTAATTTGCCGTTTCTCCTCAAAAGTAACTTTTCGGCCCACTTTCCTAGCTCGCTTTCTTGTTGCGTAAGCAACACTTAATTGTCCACTATTGTACCGGACAATCCATTGATGTAGTTGGGAAAGACTACGAATTTGATATCTATTGAGAATTGCTTGGCCTGACAGGGTACCTGAAAGGTAAGCTTTAACGGCTGATCGCTTGGTTTGAAGTGTGTACCTGTGATTGTGTTCAGGGCGAATCAATCCAGCCAAACCAGCCGTTAAAAATTGTTTAATCCATCTGTTAAGGCTAGAGGTCCGCACCTGGTGATAATCCGCGTATACCCCGAGTGAGTAG
>NZ_AZEU01000033.1 GCF_001435035.1 Lacticaseibacillus manihotivorans DSM 13343 = JCM 12514
AAAAAGGGCCCACACTCTCGGCGTTGGATTTCTCCAACACCAGAAAGTGTAGACCCGAATTTTTTGCCTCAGCGACACGTAGCGCTAATACGCGATCCCGTAATTGCGTTACGATCACAGGATCCCACAATTCAGCAGCAAGATGTGACCACGCATCCATATCGCTTTGGAATAATAGTTTTCGAATCAGGAGATCTTTGACATCGATTCCGACCGGTGTCAAAGTATCACCTAAGACATCGCTTGAAACGTCTAAGGTGCCTTTTTCCCATCTAGAAAGTGTCGCTACAGAACGATTTTTTGCGATTACCTTCAATGGTACCTGTCGCATCACGCGATATTTATGGATGAATTGGCCAAGATTGGTCATAATAACACCCCTTGTTCACTACCGGCCATCATGATGAGCTGCTGAAAATAAGTCTTTGTCCGCTGTAAAGCTAACGCATCAAGCACTGCATTGAATTCCACAAGTCCATGTTGCAGGCTATCTTCATCACCATGAGTTTCAACTAGCAACGCTATAAATCGAGCCGTCAACTCATCGTGAAATGAATAAGCGCGAGTAATACTTGTTGCTAATCTTTCAACCATCATCGATACCTCAGAGGTTTCATTCCTGACCCAAAGTACTAGTGCCATTTGTTGCATCACATCATCCCGATATGGCACATAATCTTGGGCGACATCACCTTGAGCCACCATTAGCCGATAGCTGCGCATAATCATCGATGTATCGCAAAAACTAACACTTAAGCGTAATAACAAGTAATCATATAACAACCAGTCTGTATTTTGTTCAAGCGTTTGAACGATTGCCTGTTGTAACGATTTAGAAAAAAGCCGATTTTGATGGGTCTGACAGGCTTGCAAAATACTGCGTAACACTTGTCGATTTAAGGCGGTTAACACATCTTTTGCATCACTGACACTCGCAATGTAATTCATCACGACTTTACGCACTTGCGTCGCTTGCCAATCAAAACGCAACGATATCAAAGTTTCTGCAGCCGTGGTAAAAGCCGATTCAAAACGTGGAAAAGCTGTCATCAAATCGACGTATTGTAACCCCATGCGACTCATCGCCTCATTCATCAACGTCATTGACGTGCCACGTCCAGACTTTAAAAAGCGGGATAAATTTGATTCTGATCCGGGTGCCAATGCTTTCAGCGTGATCCCACGGTCGCGACGAAATTGATTGATGTATTGCCCTAAATCTACATTGATTTGCGTCATATTTGCTCCTATACCAAAAAAAGTTACAGGTTGTGTGAAAATTGTCACTGTAGGTCGTGACCGAAACTCGACGACCCTAGATGATTTTCTGAGCATCTACTTCAAATTCTGATCATGCTAGATGAAATTATCGATAAACTGTGATTAATCTGTTATTTAGAACCAATTTTAGAACGGTTTACAGTGCCATAATCCATGATATGATAAAAGCATGAAGCGATGATCAACTTCTTCGACAGTGGTTCCGCAAGCCACCGTCTACGCAAGGTCCGCCACCTTGCAGCGGTTAATAGGGTTAATTGCGAAGACCTTATTGTGCCTATCTGAGTTGGCGATTCAGATAGGCAACCAACTTCAGCGTTTTGCAAAACGCAGTCGTATAGCTTGTATCATCAATCCCGATGACAAAAGGGGCGATGAAATCTATGTTAATTGAGGTCTAACGCGATGTTAGAAGTTATTTATCAAATCCTTGGTTTTACCAACCAAGGTAACTAACCAATGAAATTAGCGATATGAGGCGTTTATCCGATCGGATAGGCGCTTTTTGTTTACCGATCCCCATAAAATCGATCTTTTTTCCCTTGTTTGATAATATGCGCAAAAGTCCCATCCAGCATCACCGAAGCTTTATGAATCATTGAGGCTTGCGATTCTTGGAGATCGTTTTCCAACCATTGGGTGACTTGCGCCGCAATGGCGTGCCCATAAAAATTCTTGATAGCTTCGCGCAAAAGCGGTGGCGTGAACGGATCGATACTGTCGACCACGCCGGTGACCATTTCCCCAGCATAATGATACAACACATCATCCAACGCTGAACGGCTCAGTGAACGGAAGGTATTTTGACAAAACTGGCGGTTGGTGGCGATATACGTCAACATCAACTGATAGGCTTCTTGCCAATGGTCGATGGAGCTTTCCCGCCGCAGCGCCACGATCACATCCTGTTGATACACCCAATCCAGCAAGGAATGAATATCGTCAAAATGATAATAAAACGTATTGCGGTTGATATGCGCCGCTTCGGCTAATTTATCAATGGTGATGTGATCGAGGCTGGTGGTTTGCATCATGGTTTTTAACGTTTGCCCCAAGATCTGCTTGGTCGTCTGTGTCGGCATGGTAACACCGCCTTTCGCGTTCAATTATACCGCGAGCAAATCCGGGGAACAATTGACGACTGTAGGCAAAAACTGGACAGTTTCGACACATTGCCCACGCCTTGTTTAGATTTGGACATAACAAAAACCGCCACCTCCGAAGAAGTGACGGTTACTATTCTGGGTGGTCAGGGGATCGAACCCTGGACCCACGGATTAAGAGTCCGTTGCTCTGCCAGCTGAGCTAACCACCCATAACTGCATTGCCATTTGACAACTCAATTAGTATATCATGAGTGGCGCGATGCTGGCAAGAACTTTATCATCAAAATTCAATCCTGATCAAACCATTGACTCGGGATATGATCTTGCCACGCCGCATGCAACGCATTGAACACATCCAAGTGGCCAACGTTTAACGTGCGATGCAAATATTGCCGCACAGCAGCAAAGCGTTTTGCCGTCGGGTCCAAAATTGCCATGACAATTAGCCATGACCCTGCCGCTTGCCAACCTGCTGGCACATCAGTCGCAAGGGTCAACAACCACGATAATTGTGGAACGACTAGTTTAGCTTCAGCATCATCCAACTTGATCGCATTGATCAAGGCTTGATCGATTCCCCTAAAAAAGCGATCTGGCCAAGCGATCATCGGGTCGTTACTGATCAAGCGCGTGCCTTGTTCGTACAAAGGCATTAATTCAGGCAACGATAAGCATTTTGAAACGGCTAATGTCGCAAACATTTCTAACGCAGTTTGGTCGTTTCCTTACTTATATTTTTATACTGATTGATTTTTAACCATAAAATCCGGCCACAAAATAGCTGATGGTAACAAAAAACCGACATCTTTTCAGATGTCGGTTGCTAGTCTGGGTGGTCAGGGGATCGAACCCTGGACCCACGGATTAAGAGTCCGTTGCTCTGCCAGCTGAGCTAACCACCCATATCGGTGCTGTCGCTTGACGACTTAAATACTATATCACTTGAGGCCGCGCTGCGCAAGCGTTACCGACAAAAAATCCGCCAGCTGGCGGATTTTTTATGAATTAATCTAAATCGAATAATGGATGGATCGATTGATTCGTCGCGATCAATTCGATGGCTTGGCCGATCATCGGGCCAACAGATAAGATCTGCATATTTGGCAGGCGCTTTTCTGCAGGTAATTCGATGGTATCCGTCAAGACGATTTGCTTTAATGGCAGTTTGCTGATGCGCGTAGCTGCACCTGCAGATAACACGGCATGCGTAGCTGCTGCATAAATATCTAAAGCCCCAGCTTCTTGCAAGGCAGAGCAAGAATCTGCGATCCGCGTGCCGGTATCGATCATATCGTCGATGACGATCGCATGCTTACCTTCAACATCCCCGATCACGCCAGCTTTCGCTTCACGCTTATCGACAATGGCAATGGGCAAGCCTAACAGTTCAGCAAGTTCGCGTGCATGCTTGGTACCAGAATGATCTGGTGCTACCACGACCGCATTTTCACCAAGGTCCAAATTGCGGAAGTAGCGACCAAACAACGCCACGGTCTTCAAATGGTCAACTGGCACATCGAAGAATCCTTGCAATTGATCCGCGTGCAGATCAACCGTGACGATGCGGCTGATACCATCCATTTGCAACATGTTGGCCACTAATTTCGCAGTGATTGGTTCACGTGAGCGCGCTTTGCGATCAGCGCGCGCATAGCCGTAATAAGGCACGACCACGTTAATGTGATGAGCAGACGCCCGACGCAAGGCATCGACCATGATCATCAATTCCATGAAATTCTCGTTGACTGGATCAGACACCGGTTGGATCACATACACATCGGCGCCACGAACAGAATCATCAAGATCGATTTGGATCTCCCCATCAGCAAAGTGCTTGACCGATGCCGGTGATAAGGGCAACCCTAATTCTGTTGCAATTTTTTGTGCAAGTGGTTTGTTGCCGTTCAGTGTGAAAAGTTTCAGTCCCGCCATGATTTCCTCCGTAAGTCTATAGTTAACTTTATTATACGCAACTTTGCGCCGCCTGAAAATAGGGTATACTAAGCTTAAGCTGAATGGAGGTCTGAAAATGTCACCCACCCGAATTTTATCTATCCCTGGTAGCATCAATTTACGCGAACTCGGCGGTTATGCCACCGAATCTGGCCAATATCTGAAGTGGCACAAATTATTGCGCTCAGGCTCACTTGGCCACTTGCGCCATGAAGCCGGCGATATGCTGGAAGACTACGGCGTGATTTTTGATATCGACTTGCGCTCAGATAGCGAAGTTCAAACCCGTCCAGATCGCATTCCCCGCACGATTTCATATCAACAGTTATCGGTTTACCCCTTTGTCGACCAACAAAAAGGCGGTTTATTCAAGCGCCTCAGTAAAAAACTTCGCGGCTCTTCAGTTGAAGACCAAATGGCGGATACTTATTGCCAAATGCTAACAGATAGTCACGCCAACGCGACGTATGAACAGTTGTTTGATATTTTGTTATCCAATGATCATCCTGAAGAATCCGTCTTGTTCCACTGCACTGCCGGCAAAGACCGCACTGGCGTTGCCGCGATGATGATTGAAGGCGCCCTTGGGGTTCCAGAAGCCACGATTCGCGAAGATTATTTATTGACCAACTTGGTCTTAGAAGCGCCAGATCAAATGTCTCACGCCGACTTGCGCCATGGCGCCAATCAATTCGTCAATCAAATGAATGCCCATCAAGCTGAAACCAGCAACTATGATGCTATTTACGACTTGATCAACAATCAATATGGCAGCTGGGAAGCTTACCTCACCAAACAATTGCGCTTATCTGCTGGTGATTTAGCCGATTTGCGCCAACTTTATTTAACTGATTCGCCAGAACCAAAGGACTGATTACCATGAAAAAGCGTTACCTCGTCGCCGGTACTTTGCCAATGTTGCTCACAGCAGGCACTTTAGCCGCGGCAGAAAAGCTCTACACTTACGCGTTCAAGCGCATCAATTATGTGCCTGATGCGTCTGATGCGATGCAACAATATGCCAATGACTACTATTATCATGTCGATTGGGTCGAACACCAACAACCCGCAGTTTGGCATTTAGATACCCCAGATGACCAACACTTGTCGGCGTTGTGGTTGAAACACCCCAATTCTAACAAAGCCGTGATCATCGGTCACGGCTATAAAGGCACTGGTATCACCATGGCCAACTATGCCCACATGTTTTACGACATGGGCTTTTCGGTGCTATTGCCAGACGATCGCGGTCATGGCCAATCTGACGGGACTTATATCTCATTTGGCTGGTTGGACCGTTTGGATTATTTGCAGTGGTTGCAATTGATCATCAAAAACTTAGGCCAAGACTGTGAGTTATTGCTGTTCGGTACGTCTATGGGCGGCGCCACAGTCAGCTTAGTTTCTGGTGAATCAACGTTGCCAAAACAAGTTAAAGCCATCGTCGAAGATTGTGGGTACACCTCATTAGATGATGAGCTTACTTATCTGATGAAGAAACTCTTCCATTTGCCGAAGAAACCACTGGTGCCCTTGGCCAGTTTCATCAACTATCGCCGCTTAGGCTTTACGATTTCGCGCGTTGATGTCCAAGCGGCATTGCGGCGCAACACCCGGCCGCTACTGGTGATCCACGGTCAAAAAGATGTTTACGTTCCGACTTGGATGGGCCAAGAAAACTTCAAAGCCAGCGCTGGTCCAAAGGCTTTGTGGTTAGTGCCTGATGCGATCCATGCTGAAAGCTATTGGGTCGATCCCGTCGCTTATGCCACGCATATTCGCGATTTCATTGCGCCTTATTTTAGCAAATAGGCTTTCACACTCAAAAAGATTTTCCAGCCGCAAAAAATGTTTTGCGGTTTTTTTGCGTATATATATAGTGTGAGGGAAAAAATCAGTTGACAGTGGCCTAGACCGATGTTATATTGGACTAGACCAAGAGAGGGAGGAATTTTTCATGGACGTCAAAGTATTTGACAACAAAGATCAAGCAAGTGAAGCAGCATTCGAATTTATCAAGGCAGGTTTAGCTAACGGTGCCACCACTTTAGGTTTGGCAACTGGCAGTACCCCAATTCCGCTGTACAAGCACATGACTGACAGTGATCTCGACTTCTCCAATATCACATCCGTAAACTTGGACGAATATGTTGGCTTAGCCCCAACTAACGACCAAAGCTACCGTTACTTCATGAACGAACATTTATTCAACTTGAAGCCATTCAAAGAAACTTTTGTTCCAGATGGCTTAAACAAAGACGCTGAAGCAGAAACTAAGCGTTACGACCAAGTGATCGCCGATCATCCGATCGACATCCAATTGTTAGGCTTAGGCCAAAACGGTCACATCGGCTTCAACGAACCAGGTTCCGACTTCAACGGTGGCACGCAAAAGGTTCATTTGACCCAATCCACCATCGATGCCAACGCCCGCTTCTTCGAAAAAGAAGCTGACGTGCCAACTTACGCTTACTCCATGGGGATCGGCTCCATCATGAAGAGCAAGAAGATCTTGTTGTTGGCCTTTGGTGAAAACAAGGCTGACGCCATCCAAAAGATGGTTGAAGGAAAACCAACTGAAGATGTGCCAGCATCTGCATTGCAAAACCATGCTGATGTCACCATCATGATCGACAAAGCTGCAGCTTCCAAGCTCAGCAAGTAATTCCTGATCAAACACAAACGCCTGTCGCGACAAAATCGCGACAGGCGTTTTTTGATCGATATGTTTTTGAATTCGAGACTCCGGCTGGCTCACCGATCCATAGTGAGGGTCCTCGACCGAGCTAACTTTGACAATTCGCTACGCTTATTGTCAAAGTGGATCTCGATCTGCGAAACGCAGTAGGCGATCAATCGCCAACTGCGTTCTCACTATGGATCGAGGACCAGCCTCCATCTCAAACTCAAAAACCGTTGACGATACTTGACTACGATCAGGCTTAAATTAAACCATCATCGGTTGACGTTGATCATTGCCAGACTTCACAACACTTGGCAAGGAAAACTGTAACACCGTTTGATGTTGAACGTCCCCAGAAGCCAAGGCGACATGTTCATCTGAAATCACAGTAAAGCCCAGATCTTGCCAAAACTGAAGCCGTTCAGGGGTCGCATTGATCATCATCGTTTGCAGATCAGTCATCTGGCCTTGATACTTGGCCACGACTGCATTTAAAATCGCTTGTTCATAGCCGTGATCACGCAATGCCGTTGGTAAAATCAACCGCCGCAACCACAGTGTATTGTCCTGCGGATAGCCGAGGATCAACGCCATCGCGGCCACTGGCTTTTCCCCGTCTGAGATCAACCGGTAATGCAAAGCGCTGGGTTTGATGCCTTCTGGTACCCGATGGAGATCGGTTTCCACGGTCGCATGCGTCGGCATTGGCGCCCCATTTTCCCGAAAATAAACTAACGCCCCACGATATAATTTCATCAACGCATTGCGTTGCGGCATTGACCGCACTGTTTGAAATGTTAATTTCAAAATCTTAACTCCTTTCCCAAAACGAGCGACTGCTTCAATTTAGGTATACCTTGAATGCAGATATAATGCAAGCTTCGTTACATTTTTTAGACGAGCAATTTTATTTAGGACAAGCTAAAAACCATTCGTGATCGACGAATGGTTTTAGCATGGTGCTACTTTAACTGTTGGAGCAGATAATGGATCTGGCCTTGAACCCGAATTTTAGTCGGTTCACTGATATGTTGACGATCAGCAAATAACAAATCCGAGGCCAAAGAGTTCCGCAATAAGTCGATAATGATGGTTGCCAACTGAGTCGCATGTAGCACATCCAAGTGTAACCACGGCAAGGTCGCCAATTGCGCACTCATGGTTTGGACAAATTTCAATGCGGATTGATCTAACCAAGCGCTGGCTTCTTGCGATAACAAATGCCGCTCGCGCACGGTGATCACAAACACTTGATAGCCTTCGGGTTCAGATAATACTGCCCAAACTTTCTCAAAGGCTTGCATCATCGCGTTTTCCAAACCGTCAAGGGTCTCAACGCCTTGCAGTTGCATGCGGATCATGTTTAAGCGATCACTGATACCCGTCGCCACAATCGTATCCAACAAGGCCTGCTTACCTTGAGGAAAATAATAATAAAGTAGCCCATCGGCAATGCCGACGGTTTGATTGAGTTGCCGCGTCGTGGTATTGGCAAAACCTTGTTCAGCAAATAATTCTTGCGCGGTTTTTAAGATCTGCTCACGCCGTTGAGTGTTATGTTGCGTCATAAGCTCACTTCCTTAAACCAAAAAGGCACGGCGCACCCCGTACCTTTTTGGCGCGTATTTGAGAAACAAGTCACGAACAGGTGATCATTCGCGAACGACTAAAACTGAAATTGGCGCATACTTGGCCATATAAGCGGCTTGCGAACCAAAATGCCGCTTGATCCCTTTCTTGGCTTCAGCACCAACGATCAATAAATCAGGTTGATACTTTGGAATTAAGGTTTTAACAATCGTTTCGCCTGGGTCCCCTTCTGCGATCACAGCAGTCACGGACTTAATGCCAGCTTTTAACGCCAAGCGCCGATAGTCTTGAATATGTTGTTCAAGCGCTTCAGCTTCCCCGTGCACATAATCTTTATCCATGGCTTCAAACACGGAATAATCATCTGATTCTAAAATGCTGGTTATGACCAACGCTGCATCGTCAGCAAGTGCGCGATGAATCGCATAGCGAAACGCGGCTAAGGCATCGGCAGAATCATCGACGCCGACGAGAATCTTTTGATAATCTTTGGCTGCCATTATTCAGCGCCTCCTTCATAATCTGGCGTGGCGCGAACTTCACCGTTTTTCGCATGGAGTTGGGCTAACTTCTTGTCACCGCGATAAATATCGACGGCACACCATGCTAATAGGGCAAGCACTGCAACAATGGCGACATAAGAAGCGATGTGTGCCATGTTCACATCAGCGGCACTGGCATGATCGCCTAAGAACCCGGCAAAGGAATCAGGCAAAGCAATCATGTTCAACACCGTCAAGCCAACGACTGACACCCAACCGCAGACTTTGACCCACACCACGTTTTTGAACCGGTTGCCCATTTCTGCTGTAGAATCAGTCATCATCAACAATGGCAACATGGAAAATGGTAAGGCGAAAGCCAAGAACACTTGAGAGTTGTTCATTAAATCATTCAACGCAGTATGTTGGTCGATTTTGTTCATGCCAGACGTCATTGCCACACATAGCAGCACTGGAATCACGGAAATCAACCGGGTGATCAACCGGCGTGCCCATAACGGCATGCGCATGTGGACGAAACCTTCCATGATCACTTGCCCAGTTAAAGTCCCGGTGATAGTGGAGTTTTGACCACTGGCCAACAAGGCAATCGCAAACAACGCAGACAATACGCCAGACTTGGCTACGGCGATCAGCACGCTGTTGGATAACATCGAAGTATTGGATAACGCTTGATACAAACCGAAGAAAGATGGATCTTTGACGACCCCAGACTTGAACACCGCCACACCCATGATCAATAACAAGCTGTTGACCACAAAGGCGATGGACAATTGAATGTTGGTGTCCCAGTTGGAGAAACGCACGGCTTGATGAATTTCTTCTTCGTTGTTGTGATCGATCTTACGCGTTTGCGAAATGGCAGAGTGTAAGTACAAGTTATGCGGCATCACCGTCGCACCGATGATCCCAAGCGCCCCAGATAATGGGGTCATGCCGCCGACGGTTGGGTGGCTGGCGATGGTGCCAGCAGTTGGCACTAAGCCTTTGATCACGCCACCCCAATCAGGGTCAGACAAGGCTACTTGGTAAACGAAGACAAACAAGATCACTAAGATCAAGCACACCACGATCGCTTCGATTTTCCGGAAGCCGATTTTGGTGAGTAGCAATAAGATCAAGACGTCAAATACAGTAATAAAGACGGCAATAACTAACGGAATATTAAATAGCAGGTATAACGCGATAGCGGCGCCGATAACTTCAGCGATATCAGTCGCCATGATCGCAAATTCAGTCATGATCCATAAAATGATGCCTAAAGCCTTACTTGTGCGAGCACGAATAGCTTGCGCAAGGTCCATTTGGGTAACAATGCCCAGTTTAGCCGCCATATTTTGTAATAACATGGCGATTAAACTGGAAATTAAGATGACGGACATCAATAAATATTGGAAGTTTTGGCCACCGGTAATGGAGGTTGACCAGTTACCTGGATCCATATACCCGACGGCCACTAATGCTGCTGGTCCAGAATAAGCAAATAACGTACGCCAGAAGCCTTTGCCTTTTGGCACTTCCACAGTGCCGTTAATTTCTTCCAGGGACGGCCCGTTAGCATATTCGATTAATTTATGCTTTTCAGGCTGTTTGTTTTGATCTTTCAATTTGAACGCGCTCCTTTCTGAAACACCTTTTAGTCTAACCAAATCTTTTCATAAGTAAAGCTTAAATTTAGTGTTTCCTAAATTATTTTAAATGACGTTAATGCCCGTCTACAGGCCTAAACAACAAAAAACGCGGAACCTATATAGTAGATTTCGCGTCAGCTAAGTTAATTTTAAAGGCTTGAACAAATGCTCAAATTTTGGGAGTGTTAAACATTTGCGGCAGCGTAAGCTAACATGTCCGCATTTTGTTGATTCAATAATGGGGGTAAATCGTCAAACGGCCAAAATTTCAGGCCTAAGGTTTCATCGGTCGCTTGAGTGAGTAGCGACCCTCCCACTGGCGCGACTAAATACAACATCGCAATGGTTTGGGCAACATCGCCATTGGGATATTTGGTTTCACCTTTATCAAACAGCTTCAAAGGCCGCACGATCCGTACATCTAGCCCGCTATCTTCTTTGTATTCGCGTACTAAACCTTGCGCAAAAGTTTCGCCGTATTCTAAATACCCGCCTGGCAAGCTCCAGTTATGAGTATCGGTGCGCAGATTCAATAAAACTTCACGCTTGTCGTTTAGTAAGATCCCACCGGTGCAATTGAGAATGATCGGCGTGTGACCGACGAGCTCGCGGATCATTTTGATATAACCATAAGTCATCATTTTCACCTCTTGCCCACACTCTACCGGAAGTCGCATGCCGGCGCAAGGCAACGGTTTCATGCCATCAACAAAACGTGTACAATAGGTTTTGAAAACTGACGAAATGGGGGCATTACCGTTGGCAAATTACACGATCAATGATGTCGCAAAGCAAGCTGGTGTTTCTAAAGCCACTGTCTCTCGTTATTTAAATGGTCATTTTGAACGCATGTCTGAAACCACTAAAGCCCGGCTGAAAACCGTGATCGCTGACATGCATTATGTGCCGAACCACAATGCCAGTGCCTTAAAATCAAAGCGCACCCATCAAATCGGCGTGGTAGTTGGTGATCTCGCCAATGGCTATGCGCCTTATTTGGTTAAAGGGATCGCTGCGATCACGCAGCCACTCGGCGTACAGATTCTGGTCGCAGAAGGCAAAACCGTCGCCCAAGAACGAGATGTGCTATTGAATTTATTATCCCAAAACGTCGACGGCATCATTTTGCAACCGCGCAGTCCCCACGCCTTTGACTACCAATTCTTACAAGACGCTAATGTCCCAGTGATGTTAGTCGATCGCCTGATAGCGCCATTGGTGTTTGCTTGTGTCACCTCAAATGATCGCCAAGCGACAAATATCTTAGCGCAAGCAGTGCTCGAAAAAGGTTATCAACAAGTGCTCGTCATTGCCAATCCGCTAGCCGAAGCTTCTGTTCGCCAAGAGCGCTTTGACGCATGGCAAAACGTTGGTCAGAAAATGAACGTGCCAGTGACCTTATTAGAAGTTGATGACGATGAAGTCGACGACCTCCAAACTTGGCTTACCCGCGTTCATGATCAAAAAGCAGTGATTTTCGCCGCGAATGGGAATTTGTTGTTGGCAACTTTGAAGTGGTTGCAACACCACCACATCACGATCCCCGAGACTGTCGGCTTATGCGGGTATGATGATTGGCACTTCGGCGGCTTGGCGGCGCCAGCGCTGACCGTGGTCAATCAAGATCTGCATCAAATTGGCGAAACAGTCGCCAAGCAATTGATGACGTTGATTGCTGGTGACGACATCACGATCTGTCGCACTGAGATTCCTGCTGATATTCATATGCGACAATCGGTATAATTGAAAAACGGAAGTCGTCTTCACATTCAGGCGCTGATGTGAACCCCCAGGTTTGGACAACAATCCAAATCTGGGGGTTTTCTTATGGTC
>NZ_AZEU01000261.1 GCF_001435035.1 Lacticaseibacillus manihotivorans DSM 13343 = JCM 12514
TTCAAGAGGCTGCATAACCAAGTTATTTAATTGTCCAACCCAATGGGTTCACATCAGTGTCATCGACATTCTTCCACGTTGTATATAATAGGTGGCGCGTGTGAATGCAGAACGACTCGCAGACCTCCGGCATGAACAGCCGAAAACGCGACAAGTAGATATTGCCAAGATGCTTGGCATCGGCACCAGTACCTATTCCATGTATGAACAAGGCTTGCGGGAGCCAGATGACGAAACCAAAATCAAAATCGCGCAGTACTTCCATGTGTCGGTTGACTACTTAGTGGGCAACTCTGATTTGAGGACCCCACATCCGACTCGCTCGATCGATACAGAACTCACTGCCTTGCGCCATCAGCTTCGCGACACCTCGGCCAAACCGATGTATCACGGCCAAGAGCTGACGGCGCCAGTGCGCAAAAGCTTGGCAGCCTTGCTTGATGGAGTGGTTTCTGCCGCTGATGCATTAACTGAAAATGATGATTAGAAGCTTCGGCCAAATGCCGAGGCTTTTTTTCTGATCGTTGAGCGCCGCGCCTGGTCTTGATATGATGAGGTTATCAAGCAAAGGCGGTGGCGCATGAAAAATTTACTCGCAGGGGGATTCCTTTTTGTTGGCGGTGCGATCATCATGACCACGACACAGTTTGGCCATGTGATCCCGATGATCGGTGCCGGCTGTGCGTTACTAGGATTTGGGATGCTTCTTTATTATCTCTTTAGTGATGACGGAAAATATTAGGCGCAAATTGCAAGAACAAGTTAGCCACCCCATGGCACGACACCGTGAGATGAACT
>NZ_AZEU01000262.1 GCF_001435035.1 Lacticaseibacillus manihotivorans DSM 13343 = JCM 12514
CAAGAGTTACCTTGCGTCTAAATCATATTCAGTTCCAACAAATTGGGTAAAGGTCAAACGCTGAGCTGTATTGCTTGGCGTTTTTTGTGCAATCGGCTTGGTGAGGCTGTGATAAACTAACAGTAATAACCATTTAGGGGAGTTATCAAATGCCAGATAGAATCATGCCGAGTGTGATGTGGGCCCGAGGACGTCAAATCGCGAAGTCCGGGAAGGTTGAAATCGAATATGTGGATCAACCCAATCAAGTGATCGAAGCCACGGTTTATGGGACAGACGCCTATGAGGTCCAACTCGGCTTAGATCCACGCGATGATAGCTGTTCATGTCCATACTTTCCCGATCATGGCTACTGCAAACATATTGCGGCGGTGCAAAGCTTTTATGAGCATCATCGAATGCCAATTCCCGAGTTGTTTCATGTCAGCCCAGCACGCCGAGCGCCAAAGCCGTCAAGTGGGCTTGCTTTGGCGACCAGCTTAGGGCTAAAACCCCAGGCTTATTTTCATGGCTTGACAGAAACGACGGTTGAAAAGTTGGCCTTGGAAGTGACGTTAAGTGCTGAGGCCTATTTGAATGATAGTTACAGTTATTCGCAACGTTTGTTTTTGAAAGTTCGCATTAGTCAAGCTGATGGGAAACATTTTTATGTAGTGCGGGATATTCAACAATTCATGGACCAATATGCGGCGCAATCCGAATTTCAAACCGGCGGGCGGGCTAAATTTGCATTACGTCATGATGCGTTCACCCCTGCTGAACAACAGCTGATGGCGTTATTGCCCCAAATGAGTCCGGTGGATCAATATCGCAAAGGTAATTATGATTCAAATTATCGCCGGTATTTACTGCTGACTCCAGGGCTGTTAACCCCGTTAGGTGCCATTCTTCAGCAACTGGCATTTGTGCAATTCATCCCGCAAACCCGGGCCTTGTATCAACAAGTGATTGTGGCCGAATTTAAGCCAGAGCTCGGCATCTTCACCGCCAAAGTCACGCCAGCAAAAACCGGTTATCAAGTCAAATTTACGCATCATTTTACCAATTATCTCCGCCATGAACAATTAGTGATCGTCGCCGATCACCTTTATCAAATGACGCCAGCACAAGTTTCAGTCGTCACTGATTTGTATTCAGCCTTAGATGCCCATGCCACCGTTCAATTTCAAGCCAGTGAACTGGTTCAGTTGCGCCAGTTGTTGCATTATTTTGAAACAATCGGCGTGGTGAGCGCACCGGATCTACCAGAAACTGATACTGCGCTAACCCCACATTTTGGCTTGAAGCGTGATGACAATGCCATTGATTTGACTTTGAATTTTATGGATCAAGAGAACCAACCAGTCGAACCAAATGTTGATCAAAAAATCCAGGCGCAAACTTATCTAACTTCGTTGGGATTTGAAGCGCAAGCACCAATTTGGCGCAAAGATTTTGATGATTCAGCAGTGTTGTACCGCTTCTTTACGGAAGAACTGCCCAATTTAAAGTCCAATGGCATCGTCACGCTTGATGCAGGATTGCAAGCGCTGCTTCAAAAACCGACGCCTACTGACATGACGGTATCCGTCGACGATGGGTTATTGTCAATTCAGTTTTCAATGGCTGGCATCGATGAAGCCGATGTGGATGCGATGTTGGCGCAATTAGATGTTGAAAAACCTTATGTGACGCGAACAGACGGCGGGATCATGTTGGTGGATGACCAGCTCAAAAAAGTGTCGCAAGCCTTGAAGCGTCTACGCCAACAAAATCATTGGCATCAAGGTAAACTATCCTTGCCAGCTTCACAGGCGTTGGCGGTACAGTCAGCTTTAGGCAAGGATGCCAAGTTTGATCGCAAATTTAAGCAGATCATTCATGACCTTGCGCATCCTGAAGCGTTCAAAATGCTTCATCCTAAACCTGTGCAAGCGCAGCTGCGGCCATATCAACAAGCTGGGGTTCAGTGGTTGTCGATGCTTGATCATTATGGGTTTGGCGGTATTTTAGCGGATGAAATGGGTTTGGGTAAGACCTTACAGATGATCAGCTTCTTAAATAATCAGTCAGTCGTCAACAACTTAGTGGTCGCGCCGGCCAGTTTGTTGTACAACTGGCGCGCTGAATTTGAAAAATTTGCACCAAACCTGAAAGTTGTGGTCGTTGATGGTACTAAAGCTGAGCGTGTTGCCAAGATTGCCCAAGGCGCTGATGCCTTGATTACTAGCTATAACAGTGCCCGGCTAGATCAAAGCGCTTATTCGAAATTAGAATTAGGTTATTTGGTCCTTGATGAAGCCCAATTTGTCAAAAACGCCACCAGTAAAACCCACCAAAGCCTTCGCAAATTGCAACCCAAGAATACCTTTGCGTTATCAGGTACGCCAATCGAAAATCGGGCCGAGGAATTATGGGCGCTATTTGGTTTAGTCTTACCTGGTTTGTTACCGGATAAGAAAGTGTTTGGTCAACTGACCCCAGATGAAATTGCCTTGCGAGTGAAGCCATTTATCTTGCGACGTGAAAAAAAGCACGTGTTAAAAGATCTGCCTAAGCGCGTGGAGTCGAGTTTAACCAACGAAATGACCAAAGCGCAAAAAACGGTTTACTTAGCGCAACTCCAGCAGATGCAAGTGAAGATCAAAGGTTTATCGGGGCATGAGTTTGTGAAAAATAAACTGGCAATCTTGGCAGGGCTGACGCGCTTGCGCCAAATCTGTGATACGCCGGCGTTATATGTCGATGATTATCAAGGTGGCTCAGGCAAATTAGAGCAATTGCTCGACTTATTGCAAGAAGCCGCGGATAACGGCAGGCACGTCTTGATTTTCTCACAATTTACCAAGATGCTAGACCAACTGCAAGCCGGTTTACAAGCTGTGGGTTTGACAAACTTGATGTTACAAGGCAATACCAAGCCCAAAGAACGCTTGGCCATGGTGGATGCGTTCAACGCTGGTGAGAAACCGTTCTTTTTAATTTCGTTAAAAGCCGGCGGTACCGGGCTGAATTTGACTGGGGCAGATATGGTGATTTTAGTCGACTTGTGGTGGAATCCGGCTGTCGAAGATCAAGCCATTGCGCGGGCGCATCGGATCGGCCAAAAACATCAAGTTGATGTCTACCGCCTGATCACCAAAGGCACGATCGAAGAACAAATTGCCAAGCTTCAAGCCCAAAAGCGTGCATTAGTCGATCAAGTACTTGCTGGTACGCAAGATAAAGGCAGTTTAACCAATGAAGAAATCAAGCTAATTTTAGGAGTACAATAAACCCATTGATTCGGTTAGAAAGTAGGTGGCGTCATGATTGCCCCATTATTTGAAAACGATGTGCCTTTTGTCTGCCGTTGAGTTGTTCACGACAGTTGAAAGGATAGACCTTTGAAACAAAATAAAATGATCGGTGCTGTGTATTTAAGTATTGCCGCCAGTATTTGGGGCGGGATGTTTGTGATCGTCAAAGCCATTGTTGGCCAAATTCCGCCAATCCAGTTGGTGTGGTTGCGCTATTTAGTGGCCGCGCCGGTGTTATTACTACCTGGATTATTCACCTCGGTATTTGGGACATGAAATCGCATCTGGCCGGTCTGA
>NZ_AZEU01000263.1 GCF_001435035.1 Lacticaseibacillus manihotivorans DSM 13343 = JCM 12514
CTTGAATTGTCAAGCTAAGTGGAACATCTCTGACCAGAAGACTTCAAGCGAAGATTTCCATCCGAACATCTTGCGTGGTCGAGTGTTGATTTGCCACACCATTCGGTTGATTTCCTCGTCTGTGATCGTAGCGATGTCTGTTCCTTTGGGAATATATTCCCTGATCAATCCATTTGTATTTTCGTTACTTCCTCTGGCCCAAGGAG
>NZ_AZEU01000264.1 GCF_001435035.1 Lacticaseibacillus manihotivorans DSM 13343 = JCM 12514
CCCTAGAAAGATGGTGCTCATAATGGCAATTGTATTTGGTATTGATGTTAGTAAGGCTACTTCCAATGTCGCTGTAATCAACGACGATACCACTGTATGGCAATCGAAAATCAACAACGACTGGTTTGGGTTTCAGGAGTTACTCAAACACTTGCAGGAATATCGAGAACCTCAAATCGTCTTCGAAGCTACTGGAGTCTACTCACAACGCCTCAGGCGCTTCTTAGATGATCATCAGTATCGATACTCCCAACTCAATCCGCTAGCCGCTAAGAAGCAGTTAGATGGTTTGCGTACGCGAAAAACCGACAAGAACGATGCCTTACACTTAGCGCAGACGCAGTTGATCTTCAAGCGTCGACTCACTTATTATCAAGAACCGGTTTATCGGGACTTGATGAATCTAAGTCGCTTCTATCAAGAGGTAAACTCCGACCTGGTACGTGAGAAGAATCGACTTCACCGCAGTGTTCAGTTGACGTTTCCAGAGCTTGAACAGCTCTTGTCCAAGCCTACTGGGAAGATGTACTGGACAATCGTACAGCTGTATCCACACGCCGATTGTTTAAACGAACAAACGCCGGAAGACGTCTATGAACAGATATCAAGTGTGGTTTCTCATCACGGGAAAGCAGCACTGAAAGCTATCGCAACTAAACTTCTGAATCTCGCAAAAGCTTCATATCCGGCCGAGTCTATTGATTCACCAATGCTTGAACAAACGCGTTATCACGCCAAACAAGTAACGGAACGGGAAGCTCATAAGGATCAGATCATTAATCAAATGGTTCAGTTGGCTAAGGGTCTACCAGAGTTTGAAATTCTCATGAGTATTCCTGGATTTGCGGAAAAAACAGTAGTGCGCCTTATTGGTGAACTCGGCGATATCCGGCGCTTCGGAAGTAGCAACAAGTTGAATGCCTTTGTTGGGATCGATCTGCGTCACTATGAGTCGGGAAACTACATCGCGTCTGATCAGATCAGTAAACGCGGCAATCATATTGCTAGAGCGGTCTTGTATCGGGCGATCACTAACATTTCCAGTGCCGCTAAGACGAAACCAAATCACATCAACGACTTCTATCAGAAACGAAAAAAGCAACTTCCCGTGGTCAACGGAAAAACCGTTGGCTCAAAGAAAGTTGCGGTCGCCGCGATGAGTCGCCTTCTACGAACGATTTATCATCTCGTGACAACGAGTCAGTTGTATCAATACGGCGTCCAGCGCCAACCAATCTGACTACGTGAATAGTGTAAAC
The DNA here is from genome assembly GCF_001435035.1 of Lacticaseibacillus manihotivorans DSM 13343 = JCM 12514. Taxonomy (GTDB): domain Bacteria; phylum Bacillota; class Bacilli; order Lactobacillales; family Lactobacillaceae; genus Lacticaseibacillus; species Lacticaseibacillus manihotivorans. The sequence continues at coordinate 1,260 of NZ_AZEU01000264.1, forward strand.
CCTTAGGCAAAAAATGAAAATGCCAAAGGTCTATTTGGTTTACCCTCAAACTCAAAAATCAGCAGTATGAACGGATGATTACTCTAATAACAAGAAATGTGATCCATCTAAACGTAAAAGAAAACGTGATTAAATCAACATTAGTGCTTGACTAATGGTAGAAAAAA
>NZ_AZEU01000265.1 GCF_001435035.1 Lacticaseibacillus manihotivorans DSM 13343 = JCM 12514
TCAGACCGGCCAGATGCGATTTCATGTCCCAAATACCGAGGTGAATAATCCAGGATGAATACTCGACCCAACAGAATGCCATCGATCTTGGTACTGCGGTGTCGCCAATATTCAAAACTGCCTATGAGACTTACCTTGCCATCCACGAAGCCTTGATGGATGGGCATCCTCGTGTCCTCAAGAGATTAATCACCGAATATCAGCCAACAGGTTCGGTCATGGACACTGCCATCGCCACCTTGCGCAAGAATCTCCCATGGATCATCAACGCCGCTAAGTCGCCATACTCCAACGGCCCTATTGAAGGTGTCAACCGTAAGATCAAAGAACTCAAACGGAGCTGTTATGGATTCGCCAACCAAGCAAATATGTTCGTCCGGGTCTACCAGCTCATCGCTTAAGCTTTCTAAAACAACTCTCAACTCCAAAACCTTTACCGCAACACCATCGCCATTGAATCCAGCCTAGTCCCTTGAACAATTAAATAACAAAAAAGCCTCCCTTAGTCGGGGAGACCTTCAAAGAATAAAAACTATTCTTCAACACCATTTGACAAATTTCCGTGAATCGTGGGATTGCGCTGCTTTTTTGAAATTCTATGAATAATCCAGGTTAACATATTCTTCATTTCTTCTGTAAGATTTACCATTTAATTTTCTCCGATCAACACGGCATTACGCTTTCCGATTACTTTTAGTAAGTATACTGTTGATATCCTATTTTGTCAATCCTATGTCCCATAGATGAACATCGCAGACTAGGATCACGGAAGGTTTAAAAAGATTCCCTTGTTTTGTAAATTGGTTAAGCAAACATGTTTATATCGTTGGTCATGCTCAGGATAGATGGGTATTGTGAGTGCAACCGGATTGAGTTGTTTGTATGCTGGGCAATGTTGACCTCGATACAGAGGATCATACCATTTCTGATCTGGATGATAACCTCGTTTTTCCATTTCACGTAACACAATACAGTGAAATTGAAATAATTTATATGGGGAATGTGCAAATACGTAATTAACGGTAGCGTGTTTCCGTCCCCATCCATTACCGCGAAGCGCCGCAATTTCACGATGCTGTCCCAATAATTGTTGTCTTGGGAGTTGCTGAATTAAATCTTGATGCCATAAACGCACGTTACGGCTTCCTTTCTTGAAAACTAGTCTTAATATTTATGCCATTTGGAGGATTACAGTACTGAACCATTTTATGACGAAGCGCCTTTTCTATAGGTTCATCGGCAGTATAAGTAATGGGATTTGCGCCTACTCGGATTGTCTGATCAATTTGTTCAATTTTGTTGGTGTGATTGATTATATTGCTCTTGCAAAGGAATGATATCCTTTTTTGCTGTCTTTGGAGCAGCGATTGCACCCTCCGCATGAACATATACACGGTTTATTAAGATGGCTTTGAAAGTGAAGTCGTGCTACCTAATTTTGAGTCGTTTTAGCCTAACTAATACCTATCATGCCGAATTTGTTATTGGATCGTTTAAGTGTAGAAGCAACTAAATTTGTTCGATTAATTAGTTGAAAATTCTTGGGATTGCCCATGTATTTTTTAGTCTGGTTATTAGCTTTTATGTTTGATCTGCTTATTTCTGATCGCAAACACCCACAACTGCGAGTGAATCCTTTTTGAAGTCGTTGACTGTCAACAATACATTTATTTCCACATTGACATTGACAGAGCCAAAGCGCGTTTCCATTAGAACTGCTTCCCCAAAAAAATGACTGTGAGTCGTCCAAACGTTTGATTGGCCAAATCGATACGCTTTTGCATACTAATCTCCCCGTTTGATAAGCAGGTACTTAAAGAGTTGTTCTCAATTGATCTAATCGCCATTGGCACCATGAAATAAAGGCTAATTCGTCAATCTTTGGAATGCCATAGGTTCTAGCATACGTTAACTTTTGAGTGGTAAGTAGTTGATCATAGGGTTTGCTAATAATACCAACCACAAGGATATCGACATTTTTGGCAATCCCGTTGACAGGTTTTGCTCCTAGAATAGTTGCTAACTGTTGTGCCTGTAAACGACGAAAAGATCGCAAACGGCCGGTAAAGAGAATTCGTTTGCCCCTTAAATCTATCATGATGTTTACCTCTCACTAGGGGGAACGTTTGCTAGATCTTCTGCCTGATACTTTTCGATGCGATATAAGGTTACTGGTGCAATACCTAACATGCGAGCAATTTGTCGCTTGGTCAGAGTTTCATCTCCGTCTTTCTTCCTATTTAAAAGGCGACAGGCTTCTTTATAAATATAGCGTTTTTGACGATTAGGTGAATGAGGACCATATTCGCGAATTTTGCCCTTATATTTGCCCTGGCGTTTGGCAATTTCTATGCCTTGTTGTTGTCGTATCTTAATAGTTTCGCGCTCTTCTTGAGCAATATACTTATATAGTTCGACAATAATTGTCGTAATCAAGTTACGAAGGTTAGGATCTTCAATACTTGCAAAGCTAGGCAGATTTAGAACATTCAATTGAGCTCCACGATGGCGAATGGTTTCGATGATGTCAGTCAAATCATGAGAATTGCGACCAAGTCGATCAAGGCTCAATACCACTACTTCATCATCATCACGAATATAGTCTAACATTGCTTTTAGTTGAGGACGATCGGCATTTTTACCTGAAAGCTTCTCTTGAAAGATTTTATTAACACCGGCATCATGTAGCTGCTCAATTTGACGTGCAAGATTTTGATCACGCGTACTAACACGCGCATAACCGATTTTAGCCAATTCTAGGTCGCCTCCGGGTCACTTATATGTAACTAATAATACTCCCTTCTCACTTTAGTTACAATAGGGTACACCC
>NZ_AZEU01000266.1 GCF_001435035.1 Lacticaseibacillus manihotivorans DSM 13343 = JCM 12514
CTTTTGTCAATTTATCCTTCTGACTCGGACCTAACCGAGAGAAACTTTACACCTAGACGTTAATATGCACGCTTTGATCTACGCTTAATTTCAACTTTGCACCAGAACCAATGTATCTAGTTGTGATTTTCAAATGCCATTGTCTGTGCCTGTTCAATAATGGTATCTACTGCAGCTGGCGCAAACGTTGGCGGGTATCCATGATCTTTTAACATACGACGAACAGCTTGTCGCATAGCGGCTTGTGTCGTCTTCCTTTGAACCCAATCAGGAGTAGCTGCGTATTTACGCACTGTTCCTACCAATTCTTTGGCAATTTCTTGTAATGTATCTTCACCCATGACTTGAACAGCAGTTTTTTGATCACATAATGCATCGTAAAACGGTAAGCAGGAGATAACCACACGTTCATAACGCCAAAATCGGGTCAAGGCACATC
>NZ_AZEU01000267.1 GCF_001435035.1 Lacticaseibacillus manihotivorans DSM 13343 = JCM 12514
ACACCCTACGAAGTTTTCTATAATGAGACTTTGCACTTAATTTGACAATTCACCGCAAAAAAAAATCCACCTCCGAGGAGATGGATTTTTAATTGACGAGATTAACGCTTCAACGTTGCGCCAACATAGTTGTACATGCCGGCTGGGCTGTAAGTTGCACCCTTCAAAGCAGGGTTAACAAGGTGAGCGGAAACACGTTGATACAAAGGAGAAACCCCTTGATCCTTCATCAGGATTTGTTCAGCTTTCTTCAAGTCGTCATAACGCTTGTCAGCGTTAGTGGCATCAGTGGTCTTGGAAGCTTGGATCAGCTTGTCGTATTCGGCGTTAGACCAAGAACCATCGTTGTAAGAGCCACCAGTGGTGAACAGGTCAAGGAAGGAGATGGCATCTGGGAAGTCAGCAGACCAGCCAGTGATAACCATGTCGAAGTCCTTAGATGCAGAACGAGCCAGACGAGTCTTGAATGGTAAGGCATTGATCGTTACCTTGAAACCATCGAGTTTTTGTAAAGCATTTTGCAGATATTCGGAAGTGTTCTTAGAAGCATCAGTATCATCACAGTTCATGGATACAGAGAGGCTAGTAATGCCAGCTTCTTTCTTACCTTCTTCCCAAAGCTTCTTAGCTTCGGTCAAGTTGTAGTCGGTATACTTGCTGGTTTCGCCTTTAGCAGCGTCTTTAGCAAAGTCAACTGAGGTATCAGCTGGATCAGTGTACAAACCTTGAGGCGTTACAGTCTTGCCTGGGATCGAGGAATCTTTGATAACAGACTTGATGAAGCCTTTACGGTTGATGGCCATTGAGATAGCTTGACGGATCTTAGCATTCTTGAAGGCAGGCACTTTCTTTTCGTTGAATTCAAGATAGAAAGTAGCGGATTCCTTCAAACCTTGATAGTCTTTGTTGGTCTTTGCTTGAGCAGCTAAGGAACCAGACAAGGAAGCATCATCAAGCTTGCCAGACTTGTACAAGTTGTTGGCAGTGGAAGGATCCTTAACCACTTGCGTCGTGATGTTCTTAAGCTTGACGTTCTTGGCGTTCCAGTACTTCGGGTTCTTAGTTTCAGTCCAAGTGTTACCAGTACCGTTCCAAGACTTCAACGTGTAAGGGCCGTTAGTCAAAATGTACTTAGCTTGCGTCCCGTACTTCTTACCCGCTTTGTCGACCATGGTCTTAGATTGTGGGAAGAAGACTGGGTTGACCATCATGGTGTTGAAGTAAGGCAAGGCCTTTTCCAAGGTGACTTGCAACTTGTAATCGCCAATGGCTTTAACACCTAAAGTCTTAGCATCTTTCTTGCCAGCCATGATGGCGTCAGCATTCTTGATGCCAGAGAAGAGGTAAGCATATTGAGACTTGGTCTTTGGATCAACCGTGCGTTGCCAGCCAAAAACGAAATCTTTAGCAGTTACGGCTTTGCCGTTAGACCAAGTGGACTTACGCAAGTCGAAAGTATATGTTTTACCATTGTTAGTTGGCTTAGCCACGGACTTCGCCAAAGCGGGTTCAAGCTTAGCGCCGTTATAACGGTACAAACCTTCCATGGTATCAACCAATTGTTGACCACCGATAACATCGGTGTTGGTAGATGGGTCCATGGTGGAAATCACATCACCAACCATGCGAGTCCAAGTGTTGCTCTTTGTTGCTTTGTCGCTGCTAGAAGAGGATTTGCCCCCGCAAGCGGCAAGTAAGGCGGCGGATGCTAATAATACGGCGCCGGCCGTCAAGCCTTTCTTCATCTTCATAAGTGTGCCCCCTAATGTTTATGCCCCTTAATTTAGATTAAAATTATATGAAAGTCAATGGCAAAATCAAATTTTTACCCATAAAAATGTCACAAACCGTTCATATTTGTCTAAAATCCGAAACCACGTGTCAGCTATTCTCGCTATTATATGCGTGAAATACACAAAATGGAGAAGTTTTTCAGATTTTGTTCTTTCCCGTTTCTCATAAACAAAAACAGTCTCATGCTCGAGACTGTTGGGTGATCATATTGAGTTCCACTTGGACGGCGCGCTGATAAGTGACGCCGAACTTATCAAGATGGACCATCAAATAATATAGACGATAGAAGTGTTGGCGTTGTTCAAAGCCTGGGTCTAATGGATATTGGCTAGCGTAACCGCGATAAAAGTCTGAAGTAAACCCGCCAAACACCGTGGTGATCCCAAGATCAAATTCGCGATCGCCATACCAAGCGGCAGGATCGATCAAAGCAGGACGGCCATCTTGTAAGAACATATAATTGCCCGACCATAAATCGCCATGTAATAAGACCGGTTGGCTATGATGCTGGCTTAAGCTTTCGATGATCTGCTCACGCGCAGTTAGAAATTGTGCCCGTTGGTTGTCCGCCCATAATTGTTTCTTCAATAAACTTGCGTCCAACACGTCCAAGCGCTGATTGACGAAACTTTGCGTCCATGAATCACTCCAAGCATTGGCAAAACTGACGCTGGTGCCAGCATAAGGCTGACTGAAGCCAAAGCGACCAGTGGGACTTTTGAATTGATGGAGTTGCGCCACTAAATGTCCGAGGTCGGCTTGTGATCCGGATCCTTGCGGCAAGTAATCTAAAATTAAATACGCATCCCCGTAGATCTGCCCATGCGCGATCACATGCGGCGCGGTGATTTCAGCTTGTTGAAAAGCCTTCAGTCCGGCGACTTCGCCAGCATAAAAACTAGCGGGCTGGCCAGCTTGCACTAATAGGAAATAATCTTGTTTGCTTGTTGTCAGATGATATGCTTGATTGACGTCACCACCAGAGATCGGTGTGATGGTGGTGATTTCCGGTAAGGGTAATTTTGAAAGCCATTTTTTGTCCATGAGCAAATTCCTTTCGCTAGAACAAACGTTTGGTATATAATATAAAGATACGGGAGGTGCCAAAATGTTAAAACAGTGTACGTATGATTCACCACTTGGCCAAATGACCCTTTTAGCTGATGAAACTGGACTTTACGGCGTATGGTTTGATGCACAAGCGTATTTTGGCGGTCAATTTGATTTAAGCACGATCGCGACTGGCGATAATGCGGTGTTGCAACAAACACGCGCTTGGTTGACGGCGTATTTTGAAGGGCGTGAATTGAAGCGTCCAGCCATCCATTTTAACGGCACACCATATCGCCAAGCCGTGCAACGCGCACTGTGCGATATTCCGCGCGGACAAGTGGCGACCTATCAACAACTCGCCGATCAACTTGTTGCCACGCTCGGCCATAAAACTGCCGCGCGTGCCATCGGTGGCGCCGTTGGGCATAATCCACTGAGTGTGATCGTGCCTTGCCATCGCGTGGTCGGGACTAACGGTTCCATGACCGGTTATGCTGGTGGGCTTTGGCGAAAACAAGCACTCCTTGAGCTCGAAGGCGCTAGCGATCAAGTGAAATCGTAAAGTAATTGTTGTCCCCGCGGTATTTGGCGATCGAATATTCCAGGGGTTGATGATCTTTGGTTTGGCCGTAAGTATGGAAGTAAAAAATCGGCGCGCCTGTGTCCACATTCAACAAGCTGGCAGTGGTTTCGTCTGCGGCCAACACCTCTAGTTTACGTTCGATATGCGTGATCGTTAACCCGCGCTGATCTAATTCTTCATATAGAGAGGCGTTAGCAAAATCGATTTGATCAAAATCATCCAACCCAGCTCGCGTTAAATATGTGGTGACCAGTACGACCGGCTGATCGTCGGCAAAACGTAAACGCAAAAGCTTGTAGACTTTCGCACCGTCTTCCAGTTTCAAGGCGTGTTGGACTTCGGTGTTGGCGACTTCCTCGTGAAAATACAACACCGTGGTTTTAGCAATCACCCCATTTTGTGCCATTTCACTATCGAAGTTGCGGATCACATGGGTAAATTCTTGGGCCAGTTTGGTTTGGCGCACGCGGGTTCCGACTCGCCGCTTGCGTTCTAAATAACCGGCATTGACCAGCGCTTCGATCGCTTGGCGGACAGTCGGTCGACTGACGTTGAAGTTTTCAGCTAAGTCGAGTTCTTTGGGGATGACGCTGCCTTCAGGATATGTGCCATTTTGAATGCGGGTCAGCAATTCGGCTTGAATTTGTTCGTACTTCGGTTTTGTCATGATGCGCCTCCGTTAGGTCATGACATAATTATAACATAGCGACACAAAAGGACCACGATTTGCTCGTGGTCCTTTTGCGTACGGATTTAGAATTCGCGCGTATCTGGATCTTTGGCCAAGCCGGCGACGCCATGCAAGCCGTCGATGACAGCCATGTCTTCAGGACTTAATTCAAAATCAAATAAGTCAGCGTTTTGTTGAATGCGCTCAGAATGCACAGATTTGGGCAATGGCACAAAGCCATGTTGCAGCGACCAGCGTAAAACCACTTGGGCGACTGACTTGTGATAGCGTTCGGCGAGTTGTTGCAATGCCTCCACGCCGAACATTTTCCCGGTGCCAAGCGGAGAGTAGCCTTCGTTGAGCATTCCATGGGCGGTGTTATAAGCGGTGAGCTCAGCTTGACGATCAGAAGGGTTCAAGAAAATTTGGTTGACCATCGGCTTGATTTCAGCGGTTTTAAACAATGCTTCAAGGTGATGCTGACGGAAATTGGATACGCCGATCGCGCGGGCTTTGCCAGCTTTCAAAATGGCTTCCATTGCGCGCCAAGTCTCAGCGTTCATTTCTTGCCAATGATCCCGATATGCAGCAGGGTTTGGCCAGTGGATCAAATACAAATCGACGTAATCCACACCTAAGGATGCTAGGCTTTTGTCCATTGCGGCTAAGGTTTGATCGTAACCACGATCCGTGTTCCAAAGCTTCGTGGTTAAAAAGATATCCTCGCGCGCAACACCGGAAGCTTTAAGGCCTTTGCCCACGCCGACTTCATTACCGTATACCGTGGCCGTATCGATATGGCGATAACCAGCGTCAAGGGCGGCTTTCACAGACGCTTCAGCGACATCACCATCAGGCGTTTGCCAAGTGCCAAAGCCGACAATCGGCACCTGGACGCCATTACTTAACGTGTAGGTATCGGTTAATTTGGTTAATTTCGTCATGACGTTTCCTCCGTTAACGGTCGATGTCGATATGGTCAGTGCCGGCTTGTTGCATCCGCGCTTTGAGTTCATTGATGATCTTAATACCAGAACTAGTGCCGATACGATCAGTGCCGGCTTGGATCATTGCGATAAAGGTATCTGCATCACGAATCCCGCCAGCCGCTTTGACTTTGACCGCGTCACCAACCATTTGTTTCATCAAACGTACATCTTCAAGCGTTGCGCCACCAGTCCCAAAGCCGGTGGCAGTTTTGATGAAATCAGGCCGAACTTTCTTGGCAATGGTTGCCGCGCGCACAATATCTTCATCTTCCAAATAACAGTTTTCAAAAATCACTTTGCATGGTAGATGATGTTCATGACAAACCGCCACGATTTGGGTCATTTCAGATTCGATATAGTCGGTATCGCCAGCTTTAAGCCGGCCGATGTTTAAGACATAGTCAATTTCATTGGCACCGTTTTTGATCGCATCTTGAGTTTCAAAAACTTTGGCTGCAATTGAAGTCTGACCTAAAGGAAAAGCAATCGCCGCACCAGTGTCGATATCTGTGCCTTTGAGTTGCGCCGCGCAAAGTTTGGATTGCACCTGATTGATCGCCACCATTTTGAAGTGATAAGCCTTGGCTTCATCACATAATTTGATCATATCTGCATCGCTTGCATCAGCATGTAAGTTGGTGTGATCGACGAATCTTGCCAAGTCATCTAAAGTATATGCCGTCATATCGGATCCTCCTATATGTTATTACATATTAAAATATAAACCGGTTTCAAAAAGATTGCAAGTTTGAATTGACAACTGTTCTGCAACAGGGTATCTTGAAGTCGAAGGTTAGTTAGTCAAGTAACTAACCGATGGAGGTGAACCGATGCATTTTGATGCCGATAGTGTGGTGCCCTTGTTTCAACAAGTTGCCGAGCAACTCCAAGCCGGCATTTTAAGCGGGGCGTTCAAAGATAATGAGCAAGTGCCGTCGACGACTGCCATGGCGCGGCAGTATCAACTCAACCCCGCCACAGTCTTGAAAGGGATGAATGTGCTGGTGGATGCGGGATTGATCGAAAAAAAGCGTGGGATCGGGATGTTCGTGTGTGACGGGGCGACGGCGAAACTGCAACAATTGGCCATCGCTGACTTTGGCGACACGTTAAAGCCGGTGATCCAAGCGGCCAAAGCGTTGGGGATGGATAAACAGGCGCTGCTTGCAGCAATCGATAAGGGGTGGGACGAATGAGTACGATCACAATTTCTGGGGTGCAAAAGAAATATCATCAAAAGCCGGTGTTAAAAGACGTCAACTTGGCGATACAGCCCAATCAGATCTACGGCTTGCTTGGGCGCAACGGCGTGGGGAAAAGTACGTTGATGCGCATCATTGCCAATCGCACGCGGATCAAAGTTGGCACGGTGACCTTAGACGGCGAATCCGTATTTGAAAATGAACGCGCGCAAAATCGTATTTACTTGATGAGTACCGCCAAACTATTGCCACAAGAAGAAAAAGTCTTCAAACTTTTCAAACTGATCAAAACCATGTATGGGGATTTTGATGAAGCTTATGCCGAGCACTTGGCTGAAGCCTTTGAGTTGGATACGCATAGTAAACTGCGGAAGTTGTCGACTGGTTATCAAACCATCGCCAACTTGATCATTGCGTTGTGTTTGCCTTGTGACTTTATTTTCTTAGATGAACCAGTATTAGGATTAGATGCCAATCATCGCGAATTGTTTTATCAAGAATTAGCCGAGACGTTTTCGTCCAAGCCGCGGACTTTTGTGATCGCGACGCATTTGATCGAAGAAGTATCTGGCTTATTGAACCACGTGTTTGTGATCGCGGACGGGAAAGTTTCATTAGACGAAGACGTGGAAGTTTTGCAACAGCGCGGCCGGCAGATCTCAGGGCCAGCTGCCCTTGTACAAGACTATCTGCAAGGCGTGCCAGTCTTACATACCACGCGCCTTGGCGGAATGATGACGGCTTATTGTTTGCAAACCCCACTAGAACGCCCATTACCTGCAGGCGTGAGTCTCGATGGGATGAACTTACAACGCTTGTTTATTGAGGTGACTAGAAAGCCTGGTGGCCGAGATGAAATATAGCGGCCTTTTGAAAATAACGATGCCTTCAGCGTTAACTTATTGCGCGGCAGGGGCGTTGACCTTATTGGTATTGGAAGTGTTATGGCCAGTAGTGACCGGCAGTCACGCTCAAGCGTCTTTCGATTGGGTAACGATGATTGGAATTATCGGGTGGGTTTCAGGGCTTTATATGAGTCAAGGGGTGATTGGCATTGGCTTTCAAACCGGCGCAAGTCGTAAAACCATGGTGCTGGCCCACTGGACGTTTTGGTTGATCGTTTCGGCAGGATATAGTGCTGTTGCGATGATCGGTCAAACCTTGTTAGTTAATTTTGGGATTAATTCAACGACTCGTATGTCCGGATTTCCTAACTATATGGTTGCAGGGCATGGCATTTCGACGTTCATTTTTTTATTGCTGATCGGATTGATGACTTGCGGGATCGGGAGTCTGTTCAGCGTTGTGATGATTTTTGTCCCGAAGAAAATGCTGATCTTAACCATTGCGGTGGGAACAATGGTACTTTCGTTGACTGTGGGAATCGTCGGAATTATTGGAATCTGGAGTCTCAAACAATTATGGCCGGCATTAATGCGCCAAGCATGGGTGTGGTTGATTAGCATGGGGATATTAACGGCGGCTTTGGCCGTTGCGGGTTACGTAGTTTATCAACACCTCAATGCTCCAGAACAAATTGGGAGGCGCTGATGAAATACAGTCGATTATTAAAAGTGACCGCGCCATCAACGTTGCTGTCTTGCGGCTTTGCAGTCCTCGCATTACTGGTTGTAGAGATTGCCTTGCCGTTATGGGAAGATCCAACCGAAAAAATCACCGTCAATTGGATAATGCTGGCAATGTTGTTAGGTTGGGTCGCTGGTCTCATGATGTGCCAACAAGTGTTAGGCGTCGGCTTTGCCACTGGGACGAGTCGTAAAACCATGATTTTGACACAATGGACGCATGGCATCGTGATTGCCTTAGGGTTTAGCGCGTTTGCTTTGATCGCTCAACGTATTCTGCTTAACAGCCCTTTGAGGTTAACCGATCAAATGACGAATTTTCCCCATTTCATGCAAGCTGGTGGGATGATCAGCTCGTTTGTCCTTTTGACTTTGGTCAGCTTAGTTTGTGTGGCGATCGGTAGTTTGGCTGGGGCGAGTTTCATTTACTTGCCAACGAAAGTGATCGTGCCAGTGGTTTTGGTTGCTGGAATTATGGTGATTCCAATGCTAGTCGTCATTGGCTTCGTCGGCGTGTTCGGCGCGCAACAGTTGTGGCCTGGCGTGTTGAATCAGACCTGGGTGTGGTTATTGAGTCTAACAGTTTTGACGTCGATCTTCGCGCTGGCGCATTATCTGGTTTATCAACACCTCGATGCCCCAGAACAAATCAGGAGGCGCTGATGAAAAATCAAGTAATTTTCCGTCGCTTATTAAAAGGCATCGGCTTGCCACTTGTGTGTGTTTGGCCAGGAGCGATTATCTTGTGGCTGGTGGTTTGGATTGCGGTTCTCAAATGGATAGGGGTCAGCGGCAGTCTTGGTCCGATGCCGATCGGTATCTGGTTGGCAGTATTTACGGGTTTGGCCTATTTCAATACTGAGCCGGCCTTTGATTTGGCAATGCAAACAGGCGTCTCACGCCAACGTGTTTTCGGTGATTTAATGCTAATTTGGTCAGGCTGCACAATATTGACTGCAGTGATCTTAGGATTGTGGTCATTGATTGCCCCGATGCCTCACTTATTGATTCAAGATTTGGGATATCATGGTTCGGAAAATTTTGTGGTGCTCGCAACCAACGTATTATTAGTGCTCTTGAGTTTGATGGTGGCAGCTTTGGTTGGCATTCTTGCGCGCATCGCTTCGATGAAAGTTACCGATGATAATCGCTGGTGGTTGTGGTTAGGGTTAATTCTTGTTTTCTTTTGGTTATCGCTATCCAATCGCAGCGTTCAGGCGACACGGTGGTTAGCCCAAATCTATTGGGTATGGCCGTTAATAGTAGCCGTCGCCTTGTGTGGGTTGCTCATTTTTCTCCATCATCAATTTCAAGTGATCGAACCAAGAAACTAGTTCGCCAAGCGGTGAGCTAGTTTTTTTGGCCTTTGATTTACAATTTAAGTGCAAGATGATAAGTGCAAGAAAAAGGA
>NZ_AZEU01000268.1 GCF_001435035.1 Lacticaseibacillus manihotivorans DSM 13343 = JCM 12514
AAAACGCATAATCAAACATCATGGTTTGTGATCGCAGTGCTGGCCGCAATTTTGCCGTTAGTGATTGTTAAACTTACCCCAGTATTCAGCGTGACCCCATCATTGCTACGCTTTTTAGGCATCAGCTATCTGACCTTCAAAGCGGTGCAAATCGTCATGGAGTTGCGCGATGGCACGATCAAGTCCTTAAAAATTTGGCCAGTGATTCGCTTCATGTGCTTCATGCCGACAATTTCCAGCGGCCCGATCGATCGCTACCGCCGGTTTGAACAAGATGTCGAAGGCGCACCTGAACGCGAACAATATGTCGACATGTTGAACCGCGCGGTGAAGTATTTGTTCTTAGGCTTCTTGTACAAATATGTGCTGGG
>NZ_AZEU01000269.1 GCF_001435035.1 Lacticaseibacillus manihotivorans DSM 13343 = JCM 12514
TCAAGAGGCTGCATAACCAAGTTATTTAATTGTCCAACCTAATGGGTTCACATCACCTTCTTCATTTCCGGATTTGTGGTTTTTTACAATTCGCGCTTGATCACACTATGGGACCTTGCGCGCCATGAGAAGTTAAACGAACATGTCGCATCAACAGTTTTCATCTATTTAATGGTGGCCTTTTGTCTGTTTGCCACTTGGGCCAATCCGAACAACTCGACCGCTTATCTCAATTGGGCCTTGTACATCTTGTTTATTCCGCTGATCGATGACAACATCGTTGCACCAGAATTCCTAGTGCGAGCACTTGGCATTGTCGCTTTTTGGTTTTATACCAACACGGTGCGAGCATCGATGTTTTATGTGTCACTAGTCGCCGTGTTGCTCATTTTAGGGTTGATGTTCAAATTTCACAAACAGATTCACAGCCACTTGCTGTTGAATATTGAGCTCACAGCTTGGATCGGGGTCGCCTTTTGGATCACGCAAACGCAACTCACGCTAACTGCCAGTTTAATGGGCACCGTAATGTTTGTGTTGATGAACTGGTTCACCAGTTTGTATTGGTCGTCTGAACGCTTGGCCAACTTAGAACGCAATCGCTTGGAACAACAAGTCAACTCCGATACGCTGACAAAAGCTGGCTCGTTTTTCGCTTTCAAGTCTGACTCCGCCTCGGCTCTAGCTACTGCGCAACGCAACAACAGCCCGTTGACGTTGGTGATGTTTGATATCGATCATTTTAAAAACGTGAACGATACCTATGGCCATGCGGCGGGCAATGCCGTGTTGATCGGCGTGACTGAACTGGTACAAAACATGGTCGATACCCGGCTTTATCGCACCGGCGGCGAAGAATTCAATTTATTTTTTGAAACGCCTAAAGCACAGATCCTGCCGTTGATGCAACGCCTCCACCGCCAAGTGAAAAACGCGGACTTCGTTTATGAAGGCCAACATATCTCAGTCACCTTGTCGATGGGCATCACCGTCCTCAACAAAGGTGATTTAAGCTTTGAAGATGTTTATGAGCGTGCCGATGCCAACTTGTACTTATCCAAACGCTCTGGTCGTGATTGTATCACCGTCGACGGCCAACAATTAGCCTTGGCTTAATGAAAGGCCCCACTGATCAGCTGATCGGTGGGGTTTTGATTTGCGCTTGAACCAGACAAAAAATAGGAAAAACGTTTATAGTTATTCAGTCTTTACATGGGTGTTGTGACGTGATATACTTTGTTCGATATCAAGGAGGGGTGAGCAGCTTAGCGCAGGCTGCCCGTTTCACCTCGCGACGAGCGGAAGTGCTCGCTAAACTTTGGAGACTATCCCGTAGCGACTGGGCTTAACTGTTCAGCTCCGTTAGATCTCCAGTTCCAGAGTGCCGGCATAGAAGGGTCCCAATCGGACTCAAACCAAGTAACCGCCGGGAGATTCGCCCTCACGGTAACGTGGGAAGCCAGTCGACGTCTGTGTGCGAACGGCAGTGCAAAGCCTATTAGCAACTAAAGCAGTCAAGGTCCAAGAAGCCAAGGCTCGCAGAAACGTACTTGAGTTGTTAGAGAACTGCATCAACGTAATTGTATCGGCATTAAAGCCACCGGTCCACGAAATAGGTAACTGTTTCGTGGATTTGTTGTGCCTTAAACCGCATCTCTTCTTTCAACGACCACCCACTGCTAAAATTAGCGCGAAAAAATACCACCGCTCACAACAGTCGGTGGTAAACATCAAAATTAAGCTTCTGGATCTTCAGGCGTATCTTCTGCAGGTTTAGTTTCTGCTTCAGGTTCTGAGTCTGCGGCTGGTGCTTCTGGTTCTGCTGGGGTGTCAACGTCTGCGTCTTTGGCTTGGGCAAACGCCGACTTGCCATCTAAGACGATATCGTCGAATTCATCGGAGTCAGCCACTTCAGGCGCTTCGGTCAATTCGTCTTTCAACGCTTGCGTTTTTTCGTCGTAGCTGGCTAAGTCTGCATCGTCATGTTGGGCATGGGACTTGATGTTGTCCACTAAGTCTGCCGCAGATTCGCGCCAGTCAGCAGTCGCGTCTTTGGCATAATCATAGTAATCTGCCGCACGATCAGCTAAGTCGTCTTTTTTCTGGTTGAACTTATGCTTTAATTCGTCTGAAGTTTGAGGCGTCAACAGATATGTTGTGGCCAACGCGCTGGCTGCCCCTAAGATGAACCCAAATAAAAAGTGTGATTTTTTCGCCATAATACACAATGCCTCCTATTTTTCGCTATCTGATTTCTTCAATAAATTTAATGCTGCTTTACCAACTTTTGCCGCAACGGTGACTTTGCCTGCATTGGCAGCCCCGGCGGTCACTTTCGACGCGAGGTTGCGCGTGCTGGTGTTGAGATCGGACACGGATTCGCCGAGTTCGCCGATCGCATCAAACACCGGATCGATAGCCGCCACTTTGCCGTTCACATCTTCAAGCAACGTATTGGACTTGGTCAACAAGGCTTCGACTTCATGGGTCAAGGCCCCGAGTTCACCATTCACCGTGTTCAGCGTCGTATTGACTTCTGACACCGTGCCGCGCACCTCTTTGGTCACCCCAGCAATTTTGATGCCGATCACCAAAACTGCTAATGCAATGATCAAAAATGCGATTGCCGCGATAATGCCAGCAATTCCTCCTAACGTCATACACAACCTCCTTCTCAGTCGCTTCTAAACCGCATACACGACCTTCTCCCATAAGAATATCATCATTGGCTTTACCGTTCAAATCATTGTGGAATTTTGGTACTATAGTCTCAGAATCTGTTTTCAGAAAGGACCAACATGTTAATTCTGGCCAAAACCAAAAATCTTGAGCAACAAACCAATATTCTCCTGCGTTATTTGAACAATATCGACTGGGATGGGGTGTTCAACCGCTTAGTCACAGTCGTCGGCGAACTGATCCTGTTCACGATTTTGTTTTTGATCATTCGCTCAGTCGGCAAACGCCTGATCCACCGCGGTTTCACCACGTATAAAGCGCGCACCCAATTGGCCGGCACCCGCGTCGACACCATGCGCACGTTGATGAGCAACATTTATTCTTACACCGTGATCTTCTTCTACTTCTACGCGGTGTTATCTGTGTTAGGCGTACCAGTTGGGACTTTGATCGCTGGTGCTGGGGTCGTCGGTATCGCTTTGGGCTTAGGGGCACAAGGCTTCGTATCCGATGTGGTCACGGGGATCTTTATTATTTTGGAAGGTCAATTCGATGTCGGCGATGCGGTGAAACTCGGCACGATCACTGGCACCATCACCTCAGTCGGCTTGCGGACAACAATCGTGAAATCCGCCGATGGCACCATGAACTTCATCCCCAACCGCAACATCACTATCGTCTCCAATATGTCTCGCTCGGAAATGCAAGTTTTGATCAGCTTGCCGATGTCGCCTGACGAGGATTTGTCCGTGGTGCGCTCCGTCTTGAAAAATGTGAACACCACCTTGAAGCCTGAAACCCCGGCGATCGTCGATGGCCCAGAGTTACTCGGCATGTCTGCCGCTGATGATGGCACCTTCGTTTATCAAGTGATGATGCATGTGGCAAACGGCGAGCAATTGCCGGTGCAGCGTAAATTCTTAGCCGCTTATCTGAAAGCACTCGCGGCTGCTGGAATCGATATTCCCACACCGAAATTGAATCTTGGGAACTAACCGACAAACCCGACTCGTGTGAGCCGGGTTTTTATTGTACGATAGCTAGACACAGGTCTTGTCACCTAGTACAATATTAATTGCGCAAAGTTTAATGCGCGGTGGCCCCACTTGAAAGGACTGATGTGTATGGCGGATATGCCAGCTACTCGCATTGAACCTCGAGAAAGGAGTCCGGATCCCTTGTACGCTGCGATTCGAGGTTTTGTCCTCGATATCGTCTGGTGGCTGTCTATTGCCAAATTAATCCTCTGGTTAGTGACCAAGATTGAAGAAGGCATCATCCGTGAGAACAATGCTCGTGCGGTGATAGTTGCCAGGTGGCCAATTTTGACCACAAAAAAGTGCAAGCTCCAAGCCGCAATGCACAAACTTTGGGCGAGTTTCTGCGACTTAGTAGCTTGCACTACTAAAATGTATTGACACTGGCCGCCGAGCTTCAAACGGTCGCGCCCCCGTACGATTCTGTACGGGGTTTTTTAACAGGTTCATTTTACCATGTCACGACGTTAGCTTGCAACTAGCGCGTGACTTCTTCTCGAGGGTTCAAATCGTAATAGCGATCCAAGTTGTGGCCGATGTAGTTGATGCCTTTCATTACTTCACGGCGGGTCACAATGCCAGTAAAGGTGCCGTCATCTTGAACCACTGGCAGAAAAGCATTGTCCACCAGCAAGTGCAACACGTTTTCCACATCGTAAGGGTTGTCGATGGTCGTGATGCCAGTTTCCATCACGTCGCCGACACAATATTCATCTAAAGCTTCTGTATTAATGTGCTCCAAGCCTAGCATTTTGTCAGTGATCATCGACAAACTCAACAAGCCTTTGAACTTGTCATCGTTGTCGACGACTGGGACTTTGGCGTAGCGGACCTTGGTCAACACCAAAAAGGCGTGGCGCAAGGAATTATCGCAGTTGACGCTGGCCACCATTTCGCCTGGGATCATGAAATGGTCACGGTTTTCAATCATCATGTGGTCGATTGCTTGATTAAGCATATTGACACTCCTTTTTTGTTCCACCCCCTATTTTACCGCATTAGCCTATGGGAACGCATCCATTATGCTTAAAACTTTACGTCTGCTTAATTCATGCTATATTAAGGTTAGGATTATTTTCGCAAATTGCAAGAACAAGTTAGCCACTCCGTGGCACGACACCGTGAGGCGAAC
>NZ_AZEU01000270.1 GCF_001435035.1 Lacticaseibacillus manihotivorans DSM 13343 = JCM 12514
GTTCATCTCACGGTGTCGTGCCATGGGGTGGCTAACTTGTTCTTGCAATTTGCGTTATAAAAATAAAAACATGATATACTATAAACACAAAGAGCGTTGCCTCTGCGAAAGACAACGCTCCGTCGCAGAACCGTTTTAAGAACGGTGGTCATATCTAGCAAACAAAAGCCGCTAGCTTATTCCAAAAGTTGTAGGCGGCTTTTTGCTTGCTCATTTTTTCCGGATTTCCCCGAACGCCACCATCATCTTGCGCACTGCTTGAAGCAGGCGGGTCAACGCCTTGATTAAACGTGTTGCCACATTGACCAAGACTACCAGCGCACCGATGACGGCTGTGATTGACACTAATGCACCAACCACAAGCCTTGCTGTACTCCTTTCTACCAGAATCTGACGCCAAGGGTTTTACACCATAGGCCTCACCCTCTTTCAAAATTCGTACCACCGCTCATTAAACTTTTCTGCTGATTCCATTATACTACACAAAGCGCCGAATCCCTACAGTATCAAGGGATTCGGCGCTTTTTTGAAAAACGCGGCCGGCGGACCAGTGCAGTTGGCAGTAGAAGGCGGCCGTGCCGGCCGCGCGAACCGGCGCCACACCCGCTCGGTTCGTGGGCCTCGTTATCCGTCGTAGCAAGCAAACGATCAAGGCAGCCATATCCCGCGGCACGGCAAAACCAGCCGCACACGCTGACTCGTAGTCCTGGCCAACTGCACTGGTCCGCCGGCATGACTCAGCGAAGTCCACGCTGAGTCATGCCGGCTTCGTTATCTCTTATCGCGAATTCTGAGGTGGTTTAGACGATTCAACCGAACAACTACCCGTCTGAGGCGCTTCTCCTCGACGTTTTGTTACCACCTTCAAGCTCAATTGTTGCAAAATTCGTGCATATTCATTCAATCTTATTTTCACACTGCCGAGTCCGAACAGGACAACGGCTTCCAGATCAAAGCCCGATCTACAAGCCGTTTAATGAAGCAATCGCGCGCCAAACCGACGCGCTCATCGCGGCTATGTTGTTCATGCTTCTTAGACAGTGCCTGGGCAACGACCCAAATGACCCTGGATTCAATTATTCGGATATTCAGCATTCAATCTAGGCACTAACATAACCCACGCGGCAACGCCGCGGGCGCATGCGCCAAGACCTTCTAAGGAAGGTTCTCGTGGCCTTGATTGAAACATTAGACCAGCACCAGGGGCGCTAACCGACAAGTCGGAAGCGCCCCTAAGTTCGGAGAAAAGGGCCGCAAAAACTTTTGCTCCACAAGCCCGGTTCCACAAAAATTTTTGACTTGCGCTGCGCTTACCCTTGTCACCTCACCCGCTGCCGGTACGAATGTGTCATCAAGACGGCTCGACAAAAACCTTCCTTAGAAGGGCCAGCCGCCACAAACAGGAGGACTACATCATGAAAGAAGTCACCATGAAAGACTACTCAGCCATCAAGAGAGAACTCAAGGAACGAAAGCAAGTTTGCCACCTTATCAAGTCAGATTTTCAAGCTATCCTAGATGCTTACAACACTTACGACTGGCAACCAGTTTACGAGACGCGCCTCTACCAGCAGTACGGTGGTGAGTATTGCCTCACACTAGAGCTTATCACCAAGCACATTGCCGCGGCGTCACGGCAACGTTTGATGATTTTCGCCTAGTTTTAGGACACTTCAAGGAGGTGGTGCTTATGAGATAGTGTCGTTTTACCCAACGTCAAAATATCAATCTCAACAGGAGGAACACTATGGAAATCAGATCAAAAAAAATCAGTAACACCGCTGGAACGGCATTACTGATTGTATCAGCTATTAGTGAACTTTTTCGAGGATTACTAGATAGCTTTTATGATTTGTGTGAGCTGAAAGAAAATGAACGTATGAGCTTTAAAGAGCTGTTGATCGGGGTCACAGTTACGCTGGGAATATTCCTAGCCTTTCTGGCCTTGACCAGTTTCATCATTTTACAAGGTTCAGCTTACAAGTAATCGGAATAAATTGCAACCCGCCGAAACGGGCTGTGGACAACTCAAAGGAGATAATTTATCCTGGATTATTCATAGAATTTCAAAAAAGCAGCGCAATCCCACGATTC
>NZ_AZEU01000002.1 GCF_001435035.1 Lacticaseibacillus manihotivorans DSM 13343 = JCM 12514
TTTTGAATACATAATGACATCATACCCGAAGTCCAGGTTTTTGTCCGCACGCCCGTTGCGATAATTCTGGCATTGCATCAACACGATTCGTTGTTCACTCCACTAGCGTTTTTGGCTTTCGTGGTTGGCATCATGACAAGTCTGACCATGGTTTGGCAAACGACGCACTTTATGTCGCGTGAATGGTTGGCAGGCATCGTCATTTCTATGACCGTGGTGAGCTATGTGATTTATATCCTGTGGATGCGGCATAGCACTCGGAGCTTGAAGGATTAACGCGATTAGTCGTTAAGACGATTGGCAAGGTTGATCAATTCTGCTTTACTAACCCACGAGAACATGCGAAACTTAGAATTAATCATTTCGTTTTCATTGGAGGGTTGCAAATTGAATCGGATGTATTTTGCCATTGTGCTGATTTTGGAATTGATCATCTTATTTCTTTTTCAAGATCATCTCGGCCACGCTTTGCCAGTCGAATTAAATGTCTTCACCGGATCGATCGTGATGTCGGCCAACTATTCTGACGGGATCTTACTGCCAGCGATGTTGTTGCTGATGGGCATTCACGTGGCTGCGTTTGGTTTGCAAGCCCTCGCCCAAGTGTTTCAACAGCGAGCGGCCACCTTCTCTGAATTAGACGCCAAGTTGTTGCATGTCTTCAGCGTATATTTGGAAGGCTTCTCGATCATCTTGATGTTTTACCTGTTCAAATTTGCGCTAAAAGGTATTCTACTGATGATGCTCAGCTATGCGTGCTTGGCAGTCGTGTTGCTGGAATTAGGTCTGGCGTTTAAGGCGATGCACAGCGGGCAACGCAACTAAACTTTGTCGAAATCTTCGAACGCAAAAATACCAGTTAAGCCAAATTAACGGCTTAACTGGTATTTTTTGCGATTAGAATTGGCTCTTGTCTCCATACCAAGCACGATAAGAACCGTTCAGTCCGGCATGTTGCCCGATCTGACTAATTTGTGTAATCAGCTCAAGTTCTGATTCTGTGAATTTAATTTTCTCATTATAACCGGTGAAATGCAGGTAATTCGCTAACTTATTGGCGACGACAACTGGATCACGTTGGCCAATGTGCTGGTAAGCCCGCATTAGGGATTCCCGAATATCTTTGGTTTTTGGATCGTCAGCTTGTGCAAGGCAGTTATATAACTCGTGAATTAAATCTGAGACGGATTGTTGCTGTTCGCTCAATTTCTTAGAAATATCCATGTTTATGTCCTCCAGTCGTTCTACCCTTTAGCCCAACCATTCACAGTTTCAACGCAATTGTAAGTTTCTTGGTATATATTGTCAATTTGAAATCACCGCGGACAGAATTACGACTATCTCAGTACTATCCTTAGGCCAGTTTAGTTCTGTTACCGTTGAATTCCACCCCAAAGATGATGACAGCGAACAACAATCGTACACCAACTTGCGCCCATAGATCGGTCCAAGCTTTCTGATAAATCACCGCTATGACAAAAAGTACAAGCATCAGCCCAATCGCCCACAATTCTAATTTGGGGTAAAAAGTTTTATGCGCAACGATTTGCAAAATACCGCTAGCAAACATGCCCACCGCGGTGAGTAACCCGATCAACTCCGTGATCACGCTGCCCACGCCCATACCCAAAACAGCTATGAGGCCAATCAAAGAGAGAAGCAAGGGTGAAAAGCCAGCAAGTAAAGCGATAATCCCTGAAATCAACTTTGCAATTTTCATATCCATCCTCCATCTTGGCCAAAATGCTGATCAGATGCATTCGATCGTGCGTGGTATTTTAATAGAGTAAGTTGTGAACCAGTGCGTTACCCTGATTGTGTTCATGTGGGTTAAAGCCTTGACCAGTTCTGATTCCGTCAAGCGGCACGATCATAAAAGCCTGATCAACAATTTATTCTATAGGAGCACCTCCCTTGATTTGTTGGTTAATTCTGGTTCAACGCTCGTCCAACCTTAAAATAACGAGCAGATCACATCACGATTGGCTTTCATGAGTCCCTTAATCGTAGTGGTCAGGATTTTCTCCTATAGGGAGCCTCGAACCCCCGAGGTTCTTTCTTCAACCAACTGTTCCTCATCCCCAAAGTGAAGGTGCAGCCAAAAACGGCACTGATTTTCTGAATTCAGAAAGTCGGTGCCATTTTAATTATCCACGATGATTAGGTTGCGAGCTGAGTTGAACGTGAAAACACCTTGGCAGCACGTGGACAACTCCAGATAAGCGTCTCTAGTTTTCGTCACGTCCATATCGCCAAACGGTGGTGGCAAGTATAATTTGAGACCATCACGCCTGCAATCGTTCAGATAAAAAGCTCAAACAAACTACCTTCTTCTGCCTTGAAATCCAGCAAGGCTATTTTTTTGCCAAAAAACACCTCAAAAATCCCAAAATCGCGTGCTCCGCACGAGGGCTGGCAAGCCAGCCAAATTTAAGGTCAAGTGCAAAAGCCGCGTGCTCCGCCCGCATGGCTGGCTGTGCCAGCCCAGAACCAAAGATGTAAAAGAAAAGAGGTGAGACAAATGATCTTAGAACCTTTATGGAACGAACCAATCGGTGCTTAATTGCAAGAACCCTTATGTCATCTGGCATAAGGGTTCTTTTATCGGTAAAATGGCATCGAGGGGATATTAATGAAGCCAGAATTTATGATCGGAACTATTTTTAAGCACTTTCGGATAGAGCGAAAGATCAGCTTACGTGCCGCTGCGCAAGGATTGACAGCATCCACGATCAGCCGATTTGAAAACGGTCAAGTTGATATTAGCGCGGATGCAGCAAAAGCGCTGATGGTCAATATTGGGATGGATGCCGAAGAACTCGACTATTTACGAGACACTTCATTTCCCGACCCGTTTTCAGCGTTTGTTCGTGGTGATCTCGCGGAAATTCGGACTGCTGCAGAGATATTTTTAGCATCCAGACCGATTACACCACTGACTCGTCTGATTCACACGGTACTGCCCTTGCTCACCTCCGATGAACCACCCACAGCAAGGTTGAAGCAGCAACTTGCAAACCTGCTAGCTCATCCGCTACTTTGGGGAAACGTTGAAGCGACGATTCTGCTTGCCGTTTTGCCACAAGCCAGCAGTGAATTTAAGCGTCTCATCTGGCAAAGAATCGCCAAGCAGTCCGTTGAGCGGCCAAATTGGCAACATCTTACTGTTGCAATATCCGCACTGGTCTTGATTTCACACGATGACGGTCCACTTTTGCCAATGATTCACCAAGATCTCAAGCAGATACTCGCTCAAAACAAGCTAAGTACTCGCAATATTGTCACCAAGCCTTTGCTGATTGCCGCTTCACGCTTATCTGTCAATGATAATATTGGTGAGCTTGTTTACCAGTTGCAACAAGTTAACGCAAATCAAATGGCTGATTTCTTAGCTTCCGTTCAATCAAAACATGCCTTGCCAAAGAAATCATGGCATAATCCTTCACTCCAGGATAACCACAAATTAAGTCTCGAAATTGTGCCTAACGAAGAAATCATCTCTGGACAGGCAATTGCCAAACTCCGCAAACAACGTGGCCTTACCATTGATGAAACGATTGGCGATTGGAACGTTTCCACTCAAAGTCGCTTTGAAACTGGCAAGATAAGCTTGGGGTTCACCAAATTGTTAACCCTACTTGATACCTTATTGATTCCACTGGCTAGGGCGGTTGTTGGTCAAGATGCTGTGACCTCGTTTGAACATCTTCAACACCACTTGGCGGATATGGGTGAATTGATCGAGCAGCATACGAAGGCTGATTTCTTTAACTTAGTCCAGCAATTTGTCGATGATCATCGCAATTTACCGCCGGCGTTGCTGGCAATGCAAACCTACGCCGTAAAATCATCAATTGCTCGATTTGCTCAGCCAATTTGCGAGACACCAGAAGAAATCACCCCTAGCATTTCTACCAAAACGCAACAAATCGTGATCGACTATGTCAGTCGTTTGGAGTGGATCAGTCATTTAGATGCTTTGTTGTTGAAAATGATCCTGCCTGGCGTCACTGAACCCTATATCGAGTCCTTGACACTGGCGATCCTGCCGAAAATTAAGCCAGGATCACCTGGTGAGAGTGAATTCTATCAGAAGAGTTCATTCTTGACTTATGGCCCGCTGTACCTCCAAAAAGGCGAGCTCTTGCGTACTGTCGCGGAATTTCTGACGTATCATCAACGCTTTGACGCTGACTGGCGCGTTCAGCGCGGGTGTGCCTACGCTCACCTTCTTTGCGAGACTTTTAACCAACCAACGCCTGAAACAAACCAACGCGCAATTGAATTCGGCAAGGCGTTTAAGTCACTGATTGCATATCAAGATGCGCCGTTCGTTCCCGATCGCTGGATTCAATTTGCTATTGACCGCGACTACAAGAAATTGGAACACTGAACCAAAAATAAAGGTATCCTCACCGACTACAGGTGAAGATGCCTTTATTTTAATGGATTTGGTTGACTCCGGCGATCAAGTATTTCGTGTTTAAGTCCGTTTAAACTTGATGGGATGATCGTTTTACTTCCGTGGTGTCCGTTGCGCCCAATATTGATAATAATCCGTCCGCAATGCCCCGTTATACAACTTCCGACGCTTGGTGGCTTTGGATCCGTAAACTTTTTCAAAGCCAAGGTCAGCCGTCAGAATATATTTACTCCAACCAGGCAGTGCCGCATAAGTTTGGCCCATTTCTCGATACAGCTTGCGGGCGGCATCGAGTTCACCTAAGCGTTTCCCATAAGGGGGGTTAGCCACGATCACGCCGCGTGGTTTGTCGGTTTTGAAGTCTTTGGCGGCGAGTTGTTTGAAGGTGATGTCATTCAACAAGCCTGCTTGCTTGGCGTTTTCTTGGGCGATGGTGATCATTTCTTGGTTGATATCATAGCCTTGAATGTCAAGCTTGATGTCCCAGTCGGCTTGGTCCATCGCTTCGTCTTTCACGGCTTGTAAGACTTTAGGATCCATAAAGCGGAAGTCTTCGAAGGCAAAATGCCGCAACATCCCAGGGGCAATGTTGTGTCCGATCAATGCCGCTTCGATCGGTAAAGTGCCAGATCCAGTCGTCGGATCAACAAACGGCATGTCAGGATGCCAGTTGGTCAACATCACCAAAGCAGCCGCGAAGTTTTCTTTCAATGGCGCATCCCCTTTAGCCACCCGATAGCCCCGCTTGAATAAACTGGAACCGGTGGTGTCGATGGTGAGTGTGGCCACATCTTTGAGAATGGACACTTCCAGCGGATAAGTGGCACCAGTTTCTGGCAAGCGGCCGCGACGATGGTAGACTTCAGATAATTTGTTGACGATTGCCTTCTTGGTGATGGCTTGCACATCAGGTTCAGAGTGCAGAATTGAGCGGATCGAGCGACCTGCGACTGGGAACGCCGCATCCATTGGCAAATAGTGATCCCAAGGTAAGGCTTTGACCCCTTCAAACAATTCGTCAAACGTGGTGACTTTGAATTGGCCGAGCACGATCTTCACCCGATCGGCAGTGCGCAACCACACGTTGGCTTTGGCAATGGCGGTTTCGTCGCCTTCAAAAAAGACTTTGCCGTTTTCATTGCGGGTCTTGTAGCCGAGGGCTTGTAATTCGCGGGCGACCAGTGCTTCTAAACCTGCCGCCATATGTGCAACTAATTGATATTGCATAAAAGACAACTCCTTTGTGAGCGTGGCGCCAATCAGTGACGCACGGTTGAATCAAACAGTTTCAGTATACATAAATTATCATAAAAAAACGACCCAGGTTGCCCCAGGTCGTGCCTCTTGTAAACCTCTATAAGCCATGTTTTGTTCCAGTACCTGCCAGGCAGCAGATACCTTCAGTAATCATCTATCTCAGCTTTCGCTGTCTGAGCGTTGGTTCATTTCCTCTACTCAGACGCCCCTACCAAAGTTTGGGTTACTCGCTCGCGGGGTTTACCCGTTCCAATCCACCAGTTTCCCGATGACATCGTCTCTGTGGCACTTTTCAGACTCGCCTGCATGACCGAAGTTTTAGCAATTGAGTCGCCGTTACCGATTTCTCAGTACCCAGGCTTATTGGGCCTGGCACGAACACTACTGGCATCGCAGCCAGTGCGGGCATGGACTTTCCTCACCTAACAGATGCTAGGCGCGATTACTCAAGGTTTACAAGTTAAAAATCAATATTGATCAATACCGCCGCCATTGTTATGGCTTTGCGTACTGTTGCCGCCGTCTGAAAGCTTAGAGCCAAAGACGTGGCGTTCCAAATTGCTGAGACGCTTCAAAATGTCATAGTTGGTGACATTGCCACTTGGTGCTTGTGGCGTCGCCGTGGCAACATTTTTAGACACGTTGAGTTGTTTGGTCAACTCATCAACACGGCTGAAAAGCCGGTTGTTTTCTTCGTTTAAGCGATCGATTTCCGCCGTAAAGCTTTCATAGTCACGAATGATCCCATCCAGAAATTCATCGACTTCATCAGGATCATACCCACGGACTTTGTTCTTGAAGCTTTTGTCCAAGATATCTTTAGGTCCGTATTTGACGGAGAAAGTTGCGTCGCTTTTGTTATCCATAATCGAACACCTCATCATCACAGCACAGGATGTATTTATCATACCACAGCTTTACAAGCATTGCACGGGCAATCTGAAAAAATTCTGTGATCACGAATTGTCACTTAATTCGCGCGCAGCGTCTTCTAAGTCATCCATACTCAATGCCTTCACGGGATAATCGCGGCGTTTGCTTTCGGCAATGGCGACGTTGTACAAATATTCTGCTTTACCAGGATAATCGGTATCATATAGAAATAACGCGCCATCTGTGTGCTGGGCCATAAAGCGATTATACCCAGATAATTGGGCGGGTTGTTGATACGGCGCATCGCTGGTTGCCCGCGTGAAGGTCACTTGGCTTTGTAAAGCTTCGAGTTTGCCGAGGTTGGTTTCATTCCAATGACTGCCAAAATCCGTAAATGGCGTCATCAAAGCCGTCTTCAATTGTGGGTAATCTTTGCGCAATTCAAGCGCGACTTCCAAGCTCCATTGCTCGACACCGAGCTCGCCACCCGTGATCACCCACTCCAAACCATCTTCCAAGGCGGTGACGAGTTCATTTTTTAAAAGATATTTAATCACTGTCAATTTCGGGTCTGCGTCGCCATGAACGCTTAATTCCCAAGACCGATAGCCACTGATCCACAGTCGATCGCCCATATTTTCACTCCTTTAGTGGTAGGCGTTAGGGATTTCACAAAAAGCTGGTATAATACCAACTAGGAGTGTGATCACATGCCAATTCATTACCCTAATGGTAAGCCATACCAAGGCGGCGCGCAAACTGCGGCGCAAGCGGTGAATTACGGCGGGCGCGGGATGACGTTGGAACAAGAGCTCAATGCCACGAATGATTATTATCGGCAATTGCGCATGGCGGTGGTGTACAAAAAGCCCACCCCGATTCAAATCGTCAAAGTCGATTACCCGTCGCGCGCCCAAGCCGTGATCAAAGAAGCCTATTTTAAAACCCCTTCCACCACCGACTACAACGGCGTGTATCAAGGGTTATACTTAGATTTTGAAGCCAAGGAAACCAAAAACAAAGCCAGTTTTCCCTTGAAAAACTTCCACCCGCATCAAATTCGGCATTTTTCGGAATGCTTAGGGCAAGCGGGTGTGTGTTTTGTGGTGATGCGCTTTGTCACCTTGCATCGTTTGTTCGTTTACCCGGCCAGCAACTTGATCATGTATTGGCAAGCCGCTGACACCGGTGGGCGCAAATCGATCCCGCTAACAGACATTGAAACCAACGGATTTGAACTGCACCCGAAATTACAACCACCGATCCCATATCTTGCTGGCGTCGATTGGTTAATTCAAACAAAAAAGGTAGGAATCATCGATGAGTAAACCAGCACCGTCTCGCATGGCCAATCGCCGTAAAAAATCCCCTGCGAAAAAGCCTAAGGGCAACTTGTTCGTTCGCATTTTAAAATGGCTCGCCATCGCCTTTGTCGCAGTGTTGATCGGCGGGTTGGCGCTTTTTGCCTATTATGCCAAAGATGCCCCGAAAGTGAACCAAGCAGTGTTGACCTCGGCTGGTAGCTCGATCATTTACGATGACAAAGGCAAAGAGTTGACCACGTTAGGCGTGGAAAACCGCTTGTACGTCAACTCCAGCCAAATTCCCCAAACCTTAAAAGATGCCGTCATTTCGATTGAAGATCGGCGCTTTTATAAAGAAAAGTTTGGCGTTGACCCGATCCGAATCGTTGGCGCTTTCGTCAATAACGTCACTGGGAAATCCAACGGCCTTGAAGGTGGCTCGACGTTAACGCAAGAATTGATCAAGCTGTCGGTGTTCTCCACCAAAGCAAGCGATCAAACCTTGCGCCGCAAAGCCCAAGAAGCTTGGCTGGCCATGCAAGTCGCTCAAAAGTATTCTAAAGCGCAAATTTTGGAATACTACATCAACAAAGTCTGGATGGACAACAACCAATACGGGATGGCCACCGCGTCGAAATATTACTACTCCAAAGACTTGAGCAAGTTGGACCTGTCGCAAACCGCGTTGTTAGCCGGCATGCCACAATCGCCTGCGACTTACGATCCTTACACGCACCCAGCCGCGGCTAAATCTCGGCGTGATGACGTCATCGATGCGATGTTGCGGGATAAAAAGATCACCAGCGCTGAAGCCACCAAAGCCAAAGCCACGCCGATCACCGACGGCTTAGTGGCACAAAAGAGTACCACTGCCACATCGACGAATGACAAAGTGATCGATTCTTATTTGACCTCAGTGATCGCCGAAGTCAAAAAGAAGATGAACACCAATCCTTACACTGCCAACTTACGCATTTACACTAACATCGATCTCGATGCGCAAAAGAAGTTGTACAACATCGTCAACTCTTCGGATTACATCAACTTCCCTAGTGACAAAATGCAAACGGCGGTGACGATGACGGATCCTAACTCTGGTAAAGTCATCGCCCAAATCGGTGGTCGTAAAACTGGCGACGTGCAACTGGGCTTCAACCGCGCCACTCGTAACACTCGCTCCAATGGGTCGACGATGAAGCCGTTGATGGATTACGGGCCAGCCATTGAGTACTTGAACTACTCGACGTATCAATTACTCGACGATTCGGCTTACACTTATCCTGGCACCGATATTCAACTGTACGATTGGGATAAGAAGTATCAAGGGACGATTTCCATGCGTAAAGCCTTAGTGGGTTCGCGTAACGTCCCAGCGGTCCGCACCTTAGCGACTGTCGGCATGTCTCGCGCTACGAAGTTCTTGAAAGGCTTAGGCATCACCCTTTCCGACTCAGAAAAACAAGCGTTGTCTAGTGGGATCGGCGCTTCGGTCAACACGGAACAAGAAGCCGGGGCATATGGCGCGTTTGCCAATGGCGGGACTTATTACAAGCCTTACTATGTGCGCAAAGTCGTCGCTGGCGACGGGACAACCACCAACTTCGATGCCACTGGCACCCGTGCGATGAAGTCCAGCACCGCTTATATGATCACCGATATGCTCAAAGGCGTGATGACCTCAAGCGATGGCACTGGTTCAACGGCTAAGGTCTCTGGGCTTTATGAAGCTGGGAAAACTGGGACCACCGATTACACTGATGACGAACTCAAAGCCAACCCGGCCTTGAATGCCACTGGGATCTCGAAAGACTCCTGGTTCACCGGCTACACGAAGAAACGCGTGATTTCTGTTTGGACGGGTTATGACAAGCCAACTTATGCTGGGATGGATTATACCGAACAAGAAATCGCCCAAAAGATCTACAAGTACTTGATGGCATATGAAGTCGAACATGCCAACTTAGCCAATACCGATTGGACCAAGCCAAGCAACGTCAACGTCTACCACATTCTCTCCGGTTCTAACCCTGGCACTGCCATCACGGGCAACACCAGCGGCACCACGCGTGAATTGTACTTGTCTGGGCATGGTCCAAGCAGTCAAAGCGCCGTGGCCAGTTCTTCGAAGTCCAGCTCAACTAGCAGCACATCTAGTTCTGAGACATCAAGCTCGAGTGAAAGTGAATCCAGCTCTAGCTCGATTTCAAGCATTGTCGAAAGCGCCAGTGCTGCCACAGCCTCAACGCCTTCAGACAACAGCAGTAGCGCCGCTAGCTCGTCGTCACAGCCCGCTGCCGCTTCGACGTCTAGTTCTGCGCCAGCAACTAATACTAACTCAGCGTCACAACATTAAGCCATTTCAAAAGGCGATCCGGAAAAAATCGGATCGCCTTTTTTGTTGACATAATCATGTCTGTGGAACCGTTAACAGTTTAAGGCACAACAAATCCACGAAACAGTCGCCTATTGTAAGCAGGAGATAACAGCACGGATTCCCTAATCAAATTTCCAGCGGTACACTGAC
>NZ_AZEU01000034.1 GCF_001435035.1 Lacticaseibacillus manihotivorans DSM 13343 = JCM 12514
ACACCCTACGAAGTTTTCTATAATGAGACTTTGCACTTAATTTGACAATTCACCGCTCAAAAATAAAAATGAGTTGACACTCACCAGCAAACGACTTACACTTAGCTCTGCAAGTGAGTAATAGCTCACTAAGAGAGGCGGCATTCAAATGGCAGACTTATTGATCGATTTAAAGCATCTGCAGAAAAAATTCGGGAAAGAAACAGTTTTAAAAGACGTGACCTTACAAGTAGCCAAAGGCGAGATCTTAGGTTTGATTGGGCCGAGCGGTGCCGGTAAGTCCACCGTGATCAAAACCGCTTTAGGCATGGAAGTCGCAGATGGCGGCCAAGCGTTAGTACTCGATACCAAAATGCCCAACCGGCAATTGCTTGGGCGCATCGGCTATATGGCGCAAGATGATGCCTTATATGAAGCCTTGAGTGCTGAAGAGAATTTGCGTTTCTTCGGGCGGATGAAAGGCGTCGACAAAACCCAAATGGCAGAACAAATTGCCCATGTGGCGGCAGTGGTCGATTTGACTCCAGATTTGAAAAAGACGGTTTCCGGTTATTCTGGCGGGATGAAGCGCCGACTGTCTTTAGCGATCGCGTTGCTTGGAGATCCTGAATTATTGATTTTAGATGAACCGACAGTCGGCATCGATCCTGCACTGCGCCGCAAGATTTGGAAAGAACTTCACGGCTTGCGTGATGCGGGCCGCGGTGTGTTGATCACGACCCATGTGATGGATGAAGCTGAACTGGTCGATAATGTCGCCTTGTTGTTAGGTGGGCAAGTGATGGCGTATGGTGCACCGGGGATGCTTGAAGCCCAATACAACGTTAAAACCATCGAACAAGTCTTTTTGAAAGCGGAAGGGGTGGCATAAGATGCGGTCAATTTATATTGCACGGCGGGTCATCAGTGAATTGATCCGCGACAAGCGCACATTAGCCATGATGTTTGTAGCGCCAGTGTTGATCATGTTTTTAATGAAGTTGATTTTCACGCAAAGTGCCACGACTAGCGTAACCGTTGCGACAGTCGGCGTAGATGGCAACATTCGCTCGGCGTTAAATGATGTGAAGCATGTTTCCGTTGAGAAGAAATCAACGAACGCTTCTGCTAAAAAGGCACTGAAAGATCAAAAAGTCGACGCGATCGTGCATCAAACTAGCGATAATCACTACACAGTGACTTACGCTAACACGGATGCCACCAAGACAACGTTAGTAAAAGCTGGCTTTAAAGCGGCATTGGCACAAGTCGGGGTCAAGCAACTCAAACAAACCACGGTGAAGTTGAGCCAAACGGTGACCCAAATGGCGACGACGATTCAAAAAGTCGCCCCGCAAGCTGCCGGAAACCTCAGTTTGCCAAAAGCGAAGAAGCAAGCGACCACCAAAATCACCAACAAGTACAATTATGGTGACAAAGATACCGGCTTCTTCAATAAAATCGTCCCGATCTTAATGGGCTTTTTCGTGTTCTTCTTTGTCTTCTTGATTTCAGGCATGGCGCTACTCAAAGAACGTACCACCGGGACCTTAGATCGTTTGTTAGCTACGCCGGTACGTCGTGGTGAAATCGTGTTAGGCTACATGATGAGTTACGGCATTTTAGCGTTGATTCAAACTGTGATCATCGTGTTATGTACTGTCGGCTTTATGGGCGTTGAAATCACTGGGACGCTAGGTGCGGTGATGGTGACCAACTTCTTATTAGCCTTAGTGGCTTTAGCTTTTGGGATTTTAATGTCGACCATGGCGCAATCCGAATTTCAAATGATGCAGTTTATTCCGATCATTGTGATCCCACAAGTGTTCTTCTCAGGGATCGTGCCGCTGGATTCCTTGGCAAGCTGGGTCAAAGACATTTCCTACATTTTGCCATTAACTTACGCTGGCAATGCGATGACGCAGATCATTATGTATGGGACAAAATTGACCAGCTTAGGCTTAGATATCGGCGTTTTACTCTTATTCTTGTTGGTGTTGACCGCATTGAACGTTCGCGGTATGCGCCGTTATCGGAAGGTTTAAGCCATGGCAGTCCATCAAGTTGAAACCTTATTTGCGGCGTATTTGGAAAAGGCGGACTTGTCAAATAAACAAAAGGCAGTGTTATCCGCGTGTTTGAGTTTATTTTCCGAGCAGGGCTTTGAGCGCACCTCAACGGCAGCCATTGCCAAGCGTGCCGGCGTATCAGAAGGCACGGTGTATAAGCATTTCAAATCCAAAACGGAATTGTTGGATGCGTCGTTGGAGCCTTTAAGTCACAGTGTGGTTCCACAATTGGCTTCAGAGTTTATCGATGAGGTGCATCCTGAACGTTTTGCCCATTTAGAAGATCTGTTGCGCTTTGTGATTCACGATCGCTTAGCCTTTGCCATCAACAATCGCGCGATGATCCGGGTGTTTGCCCAAGAAGTATTTGTGCGTAGCGATTTGTTACAAGTAGGCGTAAATGCAATTTTTGGCCAATTTGCAGTAGGTTTTGGTCGCGCGATT
The DNA here is from genome assembly GCF_001435035.1 of Lacticaseibacillus manihotivorans DSM 13343 = JCM 12514. Classification (GTDB taxonomy): domain Bacteria; phylum Bacillota; class Bacilli; order Lactobacillales; family Lactobacillaceae; genus Lacticaseibacillus; species Lacticaseibacillus manihotivorans. The sequence goes on from NZ_AZEU01000034.1 coordinate 2,493, forward strand.
CAACATTTTCAAGCGACGCATGAACTGATCGACTGGTCATCACTGCGGCTATTGCGCACCATTGCCGGCGGTATTATTGGATACGCGTTGCCAGTAGTGATGATGCCTGATGGGACCTATCCTTTTGACATCAATCAAGCCACAGATGAATTAGTGGAAAGTCTACTGAAGACCTTGACGCCATAAAAAGGCATCCTCCAAAAATGGGGGATGCCTTTTGCGTTAGTCGAGGTTAAATTCAGGGGCGTACTTTAATTCGCCTGATACCTTGTTCAAGGCGCCTTCAAATAGCGGTTTGATTAAGAAAAATTCTGCAGGGATGTCAGCGGGTGGGGTGATGTTGTAATCACTTGCAGGCTGATACCCGAAACGGCCGTAATAAGCAGGATCACCTAAAATGCTGATAGCCCGGCGCATGTCTTCGCCAGCGGTCACTTCCAAATAGGTGATCAAAGCACTGCCGACGCCTTGTTTTTGAAAGTCTGGTAAAACCGCTAATGGCGCTAAAACAAAAATTGGGGTACTACCAACGTGGGCGAGGCTCAACATCGCATGGCCGATCACTTGATCCTCATCGTTTAACGCAATGGCGTCGTATTCTGAATGATAATCGTCGCTTTCACGCAACCGGGAGATCAATTGAAATTCATCACCATCGCTGTGTTCGGCAGTGGCAAAGGCTTGTTTGACCACTTGAATACTGTCATCAATGTACTTGGCTTGAATCGGTTCAATGCGCATGTTGAAAGACTCCTTTTTAATCGATAGGTTTATTGTAACACGCAAAAACCGAGCCGTATGCGCACGACTCGGTTTCAAGCTTTTATGGTTTCTCAGTCACATCAGAACCGAGATATTTTACGGAAAGCTTCTTCAAGGTGCCATCTTTGCGCAGTTGGACGAGGGCCTTGTTGACGGCTTTTTGGAGTTTCGGAGATTTCTTACTCAGCAAGGCCGCAGATTCTGCAGGTGCGGCAACACTTGAATCGAGTTGCTTGGCTTGCAGGCCTTTGGTTGAGTTGGACTTCTTGTAGTCTTTCCAAGCCGATACGGAGTTGATCGATCCATCGACGCGCCCGTTTAAAATGGTCCCAACGACGGCAGTGAAGTTAGAATTCGGCACGGTTTTCGCACCGAGTTTCTTGGCGACCGCTTCGTTATCCGTCCCAGTGCCTTCTGCTAAGGTCTTGCCTTTAAGCGTTGAGGCCGTCACGTTCGATCCGGCTTTGGTGACTAAGGTGTAAGGTGAGTAAACATAAGTACTGGAGAAGTTGTACTGCTTCTTGCGCGCAGCCGTTGCGGTGATGTTATCCATCGCCAAATCAAAGCGACCGGAACCAACCCCAGCGATCAACGAATCCCATTTGGTTGGGACAATTTTAACTTTCAAGTTGAGTTTCTTGCCGACTGCTTTGGCTAATTCGACTTCAAAGCCGGTCATTTTACCATTGTCGCGGTAAGCATAAGGTTTATATTCGCCTTCTGTGCCGACGGTCAACGTCTTTTTGGTGATCAGTTCGGATTGATAAGTGTTTGATTTGGTCGTGGTTTTGCTACTGCCACAAGCAGCCAACGCCACAGTGCTGAGCAAAATGGCTGCCCCTAAAAGTAATCCCCGAAATTTTTTCATAAAACGCCTCCTACAGCGTAAAAGTCATTGAAGCTAAGAATGCTTGGATCCGGGCGTCATCTGAATTGAAAAAGCCTGCCGTTGGTCCGTCGTAGCGCATTTTGCCATGTTCCAAAAACAGAATTTTGTTAGCGACTTGCTTAGCAAAGGACATGTTGTGCGTGACGATGATCATCGATTGATTCTCGTCATGGATCTTCAACAAGACTTTCAATACTTCCAGTTCCAGTTCAGGATCCAAAGCTGAAGTTGGTTCATCAAGCAAAATGTAGCGCGGATGCATCGCCAAACTGCGGGCAATGGCGACACGTTGCGCTTGCCCACCAGAGAGTTGCGCTGGATAACTGTCAGCTTTATCGGCTAAGCCAACTTGTTGTAACAGTTCGCGGGCTTCTTTTTCCGCATCAGCTTTCGGTGTTTTGAGCACATGCACTGGCCCTTCGATGATATTTTTCAACACCGTCAAATGCGGGAACAAGTTGAAACTTTGAAACACCATTTCGGTGACTTGGCGTGCGGCCAAAGTGGTTTTGGAGCTGATCGGTTGCGCATAGTCGATGGTTAAGTCTTCTAAATGCAACACGCCTGATTCTGGACGTTCCAACAAATTCAAACTGCGCAAAAACGTCGATTTCCCAGAACCTGATGGCCCTAAGATCACTGTGGTTTCTTCAGCAGGAAAGGCAGTGGAGATATGATCTAACACCACATTATCGCCGAAGCTTTTGGTGAGATTTTCAACTGAGATCATGAATGCGCCCCTCCTTGCGTGGTTTGTAAGTATGCGCTGGATTTATTTTCCAGCCACTTCTGCAGCCATGACAATACGGTACAAAATACCGCGTAGATCAAGGCGACCAGGCTATACATCAACAGCGGTTGGTAGTTAGCCGCGGCAATTTGTTGACTGACTTCAAACATTTCCACGATCGTGATCGAGGCAGCCAAGCTGGTATCTTTCACCAAACCGATAAACGAGTTGGACAATGGTGGCAGCGCCGTGCGCAAAGCTTGAGGAATGATGATGCGCCGCAAGACTAACGAGCGATTCATCCCAATGGCATAAGCTGCTTCCCATTGGCCTTCAGGCACGGATAACAAAGCCGCGCGCACAGTTTCCGCACAATAAGCCCCAGTGTTCAGTGAAAAGGTGATGATCCCAGCAGTGTATGGGTCGAGTTTGATCCCGGTTGGCGCCAAGCCTGGAATGATCAGGTAAGGTAAGCCGAAATATACGATGAATAATTGGACTAATAATGGGGTGCTACGAAACAGCCACACGTAAAAGCCTGCGATCCACCTCAGGATGTTAAACGCGCCGCGCTTGGTGCTGATGCGCGTCAATGCCACCACTAACGCCAGCGCCAAGCCGATGATAAACGAGATCACCGCGATCGGGATGGTATATTTTAACCCAGCGACGATCAGTTGTGGTAAGGCTTCGGTGATGATTTTCCACATGTCGACTTTCCTCCTAAAAACACTTATCTTTAGTTTAATTGTACCTTGTTCGGACAGTAAAAAAAACCGCCCCAGACCAACCGAATTGGTCAAGGACGGATTTCTTCGCGTTACCACCTTGTTTTATCATTGGCTCACACCAATGACCTCATCAAGCAAAATTTGCTTGGCTTGATAACGGGAAGTGCCCGTTGTCGGCTTGCACGCTCACCGGCAATGACGATCGAAGACCATCTTCATGCGTTTGGCGTAACCTTTTCCAACAATCAAGGTCTTTCTGCACCGCCGACTCGCATTACTCATCTTCACCATGTCTCATATTGTTACCCAATATTAGCGTTGCATCATCAATAAGTCAACAAATTCTCATTTTTTATTAATACTTTCGACTTGCGTGGACACCAGTAAGGCCAACACGGCCAAAATCAAAACGAAGCCAAAGCCAGCATGCGTGCCGACCGTCAATCCTGCAACACCAGCTTGTTGACTGCTACCAAAGGCGATCAAACTGGTGGCGATCGCAGTGGCGACGGCGCCGACGATTTGTTGCAAGGTGTTCAAAATGGCACTGCCATCAGCACTCAACGCCCCAGACAAACTGTTTAAGCCGTAAGTTTGCGCAGGCGACATCGCCAAAGGTGCGCCGATCATTAACACGACATGGCCAAAAATCACCCAAGCTAAGCTCGAGTTGGCGTTTGCCGATAATAAGATGCCAACGCCGATGATGGCAATGACAAAGCCGATGCGAGATAACCACTTGGCGCCATGATTATCATAAGCACGCCCGGCAGCGGCTGAAACTAAGGCGTTGACGATGCCACCTGGTAACATCGCGATCCCAGTCATCGCAACCGGCAAATGCATGACCCGTTGCAAAAACATGGGCAACAAGTACATTGAAGCTAAGATCACGCCAAAGTCGAGCATCACCAACAACGTCCCAACGGTGAAGCGGCGCGTGTTGAAGACATGGAGGTTCAACATTGGCTTTGCCAAATGGAGTTGACGATGGGCATACAGATATAAGGAAACTAATCCAATGATCAATGCAGCTAGTACAGGAACCGACAACCAGCCTTTATCAGAAGCGAAAGTGGCGCCGATGACGATGCCAGCAAAGCCGACGGTGGATTCAATAATTGAGATCCAATCCACTGGTGTATGGGTTTGTTGATAGACATTGTCCAAGTTGCGCGCGGCAAAGATGAACGCAATCAGCAAAAATGGGACGAACAACCAGAAAATAAAATGCCAAGAGAACTTTGCGAGGAGTAAACCGGTGATCGTAGGACCGATGGCTGGCGCAAACATGATGACTAAAGCGGCCAGCCCCATGACCGTCCCGAGTTTATGCGGTGGAAAGATCTGCAAAGCGACACTAAACATCAGCGGTAAGACTAAGCCAGTGCCGATACCTTGAATCATCCGCCCTAATAACACGACTGGGAAGGCCGTGCCTAAAGCAGAAATCACAGCCCCAACGATAAAGGCTCCTAAGGCAAATAAAACAATTTTTTTGGTGGTGAACCATTTGGTCAATAAACTGGATAAGGGCATGCAGATGCCGATGACTAACATGTAGCCGGTGACCAGCCATTGAATCGTGCCTTGGCTGACGTTCAACGCCGTCATCAATGAAGGCAAGGCGATATTTAACGCTGTTTCTGAAAACATGCCGACGAACGACCCGATCATCAAGCCGACCATCGCCAATGCTGGATGCGCAATTTCAACTCGCGCTTTCGGCATTGCTTGAGATAATTCCATAACTTACACTCCTTTGATCGTCTACACCAGTGCAAAAAAAATAGCCGTTAACGGCTAATGGGTGTTGCGGCGCTTGGATAGTCGCCAAGCGTTGCGATCGATTTTAATTTACGTCGGTCATCTTAGCAGAAAATACTGGTTTTCGTAAGGACTTTTTCCAGAAAAATTTCAAGAAAAAAGCCCGGCCACTAAGGCTAGGCTTGCAAATCTTATTCAGCTTCAACAGCTTCGGCACCGCGGTTTTGGAAAGCACTCAAGGCTTTGCGTGCAATCGGGCCGACGATCAACAATTGTAATGGTAAAGCCATAAACAAGTTGAAGATCCAAGTGTGCAAGTACGTCAAGACGATGTTGCCGGCAAAGTTTTGGGTGACGATCATCCCAAAGGCGGACATCAAAGTGACCATCCCGGCAACCATCAAGATCGAAATTGAGATCCCGATGATGATCGGCTTTTTTTCCATTTCAGGTTTGAAAATATGATTGAAGAAGATTTTCTTAGCGGTTGGACCGACGACACCGAGATCTAAGATCAAGGCGACGATCAATGCCAATGGGTAGCCTTTGAGCACTTCTAAAATATAACCGCTAGAAAAGCCATCAGCCATGGCGACGTTGTAGCCTGCCATGACAAATACCATTAAACCAGCCATGATCAAGCTGAAAAAGATTTCTTCTTTAAAATTCTTAGGCACGTGTAACTCCTTATGCGTGGGTTTAGAATTTTGGGAGGTAGAGTCAGTGGTAAGCCACCTATACGGAACCAAGCGACAAAAATGTCACCCACAACAAGATTTAACGTTACCAGAAAATTTCACTGTGCGTAAGGATTATTTTCAGAAAACTTCAGAAATTATAATTCTTCCGGTGCAACCAGCGCCAGCCAAGCACGACGCAGGCGATAGCGGAACTCTTGATAGCGTGTGCGCTTAGGGTGTTGTGCGTCCCATAAGGCATCGATTTCTTCATTGGTTGGGACATGATCGAAAGGCACGCCGCCAACTTGGGCGCGTAAATTGTTGAGATTTTTTAACACTAATGCTTCAACTTCTTGATCCGTCATTTGATCGTATACGGTCATTGCCTGTTGAAAATCTTCAGGGTATTGGTCTAAATCTGGGAAAGGGTGTTCTAAAGACATTAGATTTCCTCCTTTAAATCAAATACTGGCTGAAGCACCATTGTCGCATGTGTCTTGTCCTTTCGTCTATGCGCACACCTGAAAAATAATATTTCCCCCTACACTTAATAAATTACGCAAAAAAGGCGCAAAACTTTTTTTGCGCCGAAAATTATTTTGTTCACATGTTTTCATATCGAAAGAAAGTCAGCGTTGCTGATACCAATCCAGAATTTTTTCAACGGTTTCAGCCTTGAGATACCGCACTTCAACCGATTCATTCCCGTCACCGCGCCGGATGTGTAATTCCAAATGCGCGATGTGTTTGCGCGTCATCCAAATACTTTGATTTAAAGACAGTGCCTGGATGTTTTGGCGGCGAACGACGTATTGCGTCAGATTCCACAAGCTCCCGTTTTGAACTAATAAGGTGTGCGCATAGATGATGGATACGCCAGCATTCTTTGCGGCATACCAACCTTGAAGACTTTGGATCAAGACCCATAACGCGGATAAAACCATTGTCCAAAGCAACCACTGCGGCCAAAAATGCCCAACAACGAAACTGATGATCGCGACGAATAACAGATTCCATAACAGCCAGTTGCGCACATAATACCAATGATTTGTTCTCGGCACACGAATGAAGTCGGGGGTAGTCGCTGGTACCCAATCGACAAAGTGGTGCATTCGAGTCAACGCTTGGTCTGCTTTGATCACTGGCAACAATACCAAGTCGTTATCTTTTTCCTCATCGGCGGCATTGCTGGCCAGTAACGCTTGAATCGTGGTGAGATGCAGCCAGTGCCGCAATAAACTTTGGCGCATGCGCACCGCTTGGATCCGACTGATGCGCACAGAGACTTCCAACCGTTTGAAAAAGCCGCGGGTTGCTGTTAAGGTGTGGGCTTGTTTGGTCAAGGTGAAGTGGTAGTAGCGCTGCAACAAGTTTAAATAGGAAATCAACACCGCCACAGCTAAGAACAAGATTCCAAAAACCACAAGGACTAAAACGGCGAGGTGGGCGAGTTGATCGAAGGCATTTTGTTGCCAAGTTTTCGGGATCACGTCGTCCAGTTTGTTCCATAACCAACCCAACGCCGCTAAAATCGCCAAAAAGCCCATGCTGGTGGCAGCGTATAAATTGAGATCCCGTGCGGAAATTTGATATCGCGCATCAAAAGTCGGTGTGGCCGATTCGTCAAGCTGTGTTTCTGAAGGTTCAGTCACAGACAGTGGTTGGTGATGACGATGTGCTTCGATCAGTTGGCCCACGGAAGTCGAAACGGCATATAGCGTCCCAGCCCCTTCTTTGCCGTCTTTACTAGATGTTTCAATATTCAAGGTTTCCAGGCCAAACGGTTGTAAGAAGAACCACTGTTGATGGCTGAGGGTTTGAATATTGGGATAGGGAATGTGGCGCACTTTTTTGACGAACAACCCGGAATTGATGGTGACGGCAGTGTCGTCGATTAAATAAGAAAATCGCCAGTAACGCACGGCTGCTAGCCCAATAATAAATAACAACGCGGCACCAATGCTTAAGACTGCCCACCAACTGAATCCATTTTTAAACACAGAAGAGCCGGCGACGATCAGCAAATACCACCAAGCTTTAAATTCTTGGCCGATCATCACGGGCAAGGCCAACAAAGGTAAACGGTTAGGCGTCATCGCGAGCCACCTTAGCCAATTGCATGATCTGTTCGCGCAAAGCATCAGCTACGGATTCTTCGACGCCAGCAATTTCATGCGTGGTGGCGGCAGTTTGGACTTTGACGCTTTGCAAATGTTGCCCGCGCAACAGTGGGCCTTGTTCCAACGTCACATTTTGAATGCGAGCGATGGGAATGGCTTCAGTTTTGCGGAAAATAAACCCGCTTTGTAACACCACATCGTCAGGTGAGATTTGATAGCGCCAAAAGGCATAGCGATAAGGGATCAAAATCAAGTGACTGCCGACGTGTAAAAGCCCTAATCCTAATGCGACAGCGATCAGCCACCAAGGCCAAGACCATAATAAATGCGCGATGAAGAATCCGACGGCTAAAATCACCCATAATAGTCCGTCGATCAAGGCACGCAGGCGCCAAACCGTTTGAATTTGAGCTGGAAGTTGTGTTTGCATGTTGTGACTCCTCCAATTTGCATTCAGTGTACCAACTGCGAAGGCCATGTGCAATTATAAACAAGCAAATCATGCCACAAAAAAACGGCAGGCTTCATATTTAACAGAAGCTTGCCGTTTTGAACGTTTAAACCAGCGGTTCGTAGATCAACTCGATCAGTTCCTTGTGACTGGCAAAGTTGACGCCAACGATGTGCTGTTCGAGGACTTTTTGATATTCTTCTAAGACGTCATAAGGCAGTGGCGTCAATAAATGTAAATCGTCGATCACATCAGCGACGGAATTGGTCGTATTAAAATCGATGAAAATGTCCACCTTGCTGAGGCAATCGGCCAATAACTCAGACAGCTGGGCATCAGGCTTGCCATTGGCATCGGTGATCACAACTTGTTGATGATTCAGCGGCTGGTGGTCGAATTGGATCAGTTTCAAGGCGTTGAAGACATTCATAGCGATTCTCCTTGTGGTTTAGTTGCCTCAATTTTAGCACAATGCGGCGAACGCGTTGCAAGATTTTACTTGGCGGGTTTCAAACGTAAGCCTAATAGCAAACCGATGACTCCGATCACAGCAAAAGTGAGAAACGCCGCGCGAAAACCAGCGATGCCACCGACTTGCGTTAAAATCGCAGTCGCCAAGGCCACCCCTAAAGATCCGAGCAGTTGGCGCGCAGTCGTGGTCACCGCAGTGCCATCAGCGAGCCATTTTTTCGGCAAGGCATTCGCACCAGTGGTGACGGCAGGCATCATCACAAACGCATTGCCAGATTCTGTGACACACGCTAAGAGAATTGCACCGATCAAGGGCAAGTGTCCAGCTAAAAGCATCAATAATAAAAAGCCGATGGTGATCAAGCTCATGCCGATCAATACCACCCGTTTAGGTCCAACTGCATCTAACAGTTTGCCAGTGCGGGGATTGAGTAACGCCAAGCTGACGGCAGCAGGTACCAGTGATAATCCAGAAACGAGCGGTGTGACTTTGAGGATCGTTTGAAAGTATAACGGCATGACCACCGTGGTCACGATCAAGGCGATATATGAGATCCCAGTCAACAAGCAGGCCAAGCGAAATTGTCCAGTTTGCAAAACGTGTAATTGCAATAAGGGCTTGGGTTGATGCCATAAGCGCGTGACAAACCAAATAGCTGCCAGTCCGGCAATGACAAGAATGATCAGTAAGGTTGTGCTGAAGCCTTGGTTGCTGGCTTGAGATAAGACATATAATAATGCGGGAAAACTAGCAGCAAGCACGACGCTCAACCAATCCAGGCGACTCAAGTTTTGTGGCATCACATCTTGAATCGTGTGTGTTGATGCCAATAACACCAGTAAACTAACGATCAGAAACAACCCAAACAAGGCCCGCCAAGAAAACCAGGTCAACAACACACCTGAAATGATCGGCCCTACTGCTAAGGCTGATCCCATCACCAATCCGGCGATGCCCATCACAGCGCCACGCTTAGCTTGCGGCGTGATCGTCAACAGCACAGTTTGGAAACTCGGGAAAATGATCCCGACGGCTAATGCTTCCAACAATCGTCCGATCATTAAAAGACTGAAACTCGGCGCCCAGATGCACAGCGCCGTGCCGATCGCAAAGGTGCCGACAACGGCTTGAAACAGATGTTTGAAGCCAACATTATTTAATAACCACGGTGATACTGGAATCATCAAACTCATCACCAACATAAAACCGGTGGTCAACCAAGCCACGGTGCTAGCCCCTAAGTGAAAGGCCTGCATAAAAGCCGGGTAAGCGGTACTTAACGCCGATTGTGAAATCGACATGGAAAACGTGCCAGTGAGTAAGGTCACCACAAAGGCGCGTCTTGATTTATCAGTTAACATATGGCTACCTCCGCTTCAATTATAGCCGCAATGTTCGGCTTTAGCCGGTGTGTAAGCGGTGCCTTTTGAAAATTTTCAAATAAAATTTTCCCGGTGGCTCATAAGTTATTTACTATGCTTCCATAAATTGATAGTATGTCATCATATGCTTATTTCAGAAAACTAACGTGGAGGATAACAAAGAATAATGACGTATGATCTTGGCGTGCGCCTGGCCGCTGAATTCATTGGCACAGCAATTATGGTTGCGCTTGGTAACGGTTCGGTTGCCAACGTAGACTTAAAAGGGACTAAAGGTAACGGCTCTGACTGGATGTTGATCGCTTGCGGGTATGGCGCAGGGGTCATGATCCCGGCGATGATCATCGGGGGGATCTCCGGTAACCATATCAACCCAGCCTTCACCATCGGCTTGGCAGTATCCGGCTTGTTCCCATGGAAAGAAGTTTTACCTTATATCCTGGTGCAAATGGCTGGGGCGATGTTCGGCCAGTTAATGGTTTACGCAGCTTATGAACCTCATTATGATTTGACGACTAACCCCCAACATATTTTAGGGACGTTCAGCACCATCAACGCCACTAAGAGTCAACTTAACGGGTTCATCAACGAATTCATCGGCTCATTCATTTTATTCTTTGGGGCGTTAGGCATTACCAAAGCGCCGTTCTTCGCGAACAACTTAGGGACTGCGCACATGGCATTAGGTTTCTTAGTCGGCACCTTGGTCGCATCCTTTGGTGGGCCAACTGGGCCTGCGCTGAACCCGGCGCGTGACTTGGGTCCTCGGATCTTGCACGCGTTGTTACCATTGAAGCACAAAGGCAGCTCCGATTGGGGTTATGCTTGGGTGCCGGTGGTTGCGCCGATCTTGGCAGGTATTTGTGCCATTGCGTTATACAAGAACGTCTTCATGTAAAATCAACCAAGCTGCCTAGCGATAGGCAGTTTTTTAATTGAGAAAAGGGGTAGCAGGATGTTTCAATATTGTCCAACATGTGGCACAAAGCTCGTAACGAAGCTTGCTGGGGATGATGGTGAGATTCCATATTGTCCGCATTGCGAGCGATTCTGGTTTCCCATGTTTGCCGATTGTGTGATCGTGTTAGTGGCTAATGCCCAACATGAAATTGTTTTGGCGAAGATGCCTTACTTATCAAAGCAGTATGAATCTTTGATTTCCGGTTATATCAAACCAGGGGAAAATGCCGAGTCTGCAGCAATACGTGAAGTGCAAGAAGAATTAGGGTTGACTGGTGAAAGTATCGAGTATGCCGGCACGTATTGGTTGCCCAAACATCAAATGATGATGCATGGCTTTATGGTGCTGGTGGCTGATGATCAGCTGAACTTGTCTGATGAACTGGAAAGCGCTGAATGGGTATCAGTCGAAGCGGCCCCAGCTAAAATGTGGCCAGCCAGTCCCGAAAATGCGGCGCTGAAAGTTTGCCAATTATACGCGCAACAAATTAAATAACGTTCATTTTGAACACAACTTACCAAAATAAATAACGCCTCGATTCCAACCGAATCGAGGCGTTGTTTTCGTTTATGAACGGCGTAACCATAAAACCTTGATGCCTGAGATCACCAGTGTTGGAATGGCCGGCAATACGACGACGGCCAGGTATAACCCGTTAGATAATGGTGCTGTCCCCATCACCATATTGAAAAATGGCATCACAGTCACTAATAATGACGCGACTGCGGCAAAGGCGACGGCGATCAACAACTTGCCATTTTCAAAAGGGTTACGGTGAAACAAGGTGCGCGTACTGCGGGCGTCGAACACATGCCACAGTTGGCCGAAGACTAAGGTTAAGAAGGCGACGGTTTGGGCTTCGGCGGGGTTCATACCAACTTGTGCCGCCCATAAGAATGCCAGATATACGACGCCACCCATCACGATACCGCGTAGCGCGATGCGTCCAAGCATCCCGTGCAGAATGGATTGATGCACATTGCGTGGTGGTTGACTCATCAAGTCCGCTTCTGGCACATCATAACCTAAGGCAAAACTTGGCAACGCATCCGACACCATGTTCACCCATAACACCATCAAGGCAGATAACACCGGCGTCGTTGCTGGGACATGGCCAACTTGTTGCGTCATTAAGGCAACGCCGAGCAGTAACGCTAAAACTTCGGCAACATTGGTGGTGAGTTCATGGCGCATAAAGTTTTTGATATTGGCAAAAATCGTCCGCCCAGCTTCAACAGAATGTTCGATAGTGGTGAAGCGGTCATCCAGTAAAATCAAATCAGCGGCATCCTTGGTGACTTCCGTGCCGTTGATGCCCATGGCAATGCCAATATCGGCAGCTTTCAATGCCGGCGCATCATTGATGCCGTCACCAGTCATTGCCACGATTTGATCATGTTGTTGCAAGGCTTTAATGATGCGCTGTTTGTGTGCTGGGGTCACGCGCGCATAAATGCGAATGCTAGGCACGAGGTCAAACAAGGCTTGATCATCCATGCCATCTAAAGTGGCGCCTTCGATCACCGAAGCTTTAGGATTGGACACGATACCCAGTTTCAATGCAATTGCCCGCGCCGTTGCCGCATGATCGCCAGTGATCATGACCACCGCGACACCGGCTTGATGCAAAGTCGCGACTGATTTTTTCACTTCTGGGCGCGGCGGGTCAATGATGCCAGCAATGCCTAACAAGTCGAGGTGTCGTTCGAGTTCAGTGACGCTGCCATGGCGCGCTAAGGCTTCCGTGATTTCGCGTTGAGACACTGCGATCGTCCGCAAAGCCTGTGAGGCAAAATGTAAGACCACATCAGGCAATTCGTCAGATGGTTGGGCCAAACGCTGTTGGATCACATCTGGTGCGCCTTTGGTCAACACGTGATACTGAATGCCTTGCTTGATCACCACTGACATCATTTTACGTGTGGAGTCAAAAGGCAATACCCGTAAAATATCTACCGGCTGATCTCCGCGCAAGATGCCCGCTTTTTGGCCGAGGACCACTAGGGCAACATCAGTGGGATTGCCGTAAGCTTGCAGTTCGTCATCGGCATCCACTCGGACTTCGGCTTCATTGTTCAACACAGCGGCTTGGATGAAATCATGGTAGTCGCCTTCTGGGAAAATTTCACCACTGGCTTCAAGGCCGCTGCCTTCCACATGATAATATTGCCCGTTCACCCAAAAATCGGTGACGGTCATTTGATTTTGCGTCAAGGTCCCAGTTTTATCACTGGCAATAAAACTCGTCGCGCCAAGGGTTTCCACGGCATTCAAGGATTTGATCAAGCCTTGATGACGCGCCAGCTGGTTGGCGCCGATGGTCAACACGATGGCCAACACTGCAGGCATCGCATCAGGAATTGCGGCCACTGCTAAAGCAATCGCGGTTGATAGTGCTTCGGCAATGGCGGCAAACGACCAACCTGTGGTGATTACCGCTTTATATAATTCCAATCCAAGCGTTAAAATCACCACGAATAACGCGACCAGCATCAAACGTTTGGACAAGCGCTCAACACTTTTAGCTAGTGGGGTTTTACCAGGTTTCTCAGCGGCAAGCAGTTGCGCGATTTGACCGAGTTCGGTTTGCATGCCTGTCGCCACAACCACGCCGATCCCGTTACCATGCGTGACCGTCGCGCCGGAATAGCCCATATTCGTGCGATCACCGAGTCCAGTTTCTTCTATTAAAGAGTGGGTTTGTTTGGCGACGGGTTCGCTTTCGCCAGTGAGGTGGGATTCATTAGTGGTGAGTTCGGCCACATGTAACCAGCGCACGTCAGCTTCAATGAAGTCGCCAGTGTGCACTTTTAAGATATCGCCGGGTACCAATTGATCAGCTGGGATCTCTTGCCAGTCATCATCGCGCAACACCAACGCATGATGGGCGGCCATGGATTGCAAAGCTGCCATTGATTTTTGTGCGGCGCGCGCTTGCCAAAAAGATAACCCGGCATTGACCATGATCAACAGTAAAATCGCGATCGCTTCATAAACCGAAGCCATGGCATGGGCGTGGTCTTTGGTGACGGCAAAGTCGTACCAAGCACTCAATGCGCCTAAGCCCACAGCGATAAATAAAATGATCATCAAAGGTTCTTTGAGGCTGTGCAGCAATTGTTGCCAGGCGGGGATGGTTTTGGCTTTTTCCAATTGATTGGGGCCGTTTTGCGCCAACCGGTTTTCAGCTTCGGCTTGCGATAAGCCGTGTTGGCGATCGGCGGATAACGTTTTAAGCACGTCAGCTTTGGGATGTAAGTAGGGGTCTTTCATAGTGGGGCCTCCTTTTAACAACGGCAAAAAGCGCAAGCAACAAGTGTCTTCCTCCCCAGGAAAACGAACTTGAAGCTTGCGCCCAACCGAATGTTTTTGATTACTATAAGCTTAACGAAATACCAATTGCCTTGTCAAGTTTCAAGGGCAGACGAATTATCTCTTGACCTGTAACGCGTTACAGATGCGACACTGAATTCGAGGTGATAAACATGCGTCAATGGTCCCACTATACAATAGAAGAAAAGCGTTCTGCCGTGCTCGCGATTATCAACGGCCAAACCGCGCGGGCCGTGGAAAAAGCCACGAGTATCGATCATCATTTACTGGCTGCTTGGGTGCGCGCTTACCAACAAGATGGCGAGCAGGCTTTTGTGCCTTATCGTCGCAGCCGGCGTTATCCAGCTGAACTCAAAGCCCAAGTCGTCGCCGAGTATCAAATGGGTGGGACGTCATTGCGCAAGTTATGCGTCAAATATAATATTTCCAATCCTGGGCTTTGTGCCAAGTGGGTCAGCCAAGCGGTGCAGTGAGTGGAAATTGGGCCTCCAGCTGACTCGCCATGCCATAGTGAGGGTCCTCGGCGGAGCTAACTTTGTTCATTCGCTTCGCTCATGAGCAAAGTGGATCTCCACCTGCGGAAGCCTGTAAGCGAAAAGCGCTAACAGGCTTCTCACTATGGCATGACGGCCAGCTTCCGGCCCAATTTCCACTCGCTACGCTTGATGAACTGCTGTTACGCTAAACTTATCAATGATTGCGTTATACAGCAAAAGCGCCACGCAATTTGCGTGGCGCTTTTCGTGTATGACTTAAAGGAGGAGAGATCGTCCATGTGACTGACTGTGAGCACATGCTTTTGGGTGACGATCAGTTTTCAGATAACTCACCAGTGGCTTCAGTGTTGAAGGATTGGCCGGTGATTTTGGCTAACAAGGTCCCGCCGATCAAGCCGACAATCATAAATGGCAGGAAATCCATGGAAATCGAGAACATTGGAATGTACTTCATGCCGAAGTTATCGATGGCTTGGATAAAGGCGTTGTTGGCCAAGTATGGTGGCAAGGAGTGGATCGCATCTAGGATCGCAGGGATCATGGTTAAAATGATGGTCGTGCGATAAATGGTTTGTTGCTTGCCGATGAATGGGTGCAACAGCCCTAACAGGATCAAGGCGATGGCTAATGGGTAAAGCAACATCAGAATTGGGCTAGATAAAGCGATGATTTGGTTCAACCCGAAGTTTGAAATCAAGAAACTCCCAGTACAAGTGGCGATCAAGAATTTACCAAACCCAATTTTAGGAAAACGAGTGCCGAGGTCTTGAGACAAGCTGGAAACCAATCCGATACAACTGGTTAAGCAAGCCAAGAAGGTCATGGCGCCAAGCAGTGAAGTCCCGATCATGCCAGTGTAGTGGGTCATGATGGCGTTGAAGGCTGGGCCACCATTGGCAGTGGTTTTCGTGAAGTGTAAGGATAAAACGCCTAATGCGATCAAGAAAATATAAACGAAAGCTTCAAGCCCCATGGACATGGCGCCAACTTTGGCAACGTCTTGAGAACGGTGCTTAGCGGTAGTTACGCCGAAGAACTTCAAAGCAGAAACGATGGTAACCCCAAAGCCTAAACCAGCTAAGGCATCCATGGTGTTGTAACCTTGTAAGAACCCATTGGATAAGTTAGAAATGGCTTTAGTGGCATGCGTGCTGGCCATCAAAGTGCTGCCATCACCTTTGATCAAGAAAGCAGCGAAGAAGGCGGCGGCTAACAGCAAAAGTAAAGCGGGGTTGAGCAACTTGCCAACATAATCGGTGATTTTTTGCGGGTGACGGGAAAGCAAGTAGGTGATCAAGAAATAAATGGCGGAGAAAATCAACAAAGCGATTTGCGTGTGGCCTTTGGAAATAAAGGGTTGGATCGCCATTTCAAAGGTAACCGTTGCGGTACGTGGTGTTGCGATCAACAGGCCCAAGGAAGCGTGCGTGCAAATCAGAAAGAATAAGGCGAAGCCGTGACCGACTGGACGTGCCAAGTGATACATGCTGTCGGATTCGGTCATTGCGATGGCTAAAATCGCCATCAATGGCAATAACACGGCAGAAAGTAAAAAGCCTAACGTTGCGGGTAACCAGTTGCCCCCAGAGATCTGCCCTAAATGAATTGGGAAAATTAAGTTCCCAGCCCCAAAGAATAACCCGAATAACATTGAACCTAAAATCAAGTACTGCTTCTTGGTGAGTTTGTGATCTGATTTGTTTTCCATTGTGATGACCTCCAAAAGTGTGTGTCCTTAAGAAGGGGTTTGTTTGAGTCGGCCTAACCCAAACAAAAACGCCCTTGACAAATATTGAATTTGTCAAGGGCGCCAATGCGCGTTACCACCTTGTTTCGTTTAACCGTCACCGATTAAACCTCCAAACGTACGGCCGAAAACCGACGATACGTCATTGCTGTAATGGGCGCAATCCCAGTGACCACTTCTTTTCAGTCGCAATCACGACTCGTAGCCTACCTTCAACTAGAAATGCTAGGCCGCTTCGCACTTTACGCGGCTCACTGACAAGCAAGACTCTAGTTTACTTCGCTACTCAATGTCTTCTTAATTGATGTTGTGACTAGAATAGATTAAAGTTTTGCCAAAGTCAAGCGGTAATATTCATTTTTTTCTCATCGCTTTGAAATTTTTCGACAAAACCGCGCACTGTCGGGTCATACACTGGCAAAATATGGTGCAATTGGATCCCGACAAAATGACTCAGCGCATCTTGCCATTGGGCGACCGTGTGGCGATCGACGGCTTGCGTCAACAAATGCAATTGATCGCCTGACGCAAAGATCTGGCCGTGAATGCCGAGTTGCGTCGCCACGTCCAAGCCAGTGACGACGCCATTAGAGGTCAAGCTGATGGCTTGTTGCGTCGGGAGATCCAAATTTTCGGCAGCTTCTAAGTGCGTGGCGGCGTTTGTTGGCGTCAAATGAGCTTGCAAGTTTAAGGCGACGGCTTGTAAGTCGGCGACGACGGCATTGGCAGTCGGCAAAGAACCTGCCCCAGGACCAGAAAGCGTCAGCGAGTTGGTATTGTTAGACGCCAATTGAATCGCATTGAATTCATTGGCCACGCCAGCTAACGCATGATTTTTCGGCACTAAGGTTGGCGCAACGGATAAGCGCAGTTGTTGGTTTTGACGGATCGCTTGGACTAACGGTTTGATGGTATACCCAAAAAAGTCCGCCGCCGCAAAGTCTGCGCGCCGCAAAGTCGTAATGCCTAAGCGTTGAATGCTGGATAACTTAGGATCGAGGTTGAAAGCTAGACGACTCAAAATCAACAATTTGTAGCTGGCATCTAAGCCTTCCACATCATTGGTCGGGTCGGCTTCAGCAAACCCTTTTTGTTGGGCGAGTTGCAAGGCTTCCGTATAACTGGATCCTGCTTGCATCTGCGACAAAATGAAATTCGACGTGCCATTGGCGATCCCAGCCAGCGCAGTGATTTGATCGCCAGCAAAATTTGTGTTCAATGTGCGCAAAATCGGAATACTGCCCATCACGGCGGCTTCATAATTTAAGGCGACGTGATGCTGTTGCGCTAAAGCCGTCAATTCGCGACCATGCGTGGCGATCAGATCTTTATTGGCCGTGATCACTTGTTTGCCATTTTTCAGCGCTTGCTGCAACAAGGCGAAAGGTAAATCGATGCCACCGAGCACTTCAATGATGATTTGAATATTAGGATCATTGACAATACTCAACGCATCCGTGGTCAACGCGATATCAGGATGTTCTGCTTGGCGTGCAGGGGTGAGATTGCGCACTGCCGCGCGGGTGATTTTAAGATTTAATGGCGCCAGTTGTGGGGTTTGGCGCGCAATAATGTTTGCGACACCGCGTCCCACTGTGCCTAGGCCTAATAGCCCAACGTTCAGTGTGCTCATCTGAGTCTTCCTTTCTGTGTACAAGCTGGCAAAAGTTATCCGAGTGCGTTGACTAATTGCACTTGGCCAAGCCTTGGGCAAGGTCGGCAATCAAGTCTTCTGGGTCTTCCAAGCCGACGGAGAAGCGCAACAAGCCTGGGGTGATGCCGCAAGCCAATTGTTCTTCTGGGCTCATTTCCGCATGGCTCATCTTTGGTGGGTAAGACAAAATGGTTTCCACGCCACCTAAGCTGACGGAAAATTCGGGGATGGTCAAACTTTCAGCTAAGATCTTGGCGTTTTCTGCACTGCCGACGTCAAAGCTCAACACGGCACCGCCGTTTGTCGCTTGTTTTTGTTGAATGGCGTAACCTGGGTCAGATTTCAAACCGGGGTAACACACGCGGGTGACTTGCGGTTGGGCTTCGAGCCATTCGGCAATTTGTTGCGCGGACTTGCTGGATTGCGCCATGCGTACGCCTAAGGTTTTGATTCCGCGCACTAATAAGAAGGTATCGGTAACACCAAGCGTCGCGCCGAAAGCATTTTGAATAAAGTAAATGCGGCTGGCTAAACCCGGATCGTTGGTGACTGCCGCGCCAGCTAAAATATCGGAATGTCCGGATAAGAATTTGGTTGCCGAATGCACCACAATGTCGACGCCTAAGCTCAAAGGCTTTTGTAAAACTGGGGACATGAAGGTGTTGTCGGCGATGGTGATCAAGTCATGGGCTTTGGCGATTTTCACGATGGCGGGAATATCGGTGACTTTCAGGACTGGATTAGATGGAGATTCGATGTAAATCGCCTTGGTATTGGGCTGAATCGCGGCTTTCACTTCATCTAAGTTGGTGGGATCGACGAAGGTGTGGCTGATGCCAAAGCGAGATAACACATCGTCTAGGATCCGGAAGGTCCCGCCGTACACGAATTTCGTGACCAATAAGTGATCGCCTTGGGAAAAAATGCTCAACACACTGGAAATCGCGGCCATCCCAGTACTATATAAGTACCCGAATTCGCCGCCTTCAAGTGCCGCAACGGCTTGTTCACCAGCTTTGCGCGTCGGGTTGCCAGAACGGGAGTAGTCAAACTCCCCGAAGTGATCGAAATCATTTTGATAGAAGGTAGAACTCAAGGCGATCGGGGTGTTGACTGCGCCGGTGAGGGGATCTTTCACCGTAGTCGCTTTGATAATTTTGGTGTTGTCATGCATATTGAATTACTCCTTTTTAGCGCCGGCAATGGCTTGGTCGAAATCGTCGGTAATGTCTTGCGCATCTTCTAATCCAACCGAAACGCGGATCAAGTTGTCGAAAATGCCAAGGGCTTCACGTTGCGCTTGCGGCATATCGTGGTGGGTTTGAATCGCTGGGATCGTGATCAAGGTTTCAACTGAGCCCAGGCTTTCGGCAAACGAGCCGACTTTTAAGTTTTGTAAGAATTGATCAACGGAATACGCGTCGTTTAAATAGAAGCTGATCATGCCGCCGACCCCAGCATATAACACGCGATCCACGCCAGGCAAGGCTTCCAAGTGCTTGGCTACGATGCGAGCGTTAGCGGTGTGGGCGTGCATGCGGATGTTTAACGTCTTCAACGACCGGATCAACAACCATGCGTCGAAAGGATCGAGGTTTTGGCCGGTAGTGGTGAGCTGTTGGCTCAAGCTTTCACCGAGGTCATCATCAGCGACGATCACCGCCCCAGCTAAAATATCATTGTGCCCGCCGAGATACTTGGTGGCAGAGTGGACGACGACATCAGCGCCCAGGGTTAAGGGTTGTTGATACACCGGGGTGAGGAAAGTGTTGTCCACAGCGATCAAAATATCTGGCCGCACGGCATGGACTGCCGAGGAAACGGCTTCGATATCGATCACTTTCATGGTAGGGTTTGAAGGCGTTTCTAACCAAATCAAGCGAGTGTTTGGTTGGATGGCTAACAACAAGGCATCGACATCCACACCGTCCCAAGTGTCATAAGGAATTTGATAGCGTTCAGCGCGTTCGTCGAAGTAACGGAAGGACCCGCCATACAAATCGTCAGACGCGATGAAGTGATCGCCAGTTTTGGTGAATGCGGAGAAAACCAAATCGATGGCCGCCATCCCAGAGCTAACAGCAAAAGCGTGTGTACCATGTTCAATGGTCGCAAGTTGTTTTTCTAGTAATGCGCGGGTTGGCGTGGTTAAACGCGAATAATCATAGCCAGTAGATTGGCCTAAACCTGGATGGCGAAAAGCTGTTGATAAATATAACGGTGGGACCACTGCCCCAGTGTTTTGATCATCTGTGCCGTTAGTGCCTTGAACTAATTGTGTTGCGAGTTTAACCATGTGCTTGCCTCCGTGCAGTTGTTAATGTATTTAACCAAGATGTGTAAACTTGAGTGGCTTGATCATGCCAAGTGTTTTGCGGTTGTAAATCACTGTCAAAATAATGTGCTGGCAGTGGGGTGTGGGGATCTTTGTGTAAGTCGCGATAATATTCAGCGCGCAAGGTCCCGGTTTGATATTCCAAATGTCCTGCTAAATACCATGAGTTGCTGGCGGAATCTGAAATCAGCGTCGCACCAAGGGCTTGTGAACCTGCCAGAACGTTGCCGCGCACCACAGATGCTAGCGGAATAGTGAAATAGCGCGAGTGTGGCATGGTCAGCCCATCCGTGGTGTAAATCCCAGAAATCTTTTGGGCGAGTTGCTTACCATGAAATACCCCGTCGAGTTCACCGGCAGCATAAGCACCCCAGCAAATGAATAATGCGCCTTTGGTGTGAGCTTTGCGCCAAGTCAAGATCCGGCGAAATTCTGGCCAAAAGTCAACTTGTTCAAATTCGAGTTGATCTAAAGGCGCCCCAGTGACGATCAACCCGTCAAAATATTGGGCTTCCACTTGATCAAAGGTGGCGTATGCTTGGCGGATCTGCGTGGCATTTTTGTTAATGTGATGAGTGCTTGGCAAGCAGAAAGTCAACGCGACGTCTTGCTTACCTTGCGCAAAGACGTTTGCGAGCTGGCGCTCAGTGACGGCACGGTTCGGCATTAAGTTCAACACCAATAAGTGCAACGCATCAGCGCTTGGGACAAGCGTATTTTGCGTTAAGCCGGTTAAAATCGAAATAGTTGCCATGTGCAGATCCTCCTTATTGAAATAAAAAAAGCGCCCCGTGATCAATTTGATCACGGGACGCTTTTGCGTGGTACCACCCGAATTTTGTTTATTGTTACCAATAAACACTTATGCGTACGGCGCCAAAGCGCGATACGGTAACGCAATAACGGGCGTATCCGGTTGTCGCTTGCAAAGGCTCACGACAACAATACTCAGAGACCATTTTCGAAGTCTGGTTTCGCCGATTTACACCAACCATCGGCTCTCTTTAGAAACTGTAACTTTTACTTATCTCGTCAACGTGTTTAGATTATTGTCAGCTTACGGCAAATTCTCATCGAGGTCAAGCGTTTTTGCCATTTTTCCCACAGAATCCGATGATGGCGGGTTTGGTTGCAATTTGTAAGCGGATCACTCAATTTGTAACAAAAATATTTCAGGATGCTTGTGTAACAGCGAGGTAACAATGTGACGATTTTAGGTGAATTTGACATCTCTCTGGTATTAAGGTGACATACCGATTGCCTATACTGCATGTTGTCAAGGGGAACGGAACACAAATTTTAGGAGTGAAGCTTATTTTAAGTCAACGACTACATGTCATGGCAGCAGCTGCTGTTACAGTTTTAGGTAGCATGTTTGCCATCAATACCGCCACCAAATCGGTCGAAGCGATCGATACGAATACGAGTGCCCAACATCAGGCACAATCCAATGATAGTGAAGCCACAGCCAAAGATACTGCTAAAACTGTGGTGAAAACTAACTCGGTTTTACATCCAGCTAAAAAAATCGTCATCAAACCTGGTCGCAACTTGATCGCAGAAGCTAACGAACGTGCTGCCGCTAAGAAAGCCGCAGAAGCCAAAGCTGCTGCGTTGAAGGCTGCTCAAGCTGCCGCTGCTCAAAAAGCAGCACAAGAAAAGGCCGCCCAAGTTGCTGCAGCGCAAAAGGCTGCTGCCGCTAAACAAGCTGCTGCTCAACAACAGCAAGCCGCTGCCACTCAAAGTGCAACGACGACCACCACATCGACGACTAGCACCACCACGAACAAAGGGACCTTCAAATTAAGTTTCTACGATCCTGCTGTGATGGGCTCTAACATGGGCTACAGTGGTGTTGCCGCTAACTTGTCCACGTTCCCACGTGGCACTAAGTTAAAGATCACGTTATCTGATGGCACGGTATGGTATCGGACTGTTAATGATACTGGCTCGTTTGCTGCGGGTAACCCGAACCAATTGGACGTGGCCATGCCAAGTTCTCAGATCCCATCTGCTGGGGTTTTATATGCCACCGTTGAAGTGGTTGGCTAAAAATCAATCAATGAATGACCAAGACCCAATCGTCTTGTGCGATAATCCCTTTATGGTTGTCAGATGAAATACAATAATTCATCTGATGATT
>NZ_AZEU01000271.1 GCF_001435035.1 Lacticaseibacillus manihotivorans DSM 13343 = JCM 12514
GAAAGGATTCCATTGGCGCATTATCATACGGACAACCCTTACGGCTGTATGAGTGGTGGATATGTAATTCAGTTAAACGTTGATTGTAATCATCGCTGGTATACTGTGATCCTAAATCCGTATGAATAATCAGGTCCCCAGTAATGGTTCGATTTTTAACCGCGCTTTCAAGGGTCTTCAAGACTAAATCAGTATCCATCTTTTTTGAAAACGAATAGCCGATAATCCGTCGTGA
>NZ_AZEU01000272.1 GCF_001435035.1 Lacticaseibacillus manihotivorans DSM 13343 = JCM 12514
ACATTAGTGCTTGACTAATGGTAGAAAAAACACCTAGACCAATTTCGGTCTAGGTGTGGTGTCAAAAATATATCAACTCTACTTGACGAAGAGCCGGATAGGTGCTTCATCGCAAGGCGTTTATTTCTCCAACTGTTGCCTTATCCATCGAAGAGGTGACTGGGATTCCTGCTTATATGTTACTGGCAAAAGATACGCGTTATCGATTAGCGCATACTACTAAACCAACGCCAGGTGATAAAGCTAATGATCCTGATTTTCTTAAACAGTACGACTGGGCAATGGCCTGAATTCCATTATTGAGAGCGTCCAATTGCATGGGCGCTTTTTGTTCAACAAAGGAGATTAGTTACGTAAATCAATAGGCTGTTACGTATTGATTTCACAATTACAGGATAATCCATTATTGTGATGAAGGGAGTAAGATCTTTGGCGAAAAAAGATAACGCAGTGACAAAGGGTGTCAATAAAGCAAACGTTCCAGCAGATGCTTCATCGTCGTTCAAGCCACAACACGTTAACATTTGGCATACACAAGCGGCCCAAAATCATGATTTTCGTGAAGACCTGAGTAAGCTGGATGATCTTTTTCCAGATTCTCGAATGGGGCGGGAGCTTTAGGCCGTTGTCGAAAATATTTTAAAAATGAGGCGCAAGATGAAACTGACGAATATGACGCTACCAACTGAGACCAAATTTGGCACGTTTCAAATTGAAAGTATGGACGCGACTTATTTTAGATTCGATGAAAAAGACGGTGACTTCGTTTTAGATCCTGATTTCTTTATTGTTGCCGAACGAGACGCGAACAAACGGCAACATCCAATGTCTAAAGACATGTATGATAATTTGCAACGGGAGCTGTTGAATCAATTCTCATCTGAAAACAACTGTGATTGATAGTATGCGAACCTTTTCGCGCTTTTTAAGGTGTCGTGATATAATGTAGACACTTCAAGTCACCACCAGTCAATTGCGAGGTAATGCTCATGGAATTGATGAATGTTGAACTGCCGACTCCTGACCAATTCGGAATTTTCCAAATCAAAGGCCTGAATGCAACGTTCTTCAGATTTGTTGCTGAAGATGGCCACTATTTGCTTGAACCGCACAGCTTTATTGCCACTGTGTCTGATCCCGATAAGCGACAAGAACTGATGTCGCAAACGATGTATGATGACCTACAACGTGCATTAGATGAAAACGTCTCGTTTGAAAATTAGTTTTTAAAGGGGTCTAAAATTTTTGGTGTTGAAGGATACTTCAACGCCGGAAGTTTTAGGCCTTTTTAGATACTTGAATTGTCAAGCTAAGTGGAACATCTCTGACCAGAAGACTTCAAGCGAAGA
>NZ_AZEU01000273.1 GCF_001435035.1 Lacticaseibacillus manihotivorans DSM 13343 = JCM 12514
ATAGAAAAAGGAGCCAACAGACAAGATGTCTATCAACTCCAAAAATTGTAGCGCCACGTTTATAACCTTTAGCGTATCTTTTTTAATCCGTAAGCGTTATCATCTTAATCAGGAGAAGTAGACGGCTTAGGCCAGGTCGCCTGTACCACTTCATGGCGAGGCGGAAGTGCCTCGTTAAACCGAATGAGACTGACCCGCAGCGACTCAGCGAATTTAGTTGAGCAACGTTGGCTCTCTCGTATCAGAAGTGCCGGTACTGAAGGACCCCCGTGGGGTTCAAATAAAGATGACACCGGGTTGAGTTCCTCATGGCGACATGGGAAGCAAGTGACGCCTGTGGACGAAAGGCAATGCATTGCTAAGTACTCCCGAAGGTGGTCAAGGGTCAAGAGCCTGAGGCGACGCAGACACGCACTTGATACATCAGTCACTGCATGACCGTAATCAAATCGGCATCAACGCCACAGATCCACGAAATAGGCGACTGTTTCGTGGATTTGTTGTGCCTTTTTTAGTCTTTTGATGATCACCGCCAAAAGCCAAGCGCGAATATGGTAAAATGGTCTAGACAACCGAACAAATCGTCAAATTGGTCGTCAAGCTTGTGGTATGCTGAGTAAGCGTGATAAAGGCACGCTATTTCAATTTTTAAAACAGACTTTAAGCGTTTTAGCACGTTTTTTAGCGCGTGGCATAGTATAATAAATTCGGATATGAAATGACACTACGGAAATGGAGTTGAATGTAATGGGTTATCACGAAAATTACCTGGTATGGGCGAATGAGGCTGACCTCGATGCGTCTTTAAAAGGTGAAGTGGCGGCTTTGGCAAATGATGCTGAAGCGCAAGAAGAAGCCTTTGCTGTACCAATGGCATTCGGCACCGCCGGCATGCGTGGCGTGATCGGCGCTGGGATCAACCGCATGAACATTTACACAGTTCGCCAAGCCACTGAAGGATTGGCGAACTTCATGGACACCTTACCAGCTGAAACTAAGGCAAAAGGGGTGGCCATCAGTTTTGATTCACGCTACATGTCACAAGAGTTTGGCCAAGAAGCAGCATCTGTTTTAGGTGCCCACGGGATTCCAAGTTTCTTATTTGATGCGTTGCGCCCAACGCCTGAATTGAGTTTTGCAGTGCGTCATTTAGGCACTTATGCTGGGATCATGATCACTGCCAGCCACAACCCGAAACAATACAACGGCTATAAGATCTATGGCCCAGATGGCGGCCAAATGCCACCAGAAGAATCTGACAAGATCACGGAATATGTGCGCAACGTTGATGACATTTTCCACATCAAGACCTTGGATGTCCATGAACTTCGTGCCAAGAAGTTATTGACCTTGATCGGTGAAGATGTCGATGAAGCGTACTATGCTGCTGTTGCTGGTGTGTCCATCAACAAAGACTTGATCAACAAAGTTGGCCGCGACATGTCCTTGATCTACACCCCATTACACGGGACTGGCCGCATTCCAGCGCAAATGGTTCTGCGCAATGCCGGCTTTGAACACTTCCAATTAGTCGCTAAGCAAGCCGTTGCCGATCCAGAATTTGCGACAGTACCATTCCCGAACCCAGAATTCCCACAAGCGTTTGATATGGCCATTGAACTTGGCAAAAAGTCTCAAGCCGACGTATTGATCGCCACTGACCCAGATGCTGACCGCTTAGGGACTGCTGTGTGGACTGGCAAAGATTATCAATTGTTGTCCGGTAACCAAATCGCTAGTTTGTTGTTGCACTACATTTTGGAAGCCCGCAAACAAGCTGGGACGCTGCCTTCAAATGGTGCCGTTGTGAAGTCCATCGTTTCCACTGAACTTGCCACAGCCATTGCCAAAGACTACGGCGTGGACATGATCAACGTGGAAACGGGCTTCAAGTTCATCGGTGACCAAATCAAGCATTACGAAGAAACTGGCGAACATGAATTCTTGTTTGGCTTTGAAGAAAGTTACGGCTACTTGATCAAGCCATTCGTGCGTGATAAAGATGCCATCCAATCCACGGTGTTGCTGGCTGAAGTGGCCGCCTACTACAAGTCCTTAGGCATGACGTTATACGACGGCATCCAAGCCTTGTACAAGAAGTACGGCTACTTTGCTGAAAAGACTGTCGGTGTTGACTTCCCAGGCGTGCATGGCCCAGCTGAAATGGCGGCTTTGATGACCAAGTTCCGCGAAGAACAACCGGCAGACTTTGCTGGCGTTAAGATTGAAGAAGTTGAAGACTACAAGGCCCAAACCACTAAGCATGCAGACGGCACGACCACACCGATCGATATGCCAGTCTCTGATGTGTTGAAGTACATTTTGGCTGATGGCACTTGGATTGCCATTCGCCCATCTGGCACGGAACCTAAAGTGAAGTTCTATGTCGGTACCAGTGCTGACACAAAGGATGCTGCTGACAAGAAGTTGGCAGACTTTGAAGCCGCATTGACTGCTTTCCGGACTGAATAATCTAGTTACATTAAGGCGCTTTGACCGCAATGGTCGAGGCGCTTTTTGTATCTCGTCATGTTCAATTGATGTCCGACAGCGATAGTGTTTCAGAACGTCATCGTCTCCGCTACAGTGATTTGAAATTGGGACTCCAGCTGGCTCGCCGCTGCATATAAGGAGATTTCGGCGCTGGGGTGACCACGCGATGTCAAGCATAAACAAAATCGTCATCGATGTAGTAAATAAGGTCGTGACAATTTTTTTCATAAGCGATGCCTCTGGAAATTAAAGTAAAATTAGAATTGCAATGAAAACTGGTTTAATTCATAATAATTTCTAATGCAAGACTTAGACTTTTTACAATTAATTGTGTGAAACCATGATTCAAGTGCGGGAATATTATGATCTTGATTCACATTTCCGGAGGCTACTATTATGAAAATTACCAAAATTGAAACCTTTCGCCAACAAGTTGAACTCACTGAACCGTTTAAAATTTCCTTTCGTACCATTACTGCAGTAGATACGTTGATCGTTAAAATCTCAACAGATGCTGGACTAGTGGGATTTGGGGAAGCCAGCCCCATAGAGCAAGTCACAGCGGAAAGCGTCGATACTGAACAAGTGGCGTTAGACTTTTTTGCTGACTTACTGGTAGGCAGTGATCCGTGTGCCATTGAAGCGTTGCATACAAAAATGGATAGTGCTTTGGCCGGCCACACTGCGGCTAAAGCGGGAATCGATATCGCGTGCTTTGATTTGTTAGGCAAACAAGCTGGCTTGCCGCTTTGGAAGTTGCTCGGCGGCAATGCCAATCAAATCGTTTCTGATGTGACCTTAGGCATCGAATCCCCTGAAAAAGCGGCTCAAGATGCCAAAAAGTGGGTCGCCCAAGGCTTCACTGAATTAAAATTAAAAGTCGGCGTCGATGATGCCAGCGACTTGGCTACGGTTAAAGCCGTGCGTGAAGCAGTCGGACCAGACATTGATTTGCGCTTAGATGCTAACCAGGCATGGACAGCCAAACATACCATTCATATGATGGCACAATTCGGCGATTTGGTTTCTGCCGTTGAACAACCTTTGCCTGCCGATGATACGCGCGATTTGGCTTTGGTTCGCGCCAATATCGATCAACAATTGATGGTGGATGAATCCGTGCATTCAGCCAAGGATGCCTTGAAGATCGTCGCTGACGGCGGTGCGGACTTGATCAACATCAAATTACAAAAGTCTTCTGGTTTATGGGGTGCAGAACAGATCAATGCGATTGCCGAAAGTGCTGGCGTGAACACCATGCTCGGTTGCATGTTAGAAACTAAAGTCGGCTTGACAGCCGCAGCTCATTTTGTCGCGGCGCACAAGAATGTGCATTTTGCCGATCTGGATGGTTTCTTGACCTTCAAGGCGCCAGCGTGGTTACATGGCGGCTTTGAAAATGACGGCGGCGTGTTCACCTTGTCTGATGAACCAGGCCTGGGGATGACAATCGATTTATAGGAGGGTCGCGATGACCAAGTTCGAATACTATAATAGTGGCCTTCACTTAGCGACGTTTGTTGTATCAGCGGATCAGGTGCAAGTTCAAGCTTGGGATGCCTCACAGACGGTGGCGCTTGATGATGCGCAAGATGCGTATTATGCCTCGCGCATGGCGATCAGTCCCAAACAGATCTTCAGCCAGTGGCAAAGCGTTGCTTTCAAGATTCCTGAAGGTGATGCGTTCACCACGGCATGGGGAGCAGACTATCAGCGCGCTGATGACCATTATTGGTTGAATCGCAATGCCAAACCGGCGATTGATTTGGTGATTGAAGGGCAAAAAGTGATCGGCTTTCAAATCACCGTGCGCAACGCCAATATTATTTTGGCGACTCCTGAGGCGTTGCCTTATACCGCTTATGCTGACTGGCAAAAAGCAGGTATGATTCAAAAACCGTTGCCCATCACTGAAACGGATGTGATGATCCCAATGCCAGATGGAGTTCAATTGGCAGCAACCGTGATCAAACCTGCTGGCACGACTACGCCTTGCAGTACGATTTTGACTCGGACGCCTTATGGTCGCAAACAGTTTGTGCCAGATCATGAACGCTTTGCGCATCGCGGATATGTGGTGGTGTGCCAAGATGTGCGCGGGCGCGAAGATTCTCAAGGTGAATGGCAACCCATGCTCCATGAAAAAGCGGATGGGGATGCCACCCTTGATTGGATCGCCGCGCAACCTTGGAGCAATGGGCGCATTGGGATGATCGGTGGGTCATATGGCGGTTATGTTCAATGGGCAGCCGCTGCTAGTGGGAACCCACATTTACAAGCGCTGGTTTCCATGGTGACGGCTGGTGGGCCATTCACTGATATTTTCTTTCATAATGGCGTGCCAAACTCTGCGATCATTGCGTGGTATTTTGCCGTGGAATCCCAACGCTTTACCCCGGAACATCTGGTGCGCGACGACTGGGACAAGTTGTTTGCGGTGCGACCGTTAAGTGAGATCCCAGTGGTGGGCTTAGGGCATCGAATCCCAGGCTGGGATGAGATCCGTAAGCATCAAGTCTTTGATGCGTGGATGCAAGACATGGACTGGCAATCGTTTGCCGATCAGATCACCGTGCCGGCGTTGATTCAAAGTGGTTGGTTTGATGATGACGGCATCGGGACCACAGAAGCACTAAAGGTCACCGACAAATATGCCCAAGGCCAACGCAAAGTGATTTTAGGACCGTGGCTTCATGGTGGTAATGCGCAATATGACGTCGGGCCGATTCATTTAGGCCGCGCTGGTTTGCGCCATGATATCGATTTGCAACACATGCGCTGATTTGATCATCAATTGAATCATGTCGACAATGGGATCGATCGTGAACCAGCAGTGGATTATCTTTCCGTCAACACCAATGAATGGAAACAAGCAGATCATTTTCCGCCGAGTGATGCGACGCCAACGACTTGGTATTTAGATCCTGAAACTGCAGGCTTAGGTGAAACCCTTGGCGCAGATGGTGCGCAAACTTTCGATTATGATCCCAAGCAGCCGACGCCGCAGTTGATTTCCGTTTCGGATAATGAATTTGAAACGCCGAACGATTATGCGGAAGTTGAAAAGGGCTCAGACGTGACCAGCTTCACCAGTGCCCCAGTGACTGAACCGATGACCATCACCGGTTGGTTCGATGTTGATTTTTACGCCAGTTCCTCGGCAGTAAATACCGATTGGGCGGTGCGCGTCGTTGATGTCACCCCTGATGGGCATTCAATCAACATCGCGGATATGATCATGAATGCGATGCATCGCGACGGGTTGAAGACGGCTAAACCGCTGGTGCCTGGTGAAATTTATAAATTTCATATCCAAACGCAAAAAACTAGTTACAAGTTGTTGCCGGGACATGCGTTGCGCATCGATTTTGCTAGTGCGATGGCGGGGATGACCTTCCCGAATAGCAATTTAGCGGCAGGCTATGATAGCAAAGAAACCGTGATCGCGCATCAAAGCATTTATGGCGGCAAAAATTATCCATCGGCGGTGCATTTTCACGTCGAATAATTGTGGAAAAGTCAGATCAGTGCATCTGGCTTTTTTGCGTGGGCTGTGATAATATTGATGAAATTTTAAGCAAAAATCAGGAGGTCTGCACAATGGGAATGCATCAGTATATTCAAGGGTTGAATAATTTGGAAACATTGCGGCGGGCACCAGGATTTTTCAAGTACGCGGAACATTCCGTGGCCGCCCACAGTTTCAAAGTCGCAGAAATCGCCCAAATGTTAGGCGATATCGAAGAACATGCAGGCAACGAGGTCAATTGGCAGCGTCTGTATGAAAAAGCGCTGAATCACGACTACACCGAACGCTTCATTGGCGACATTAAAACGCCAGTCAAGTATGCGACGCCGGAATTGCGCGCGATGTTGGCGGATGTCGAAGATAAAATGACCGAAAACTTTATTCAAGATGAAATCCCCGCTGAGTACCAAGCAGTTTATCGTCGGCGCTTGTCTGAAGGCAAAGACGATACTTTAGAAGGCGAATTGCTGTCGATTTCTGATAAAGTCGATTTGTTGTATGAAGCATTCGGCGAAATTGAAAAAGGCAATCCTGAACGCGTCTTCGTCAATATTTATACGGAAAGCCTCACGGTGATCGCTAGCTTCGATCAACGTCCGAGTGTGAAGTATTTTATGAAAGAGATCTTGCCAGATATGTTAAATGAGGAATTTGCCGATCGCGATATGTTGACCAAACTGACGCGTGCGATCATGAAGCATTAACGATGAAAAAATTCAAACGTTGGCTCATTGGCATTGTTGTCGTATTGGTCGTGGCCTTGATCGGCGGCCAACTTTACTTAAAATCTGCCGCCCATGTCCCATCGCCAGCTGCGGCCACCGCCCAAACGCAGGCGACCAAAATAAATGGTGTCTTGTATTTCGGCAAGGCGTCCGCAAAGCTTACTGTGGTGATGTATCCCGGCGCGTTAGTCGATCCTGGGGCTTACAGCATTTGGGCTAACCAAGTGGCTAAAGCTGGTTATCGCGTCGCCATTGTCAGCTTTCCAGATGACTTGGCCGTATTGAAGCCAAACGCAGCAGCCCAAGTTGTGAAAGCTGGTCAGCCTTATGTGATCGGTGGGCACTCACTCGGCGGGGTAATGGCGAGTCGCTTTGCCGCCAAGCACAAGCAAGGGCTCAAAGGCGTCTTTTTCTTAGCCAGTTACCCAGATGCTAAAGGTAAACTCGAAGGGAATGTGCCCGTCTTATCACTGACCGCTAGTCGCGATGGCGTTTTAAATTTTGACGCTTGGCGTAAAGCCAAACAGAATTTGCCGAGTGATACCACTTATCAGCAACTGCCAGGTGGTAATCACGCCGGTTTTGGCAGTTATGGCAAACAGTCAGGCGACGGTCGCGCCACAGTCACCAATGCAACGCAACAACAGTGGGTCGCAAAGCAATTGACGCACTGGCTAGACACCCTGAAATAATTCCTCACATCAGTGCTTGACGGCTATGTTAAGATTTAGAAGTTAGCACTGGAAAGAAGGGAAAATCATGGCCAAATATACCGTTGAATTATCTGCAGAAGATCTGCAAATGATCAAAGACTGCCACGCCAAGAACCCGTCCATCATGCATGCGATGGACAACGCCAAAGAAAGCAAATAATCACAGTTTTTCCTAACGCTGAGTTAGCGAAAGTATGTTCGCTGTGGTAAAATAGATGCAGTCCAAAAGTCGGCCTAGTTCCGACTTTTTTTACGCGAGGAGGAAGTTGCATGATTGAGCGCATGGCAGACCGCAAGTTTGAATTGGTATCACCTTATAAACCCGCTGGGGATCAACCACAAGCCATTGAGAAGCTGACGCAAGGCTTTTTAAATGGGGAGAAGGAACAGATCTTACTCGGGGCCACTGGGACAGGGAAAACCTTTACCATGTCCAATGTGATCGCCAATTTAAATAAGCCGACGTTGATCTTGTCGCATAACAAAACCTTAGCTGGCCAACTTTACGGGGAATTCAAAGAGTTCTTCCCGCATAATGCCGTTGAGTATTTTGTTTCCTATTATGATTACTACCAACCTGAAGCGTATGTGCCAAGTTCTGACACCTACATCGAAAAAGACTCCGCCATCAACGACGAAATCGATAAACTGCGGCACTCAGCCACCAGTGCGTTATTGGAACGAAATGATGTGATCGTGGTGGCGTCAGTGTCTTCGATTTTTGGTTTAGGGTCACCAACGGAATATCGCGACCACGTGTTGTCGCTACGTGTCGGCATGGAAATCGACCGCAATACACTGCTGCGGCAGTTGGTGGATATTCAATTTGATCGCAACGATATCGATTTTCAACGTGGGCGTTTCCGCGTGCGTGGCGATGTGGTGGAAATTTTCCCAGCCAGTCGTGACGATCATGCGATTCGTGTGGAATTTTTCGGTGATGAAATCGACCGGATCGTGGAAGTTGATGCGTTGACTGGTGAAGTGGTCGGCACCCGGCAACATGTGTCCATTTTCCCAGCGACGCACTTTATGACCTCAGATGATCAAATGGAAAAAGGCATCGAGCGCATCGCCGCTGAACTTGATGACCGCTTGAAAGAATTGCGCGGTGAAGGCAAATTGCTGGAAGCCGAACGCCTGGAACAGCGCACTAACTATGATTTGGAAATGCTGCGCGAAATGGGCTACACCAACGGCATCGAAAACTATTCCCGGCACATGGAAGGCCGCAAGCAAGGCGAACCGCCTTTTACGTTGCTTGATTTCTTCCCGAAAGACTTCAATATCATGGTCGATGAATCTCACGTCACCATGCCGCAAATTCGTGGGATGTATAACGGCGACCGCGCCCGCAAACAAACCTTGATTGATTACGGGTTCCGTTTGCCTTCAGCGCTCGATAACCGGCCGTTGATGTTGCCTGAATTTGAAAAGCACGTCAACCGCATTTTGTATGTGTCCGCCACCCCTGGCCCTTATGAAATGGATCGGGTGCCACAAAAAGATATCGCTGAGCAGATCATTCGCCCAACTGGGTTGTTGGATCCAGTGATCGAAGTGCGGCCAATTATGGGCCAAATCGATGACTTGGTATCGGAGATCAACAAGCGCATCGAGAAAAAAGAACGCGTCTTCGTCACCACCTTAACCAAGAAAATGGCCGAAGACTTAACCGATTACCTCAAAGAACTCGGCATTCACGTGCGCTACTTGCACTCTGATATCAAGACGTTGGAGCGGACCCAGATCATTCGCGACTTGCGCTTAGGCAAATTCGATGTGTTGATCGGGATCAACTTGTTGCGTGAAGGCATCGATGTCCCAGAAGTGTCCTTGATTGCGATTTTGGATGCGGATAAAGAAGGCTTCTTGCGCGCTGAGCGTTCCTTGATTCAAACCATCGGCCGCGCGTCGCGTAACTCACATGGGAAAGTCATCATGTATGCCGATAAAATGACCGACTCCATGAATGCGGCGATCACTGAAACCAAGCGCCGGCGCACGATTCAAGAGCAGTTCAACAAAGATCACGGCATCACGCCAAAAACTATCATCAAACCGATCCGCGATGCGATCACCTCTGTGGACAAGTCTGCGGCTGATGTCGGCGATAAAGATAAGAGCTTTGCGGAAGTCGATCTCAAAGATATGACCAAAAAAGAACGCGCTGCTTTGGTGGCCAACTTGGAAGGGCAAATGCAAGCCGCCGCCAAGAAGTTGGACTTCGAACAAGCTGCAACCTTACGCGATACGATTTTAGAATTGAAAGCAGGCATGTAAATTGGCAAATGATAAAATTGTGATCCATGGCGCACGCGCCCATAACTTAAAAGACGTCGACGTCACTATTCCGCGCAACAAACTGGTTGTGATGACTGGATTGTCTGGCTCCGGGAAGTCCAGTTTGGCTTTTGATACGCTGTATGCAGAAGGCCAGCGCCGCTATGTGGAAAGTTTGTCCGCATACGCGCGCCAGTTCTTAGGCCAAATGGACAAACCAGATGTGGATTCCATCGACGGCTTGTCGCCGGCAATTTCCATCGATCAAAAAACCACCTCAAAAAACCCGCGTTCGACAGTCGGCACGGTCACAGAAATCAATGACTACTTGCGCTTATTATGGGCGCGTATCGGTCACCCAATTTGTCCCAACGACGGTACACCGATCACCAGCCAATCCGTTGAACAAATGGTCAATCGCGTCCAACAACTGGAAGAACGTTCCCGAATTCAAATTCTGAGTCCCATCGTTCGCCACAAAAAAGGTGCGCATAAGAAAGTTCTCGAAAAAATCGTTCGCGAAGGCTATGTCCGCATGCGGGTCGATGGCGTTGTGATGGACGCCAACGCCGATTTTGAAATGGACAAAAACAAAAATCACGATATCGATATCGTGATCGACCGCATCGTGGTCAAGCATGGGGATGCGGACAACCGCAGCCGTTTGTTTGATTCCTTTGAAGCAGCCCTTCGTTTAAGTGAAGGCTATGCGACGGTTGATGTCATCGGAGGCGTTCCGTTGGTGTTCTCAGAACATTTTGCCTGCCCGATTTGTGGGTTTACCATTGGCGTTTTGGAACCACGCCTGTTTTCTTTCAACGCGCCATTTGGGGCTTGTCCTGAATGTGATGGCCTGGGGATGAAGCTCGATGTCGATGTCGATTTGGTGATTCCAGATCGCAGTTTGACCATCGATCAAGGGGCGGTGGCGCCTTGGAGTTCCGCCACGGCTAATTACTATCCTTCAATGTTGCGCCAAGCGTGTGATGCCTTTGGGGTGCCACGGGATAAGCCTTGGAAAGATTTGACCAAAGCCCAACAAGATCTCGTGTTATATGGCTCTAAAGGCAAAGAGTTCCAC
The DNA here is from genome assembly GCF_001435035.1 of Lacticaseibacillus manihotivorans DSM 13343 = JCM 12514. Taxonomy (GTDB): domain Bacteria; phylum Bacillota; class Bacilli; order Lactobacillales; family Lactobacillaceae; genus Lacticaseibacillus; species Lacticaseibacillus manihotivorans. Next base: position 10,825 of record NZ_AZEU01000273.1, read on the forward strand.
TTCCACGCGGATTCAGATTTCGGCGTCAAAGATGTCGATGCCGCTTTTGAAGGCGTGATGCATAACGTTGAACGGCGTTATCACTCCAACAACTATGCCTTTGGTTCTGATCAAATGCGCCAATACATGACCGCCTTAAAGTGCCCGGTGTGCCATGGCAAACGCCTGAACCGCCAAGCCTTAGCCGTCAAAGTCGAAGGTCAAGATATTGCTGAAGCGTCTGATTTGTCGATCAAAGACGCGATCCCATTTTTCCAAAGTATCACGTTGTCCGACAGTGAAAAAATGATCGCGCAACCGATCGTTAAAGAAGTCAACGACCGCTTGAGTTTCTTGCAAAACGTTGGCTTGGATTATTTGACGCTGTCCCGCGCGGCAGGTACGTTGTCTGGTGGGGAAGCCCAACGGATCCGCTTGGCCACGCAAATCGGGTCGAACTTATCCGGCGTGTTGTACATTTTGGATGAACCGTCCATCGGTTTGCATCAGCGTGATAACGATCGTTTGATCCGCTCTTTGAAGAAAATGCGCGACCTTGGCAACACCTTGATCGTGGTTGAACATGATGAAGATACCATGCTGGCAGCAGACTATTTGATCGATGTCGGTCCAGGTGCTGGCGACAACGGTGGCCGGATCATGGCTGCTGGCACGCCTAAGCAAGTGATGCGCTCGCGCAAATCCTTGACCGGCCAATACTTATCTGGGAAGAAGTTTATTCCAGTACCAGAAACTCGCCGGCCAGGTAATGGCAAAAAGATTTCGATTTTAGGCGCTGCTGACCACAACTTGAAAAATATTGACGTCGATTTTCCATTAGGCGAATTTGTCGCCGTGACCGGGGTTTCCGGTTCTGGGAAGTCCACGTTAGTTAATTCGATTTTAAAGCGCGCCTTGGCGCAAAAACTGTATCGCAACTCCGCCAAGCCTGGGAAGTACTCGGAAATCAAAGGCTGGGATCAAATCGAAAAACTCGTCGATATCGATCAAAGTCCCATCGGCCGGACCCCGCGTTCTAACCCAGCCACGTATACTGGGGTGTTCAACGATATTCGGGCCTTGTTTGCCCAAACCAATGAAGCCAAGTTGCGCGGTTACACTCAAGGACGCTTCTCCTTTAACGTCAAAGGTGGCCGCTGTGAAAACTGTAAAGGCGACGGGATCATCAAAATCGAAATGAACTTTTTGCCTGATGTATATGTACCTTGTGAAGTTTGTCATGGCAAGCGTTACAACTCGGAAACTTTGGAAGTCACATACAAAGGCAAATCGATTTCTGATGTGTTGGATATGACCATCGACGAAGCGGTGAAGTTCTTTGCGCCAATTCCAAAAATCGCGCGCAAATTGCAAACCATCATCGACGTGGGCTTAGGCTATGTCACCATGGGCCAGTCTGCCACGACTTTATCTGGTGGGGAAGCGCAACGGATGAAGTTGGCTTCTGAATTGCAAAAGTTGTCCACTGGGAAAAACTTTTACATTCTCGACGAACCAACTACTGGCTTGCACACAGACGATATCAAGCGCCTTTTGGAAGTCCTGCAACGCTTGGTCGATGAAGGCAATACGGTGTTAGTCATTGAACATAACTTAGACGTGATTAAAACCGCTGACTGGCTGATCGACTTAGGCCCAGAAGGTGGCGACGGCGGCGGTACGGTGATCGCCACTGGCACACCAGAACAAATCGCTGAAGTCAAAGCCTCTTATACCGGGAAATACTTGAAGCCAATTTTGGCACGCGATAAAGCCCGCATGGCAGAACTTGGAAAATAGCGAATCAATGCCTGACCCATATGCGGTCAGGCATTTTTCGGTTACAATGGAGATAATTAAGAAAGCAGGTGCGAGATGTTTAGTAATCGAACGCAAATGGGTTTTGACTGGGGCGAATTTATTACCGGGATCGCGTTGTTGATCGGATCAGTGGTGATGTTGCGCAATCCCGGCGCCACGATGATGACTTTGAGTTTTATTTTTGCCATCATTGCCATTATTCGTGGGATCGCGACGTTGGCCGCTTTTCCAAAACTCCATCAATTAACCGGCGGCTTCGCTTGGGTTTCCGGCGTGGCTGGGGTGATCGACTTGTTAGTTGGGCTGTTGTTCTTGTTCAATTTGGAATCTGCGGTCATCGCCGTGGCTTACGTGTTTGCCGCATGGTTTTTGATCGATAGTATCGCCAACTTACTTAACGCAAGGCATTTGCGCCAAGCCGGGACCTTGTGGTTTGTGATCAACTTGATCTTGGACATTATTTCCGTGTTGATCGCGCTATTGTTCATCATGCAACCCGTGATCTCAGCCGTCGGTATGGTGACCTTGTTGGCGATGTTCTTTGCAGTTTGGGGGATCAACGCCATCATCACCGCCTTTGCGCGGAGGAGCATTTAGTTTTATCAAGGCAAGTTCTCAGCTGAGGACTTGTTTTTTATTTTGTGTGAGCAGTGTGAAGTTTGGCGTTTATGCTTCCAGGTGGTGAAATCAGATCGCCTGTGGAAGTGATTGCGGGTTGAGGCGGAAGGTGGCAAGGGACCCTCACCACGGGCCACGCAGTCACCTGGAGCCTCAACCTTCAGTCGCTGGAACAGCACTCGTAGTGAAATTTTAACATGCCGGGCGTGCCACTGACACGCCCGGCATGTTATACTAGTCAAAGCAACTGATGAGGAGGAAGAATATGGCCGATCAACCCTTGAACTTAGTGGTCATCACTGGGATGTCTGGCGCCGGGAAAACGGTGGCAGTGCAAGCCTTTGAAGATCTTGGTTACTTTTGTGTCGACAACATGCCGCCAGCATTGTTGCCGAAATTTGGGGAATTACTCAAAGAATCGGGTAAAATCACCAAGGTCGCGCTGGTGGTCGATTTGCGGGCGCAAGCCTTTTACGATCAAATTATCGACATGCTGGCAAACCTTGATTCCACCGCATTTGTCACGTCACAAATTTTATTCTTAGACGCCACGGATGAAGAACTGGTTTCCCGCTACAAAGAGACTCGCCGCAGCCATCCACTCGCCATGGAAGGGCGCTTAATGGACGGCATTCACAAAGAACGCGAACTGTTGACGGAATTGCGCAACCGCGCGCAAGTCGTGATCGACACCACCACGTTGAGCCCACGGCAACTGCGTGAAAAATTGTTTGTTACCTTTAAGTCCGCTGAGCACCCAACGTTCCACTTGGAAGTGATGAGCTTTGGGTTTAAGTACGGGTTGCCAATCGATGCTGACATTGTGATGGATGTGCGCTTCTTGCCAAATCCGTATTACGTGCCAGAATATCGCCAAAAAACTGGTTTGGAAAAACCAGTTTATGATTATGTGATGGACAATCCGCAAGCGGAATCGTTTTATCAGAAGTTCTATGCAATGTTAGCGGAGATCATGCCGCAATATCAACAAGAAGGCAAAACGGCAGTCACCATTGCTATTGGCTGTACCGGCGGGCAACACCGCTCAGTGGCGTTTGCTGAACGGGTGGGGCATGCCTTTGAAGCCGATTATCCAGTGGACATCACCCATCGCGATATCAATAAGCGCAAAGCGACGGTGAACCGCTCATGAGTGCTAATGGAACCAAAATTATTCGCGTCATTAAGGGGCGGCGTCCAAAAGTCGTCGTCATCGGCGGCGGGACTGGTTTGCCAGTGATCGTCAAAGCCTTGCACGAACAAGATGCAGATGTGACGGCAGTGGTCACAGTCGCCGATGACGGTGGGTCCAGCGGCGTGATCCGCAACTACATCAACGTGGTGCCGCCTGGTGATATTCGTAACGTCTTAGTCGCCTTAGCGGATATGCCAGGCGTTGAACGCGACGTTTTCCAGTATCGCTTTAATTCCAACGATTCATTTTTCTCAGGGCATGCGATTGGGAACTTGATCATTGCGGCATTGTCGGAAATGAAAGGTGGAATCTTCCCAGCCATTCAAGTGCTTTCCAAAATGCTCAACGTCGATGGTCACGTGTATCCAGCATCTAACACCCCATTGACCTTGCACGCCGAATTCACTGACGGTACGACCCAAGCTGGGGAAGCGGAGATTTCTGCTGCTGGCAAAACCATCAAACGCATCCATGTGGAAGAAACGGATCCTGACGATCACTTTGAACCGCGTGCGGAACCAGAGGTGATCGATGCAATCATGGCTGCCGACGTAGTGGTGTTGGGACCTGGGTCGTTGTTTACCAGCATTTTGCCAAACTTAATGATCAAGAACTTAGGCGATGCGGTGAAAAAGACCCAAGCTGAAGTGATTTACATCACCAACATCATGACGCAAAAAGGCGAAACGGAAAATTTCACCGACGCCCAACATGTGCAAGTGTTGCATGATCACCTAGGCGAACCTTTTGTCGACACCGTTTTGGTCAATATCAGTCCAGTGCCGGCAGATTACTTAGACCGCCAACGCTACAATGAAATTTCCAGTCCCGTGAAATCTGATTATCCTGCATTACGCAAAATGGGTTGCCGCGTGATCTCCGCTGACTTTTTGAAATTGCGCGATCGCGGCGTCTTCCATGATGGGGACAAGGTGGCGGCTGAGATCCTGAATTTAGCCTTTCAAGTCGGCACCATGAAAAAGAGGTGAGTAAATGGCGAGTTTTGCCAGTACTGTTAAAAAAGAATTGACGCAATTAGAAGTTCATCCTGAACATGCCAAAGCGGAATTGTCTGCCTTGATCCGCATGAACGGGACGTTAGGCATTTTGAACCATCAATTTGTGTTGAATGTCCAAACCGAAAATCCTGCCATTGCCCGCCGGATCTATGCGCTGTTGAAGCAAGTGTATCAAGTTGAAGCCAACTTGATCGTGCGGCGCAAAATGAAGCTCAAGAAAAACAACCAATACGTGGTGCGTTTAAACACCAACGTCAACACGGTGTTACAAGACCTCGACATCCTCGATGAATCAGGCTTATCGATTCAAACCGCTGTCGGGTCCAAAGTGATGGATGAACCGCAACGCCGGCGGTCTTATTTGCGCGGGGCGTTTTTAGCCGGGGGTTCCGTCAATAGTCCAGAAACTTCCCGTTATCATTTGGAAATCTATTCCTTGTATCAAGATCACAATCAAGATATTTTGGCGATCATGAATGATTTCGGGTTGAATGCGCGCACCGTCGAACGCCGCAGTGGCTATATCGTGTATTTGAAAGAAGCCGAAAAGATTGCGGATTTTTTACAAGTGGTCGGCGCCACCAATGCGATGTTGAAGTTTGAAGATGTGCGCATCGTGCGCGACATGCGCAACTCAGTGAATCGCCTGGTGAACTGCGAAACCGCCAACTTGAACAAAACCGTCGATGCGGCTCAGCGCCAAATCGAAAACATCAACTACTTGCGGACCCATGTGGGGTTGGACTCTTTGCCAGCGAAGTTACGCGAAGTCGCAGCGCTGCGTTTAGCCCATCCAGATGTCTCCTTAAAAGAGCTCGGTGAAATGGTGCCAAGTGGGGCAATTTCCAAGTCCGGAATCAACCATCGCTTGCGCAAACTCAATCAAATTGCGGAAGGTTATCAACAAGCTGCTGACGCGTAATTGTTCATACTAATCCGATTAATTGTCTTTAGCTATGCTAAAGGCGATTTTTTTGTGTGCAAGCGGTTTGCAGCGACAAGATAATCGTGTACAATGGAACGTGATATATAGTTAAATTTGTAAATTTAGATATTCTAAAAAATGCATATTGAAATCGCTGAGGAGGCATAGTCATGGTCCAACCTATTTTGTTAGATGAACAATTGTGTTTTTCAATTTACAAGGCGCAAAAGCAGTTCAATCACTTTTACGCCCAAGCTTTGTCCAAGTATCATTTGACTTATCCGCAATACATCACGTTGTTGTCTTTGTGGGAACACGGTACCATGTCGGTCAAGCAAGTCGGCCAAACTTTGTCTTTGGACAGTGGGACGTTGACGCCATTGATGAAGCGTTTGGAAAAAGACGGTTGGATCTCGCGTTCCCGTTCCACAGTTGATGAACGCCGGGTGGATGTATCCTTAACCGCCAAAGCCGAAGATCTACGCGATGAGATCTATGAACACGTGCAAAGTTGCGCGACGAAAGTGGGCATGGACCTCGATGAATATCGGGCCGTGAAAGCCAGCGTTGATAAAGTCGACGAGAAGTTGATGGCAGTATCTGATGGGGATCTGCGTTACTAACACCAAACGAAAATCCTGCCAGCCGGTAGGATTTTTTTCGCCAGCAACGCAAGCCGGGTGGTCATAAAAATTATGAGGGAAAATCACCGTACCGAGATCAATCAGCTGTGCAAAGAAACATTTTCACTTGCAAAGGCGCAAGGAATCGCGTAATATAATTTAAGTACTTGCGCGGTTAGTGTAATGGATCGCACGTGAGATTCCGGTTCTCGAAATCCGGGTTCGACTCCCGGGCTGCGCATCAGAGGACAATAAAACGCCTAGAAATAGGCGTTTTTGTTTTACCCAAAAGTTTCTGGTGATAAATCATTAACTTCAAGCTCAGAAGTTTGAACGAATCGATAGAACTTTCATTCTCGTGTCGAAGCCGTTGTGCTAGACTGACAGTAGCAAAAAATATTTAATTTGATGTTTGACCTTTTTTGACTATTGGCGTATGCTTAGCACTGTATTCAAATGAGTGCTAATCCACACGCGATTAAAGGGAGGAATACTATGTTAGTACCAACAGTCGTTGAACAAACCAGCCGTGGCGAACGTGCCTACGACATTTACTCACGCTTACTCAAAGACCGGATCATCATGTTATCCGGGGAAATCAATGACCAAGTCGCCAACTCCATCATCGCGCAATTGCTGTTCTTGGATGCGCAAGATTCCGACAAGGACATTTATTTATACATCAACAGCCCAGGTGGTGTGATCACTTCCGGCTTGGCCATTTTGGACACGATGAACTTGATCAAGTCCGACGTCCAAACCATTGCGATCGGGATGGCAGCTTCCATGGCTTCTGTACTGTTAGCAGCCGGGACCAAAGGCAAGCGTTTTGCTTTGCCACACTCTGAAGTCTTGATTCACCAACCACTTGGCGGCGCACAAGGCCAACAAACTGAAATCGAAATTGCCGCTGAACAAATCTTGAAGGCCCGGTTGAGCTTGAACAAGATCTTGTCTGATGCCACTGGCAAGTCGATGGATCAAATCAAAGCTGACACTGAACGTGATCATTACTTGACTGCGCAAGAAGCCAAGGATTACGGTTTGATCGATGACATTTTAGTACAAAAAGCTGATCAAAAGTAATTTACTATAGAAGCGAGACATCTGCGGATGCCTCGTTTTTTGTATGAGCGTTTTTTGAAGCGGGCTTAGGCGGACGGATAGCCTAGCATTGGGCTTTGGGTCGTGCTTTGACCCGAAATCCGATGCGGAACTATGCGCTCGACGTTGCTTCAAAAAGCGCGACGTGGATCAAATATACGATGACGAGATCGTTCGCCGAAGCTCAGAAAGATTCTAGTGGGGCGAAACCCGTCCAACGATAAAAGTAAATTAGTTCATGCCCTTGATATAGATTTCGGTTAACCAAAGATGAAAACCGCGTGAGAGAAAAACCGAACGCTTTCACGAAAATAAGAAAAAATCTTGACATCGAAAGCCTTTGCATCCCGAATAACCGCGACGTTTGTGAACAAAGCATTCCATTTGTGTGAAAGCGTGCGCCTTTCAGCGTAAATAACTTGCACGCAATTTCAGGGATTGTTATAATGGTGACGTTGGTAAGGGAGTACAGCGTTTGTCTGAGATTCCTAATTTTTTTGCCTGACATGGGTCGGCTTACGACTACGTTGGACAGACAACGACCCACAGAAGAAGGATACGACATGCAATCTGAATTCGCCTGGATCGAAGCAATCGCACCGGATCTTGTCGGCGTGGTCACCAAACGTTATCAGATTCTGCAATACATTAACTGGTTAGCCCCAGTTGGTCGGCGTACGTTGGCTGATCAAATGAAAACCTCTGAAAGGGTTTTGCGAACCGAAACGGATTTTCTCCGGCAACTCGGCTTGATCGAAACTTCAAAGTCGGGCATGGTGCTGACTGGCAAAGGCCTCGACGTGTTCAAAGGTTTGGAAACGTTGATGAACCAGCTTCTCGGTTTCAAAGAAGACGAGAAGCGCTTAGCCGCAAAGCTGGGGATCGATCATTGTTTGATCGTCAACGGCGATGCGGACCAAAGCGTCAGAGTCCTCGATGAAATGGGGAAGCTCCTTGATTCCACCATGCAAGTGTTGCTGCCAGCCGGGCGCCTCACGGTTGCAGTGATGGGCGGTTCGACGATGGCACGTGTTGCCGGACAATTGACCTATAAGCTGTCTGCTGGTCGCGAATTAACGTTCGTGCCGGCACGCGGTGGGGTCGGTGAAGCGGTGGCGATTCAAGCCAATTCTGTGGCAGCCAGCATGGCAGAAGCGACTGATAGCCGTTTCAAAGTCTTGTACATTCCTGAAAATGTGAGTGAACAAACTTATCAACCCCTTTTAAAAGAACCTGCCGTCCAAGAAGTGTTACAAATGATTGACAATGCGCAGGTCGTGATTCATAGTATAGGTGATGCATTGGTGATGGCAAAACGTCGCGCGATGACACCAGAGGCCTTAAAGAAGTTGCAAGCACAACATGCAGTTTCTGAAACCTTCGGGACATTCTTCAATGCCCAAGGCGAGGTCATTTACAAGATCCCAAGAATCGGCTTAACGATCCCGGATCTTGATCATATTCCGTATGTGTTTGCCGTTGCCGGTGGTGCTTCCAAAGGCCCAGCAATTGCCGCGTACATGCACTCCGCACCGAGTCGGACGTGGTTGATCACGGACGTCGGTGCTGCAAATTCGATTTTAACTGGGGAGACCCGTTAGAATAAAACTCTTTATTTCCTAAAGGAGGAAATTTTAGCATGACTGTTAAAATTGGTATCAATGGTTTCGGCCGCATCGGTCGTTTGGCATTCCGTCGCATCTTCGAATTAGGCACTCAAAGTGACGACATCGAAGTTGTTGCGATCAACGACTTGACCAGCCCAGCAATGTTGGCTCATCTGTTGAAGTACGACTCCACTCATGGCACTTTCCCGGGCGAAGTTTCCGCGACCGACAACGGTATCGTTGTTAACGGTAAGGAATACCGCGTCTATGCTGAACCACAAGCTCAAAACATTCCGTGGGTTAAGAACGACGGCGTTCAATACGTCCTCGAATGTACTGGTTTCTACACTTCTGCTGAAAAGGCCCAAGCTCACTTGGATGCCGGCGCAGAACGTGTCTTGATCTCTGCACCTGCTGGTAAGATCCGTACTATCGTCTACAACGTTAACGACAACGACTTAACTGCTGACGACAAGATCGTTTCCGCTGGTTCTTGCACCACTAACTGCCTTGCACCTATGGCTTACTTCTTGAACCAAGAATTTGGTATCGAAGTTGGTACTATGACTACGGTTCATGCTTACACTTCCACTCAAATGCTTTTGGATGGCCCTGTACGCGGTGGTAACCTCCGTGCTGCTCGTTCCGCTGCTGTGAACACTATTCCTCATAGCACTGGTGCCGCTAAGGCTATCGGTATCGTTATCCCAGAATTGAACGGCAAATTACAAGGCCACGCCCAACGTGTCTCTGTTGTCGACGGTTCTTTGACTGAATTAGTTTCCATCTTGAAGACTAAGAACGTCACTGCTGACCAAGTTAACGAAGCAATCAAGAAGCACACTGTTGATAACCCATCATTTGGTTACAACGCTGACCAAGTTGTTTCCTCTGACATCATCGGCACTACCTTTGGTTCTGTCTTCGATCCTACCCAAACTGAAGTTACCACTGCAGGTGACTACCAATTGGTTAAGACCGTTGCTTGGTACGACAACGAATATGGCTTCACTTGCCAAATGATCCGTACCTTGCTGAAGTTTGCTACTCTGTAATCTCTGATTACTAAGTAGGCTTCAAGCGCTTTGAAGAGGGCGGAGGGAATTCTCCCTCCGCCCTTTTTGCTTGAATGAGCACCGCGGCGTTTTTCTCGCGGTGTTTAGATGATCACACCATCTTCATGATTTGATCATCTAAGCATCGTGGAAAAAATGCTGAATGGTGTTGTAATAAGATACATCCAATATTAGGAGGGTTTTATTCAATGGCGAAATTAATCGTTTCCGACTTGGACGTCAAGGACAAAAAAGTTCTCGTTCGTGTCGACTTCAACGTGCCGATCAAAAATGGTGTTATCGGCGATGACAACCGTATCGTGGCTGCTTTGCCTACGATCCAATACATCATCGACAACAACGGTAAGGCAATCTTGTTCTCTCACTTGGGCCGTATTAAGACCGAAGAAGACAAGAAGGAATTGTCCTTGCGTCCTGTTGCAGAACGTTTAAGCGAATTACTCAAGAAGCCGGTTACTTTTGTACCAGCTACTCGCGGTAAAGAACTCGAAGATGCGATCAACAACATGAAAGACGGCGACGTTTTAGTTGTTGAAAACACTCGTTTCGAAGACCTTGACGGCAAGAAAGAATCCAAGAACGATCCTGAACTTGGCAAGTACTGGGCAAGCCTTGGCGACTTATACGTCAACGATGCCTTTGGTACTGCACACCGTTCCCATGCTTCCAACGTTGGGATCTCTTCCAACATGCCACAAGCAGCTGCAGGCTTCTTGATGGAAAAGGAAATCAAGTTCTTAGGCGATGCAGTTGAAAACCCTAAGCACCCATTCGTTGCCATCTTAGGTGGCGCGAAAGTTTCCGACAAGATCGGCGTGATCTCCAACTTGATCGAAAAAGCTGACAAGATCCTCGTCGGTGGTGGGATGACTTATACCTTCTACGCAGCTAAAGGCTTGTCCATTGGTAAGTCCTTAGTTGAAACTGACAAGATCGACTTAGCTAAGCAAATCATCGCAGAAGCAGGCGACAAGTTAGTGCTGCCTGTTGATAACGTGGTTGCGACCGAATTCTCCAACGACGCCCCTCATAAGGTTGTTGAAGGTGACATTCCTGATGGCTACATGGCATTGGATATCGGCCCTAAGTCTGTTGCAGAATTCAAAGACGTTTTGAAGACTGCTAAGACGGTTGTTTGGAACGGCCCAATGGGTGTGTTCGAAATGTCCAACTATGCTAAGGGTACGCTCGAAGTCGGCGAAGCTCTCGGCGACTTGACTGATGCGACTACGATCATCGGTGGTGGTGATTCCACTGCTGCTGCTAAGCAACTTGGCATCGCACCTAAGATCACCCACATCTCCACTGGCGGTGGCGCTTCTCTTGAATACCTTGAAGGTAAGGAATTACCTGGTATCGCTGCTATCACCAACAAGTAATTTTTCTCATGGCGACCTAGCCTGCTAGCGGCTTGGAAGTCTTTTGGAAAAATCACAACTGATTACTCAAAAGGAGATTTACACATGCGCACACCTATCATGGCCGGCAACTGGAAAATGAACAAGAATCCTAAGGAAACTGCAGAATTCTTGGACGGCGTTAAAGGCAAATTACCAGCATCAGACAAAGTTGAAACGATCATTGCAGCTCCTGCAATCGATTTGACGACTTTAGTTGCTGGCGCAGAAGGCACACCTTTGAAGACTGCTGCTGAAAACAGCTACTTTGAAAACGAAGGTGCCTTCACCGGCGAAACTAGCCCTAAAGCGTTGAAGGAAATGGGTCTTGACTATGTTGTCATCGGCCACTCCGAACGTCGCGGCTACTTCCACGAAACCGACGAAGATATCAACAAAAAAGCTAAGGCCATTCTTGCCAACGGCTTACTGCCAATCATTTGCTGTGGCGAATCTTTGGAACAACGCGAAGCCGGCCAAACTAACGACTGGATCGCTTACCAAGTTGCTGGTGCTTTAGTTGGCTTGTCTGCAGATGACGTTAAGAAGTCTGTCATCGCTTACGAACCAATCTGGGCCATCGGTACTGGTAAAACCGCTACTGCAGACCAAGCCCAAGAAGTTGTGGCTCACGTTCGCGCAACGGTTAAGAAGTTATATGATGCAGAAACTGCAGACGCTGTTCGTATTCTTTACGGTGGCTCTGTTAAGCCTGCTAACGTTAAGGAACTCATGTCCAAAGAAGATATCGACGGCGGCTTAGTCGGCGGTGCTTCCATGGATCCAGAATCCTTTGTTGCCTTGGCTAACTACCAAGACTAATTTCAAACGTTTCACGTTCGAAATTAATCCAAACTCAAAAATTTTCCCATATTAAAAGGAGAGAAATTCATGTCTATCATTACTGACGTTTTAGCACGCGAAGTCTTAGACTCCCGTGGCAACCCAACTGTTGAAGTTGAATTATACACCGAAGATGGCGGCTTTGGCCGTGCCTTAGTACCATCAGGTGCTTCCACTGGTGAACACGAAGCGGTTGAATTACGTGACGGCGACAAGTCTCGTTTCGGCGGCAAAGGTGTTTTAAAGGCTGTGGGCCACGTCAACGACGAACTTGCTAAAGCGGTTATCGGCTTGGACGTTACTGACCAACGTCTCATCGACAAGACCATGATCGAAGCCGATGGTACCCCTAACAAGGGTAAGTTCGGTGCCAACGCAATTCTTGGTGTTTCCTTGGCTGCTGCCCGTGCAGCTGCTGCTGAAGTTGGTTTGCCATTGTACGAATACCTTGGCGGTCCTAACGGTCACGTATTGCCAACTCCAATGATGAACGTTATCAACGGTGGTGCTCACTCCACTAACACTATCGACTTCCAAGAATTCATGATCATGCCTGTTGGTGCGAAGACTGTTCGCGAAGCCATCCGTATGGGTTCCGAAACTTTCCACGCTTTACAAGCCCTCTTGAAGTCTAAGGGTGACATCACTTCCGTCGGTGACGAAGGTGGCTTCGCTCCTAACTTGAAAGACAACGAAGAAGCTTTCGAATTCTTAGTTGAAGCGATCACTAACGCCGGCTACAAGCCAGGTAAAGACGTTGCTATCGCCTTTGACGTTGCTTCTTCTGAATTCTACGATCCAGAAACTAAGCGTTACACTTTGAAGTGGTCCGATCCTGACACTTCTTACAGCACTTCCGAATTCATCGACTTGATTGCTGGTTTCGTTGCTAAGTACCCAATCGTTTCTATCGAAGATCCTATCGATGAAAACGACTGGGAAGGCTGGCAAGAAATCACCGCTAAGTTGGGCGACAAAGTTCAACTTGTCGGCGATGACTTGTTTGTTACCAACACCGACTACCTGAAGAAGGGTATCGACATGGGCGTTGCTAACTCCATCCTCATCAAGTTAAACCAAATCGGTACTTTGACTGAAACTTTCGAAGCTATCGAAATGGCTAAGGAAGCCGGCTACTCTGCCGTTGTTTCCCACCGTTCTGGTGAAACTGAAGACACGACGATCGCTGACTTGGTTGTTGCCACTAACGCCGGCCAAATCAAGACTGGTTCTATGAGCCGGACTGATCGTATTGCTAAGTACAACCAATTGATGCGTATCGAAGACGAATTAGGCACTTCTGCTCAATACAAAGGTCGCCAATCCTTCTACAACGTTAAAGAAGTTAAGAACTACAAAGGTTAATTCCTTGTAGTCTAACTCAAAAGGCCTCACACTGGACGCGGTGTGAGGCTTTTTTGTATTATGGAGACAATGATTTGGAGAGTTTGGCAAATCGCACCGGTTCTGCTCGGACACGGCAAGCGATTATTTCCTGATGGGGACTACGCACAGCGCTTGGACTTTGTTCATCACACGTAAATGGGTGAGTTAAGCGAGTTACATTTCAAAACAAAATAAAGACGCCGCATCGGATCGGATGGGTGTCTTGGTCTGATTTAGGCCTGAGGTTTGAAGTGCGGCCGATCATAAGCGGCAATCAGCAAATGGTTCTGGGTGTAAGTGGCCATGTAGACTTGTTTGGGCGCATAACCTTGATCGTGAAGTTGTTGAATCAACCAAGCTTCATCTTTATCGATCAACTTCAAGGCGTCTTCGTCGATGCGCCCATCCAAAATTACTGGCAGGCGCAAACCGGCATCTGCTTTGGTGATCACGGTGAGTTGACCATTACGTTCGAGAATTGCGCGACTGATTTCTGTGATGGCAGGGGCGCCGCTAGAACGCAATTTATCCGCTAACACATTGGCAGAAATTCCGGCTTTGCTGGCATTTTCGACTAAGACTTGGCCATTTTGAATCAAAAGTACCGGTTCGCCATCGATCAATTTGCGGAAAAAGGCATAGTGATTGCTCAAGTATTTGCTGATGACAACGATCAAGGTCCAAATGATCATGACATTGAGAAATTGCAAAATGGTGATGTCGGTGTTGTAGATCACGCCGCCGATAATCCCCCCAAGGACAAAGTTTTGCAGTTGATCGACGATGGTATTTGGCGCGAGATTGCCACGGCCGGTGAGTTGAATCTGGGCGATAAAGACAATAAAGCCGAGCAATAGTTTAATCGCTGTGGATAAGTATAAGTCTTGTAAGATCATGGGCTAATCCTCGATGTAGGTGACGTGATCAGAAACCAAATGCGTATGATTCAGTTGGTAACTTTTGCCATTTGGGTCAACGGTGATCACATAAGTTTGTTTGCGGTCACGCTTGAGTTGAATCAGTAACCCTGAGTACACACTTTTATCGCTGGCATAAACTTGCGAGGGTTTCAGGTGTTCATTTTTGGCGATACTGGTCAACAAGGTGGTGACGGCTTGGGAGTTTTTCAACGCGCTGCGGTTGGCTTGGACATCGCGCGCTTGAATGCCGATGGTTAATAAGACGATCAATTCAATGATGATCAATAAGTCGCGATACTTGGTCAAGTTGCGATCGCGCAGGCGCACGATGAAGTAGCCGGCAATCAAGGTGATGCCGATCCCGATGATAATGTAGCGCATGATCCCTGGCCAAAAGGCTTGTTGGCTAAGCGCGTGATAGCTGTAAAAAGTGGTGGTTTGCATAATGGCTCCTTTCATCGACTGACTAAAATTATTATACGACTTTTCAATCCCATGAAAAATAAAGCGAGTTTTTCCTGTCAGCACACTTCTTTGCTATAATGAAAACAACAAGTATCATGGGGGCAAACATGGAAGCAGTACGTGCAAAAATTGATACCACTCGCTTGAAGTTCGTGCTTCAAGGGTTAGTGGTCGGCTTATTAACCGGGGCAGTGATCAGTACGTTCCGCTTTGCCATCGAGCGTGTCTTAGTGTTCATGCAAGCCATTTATCGCCATCCCACCCCGATCAAGTTAGGCTTGGTGCTGGTGGGGATGATTGCGTTGAGTTTGATCGTCGCGGCGTTGCTGAAAAGCGAGCCCAATATATCCGGCTCTGGGATCCCGCAAATCGAAGGCCAGCTGGCTGGAGAAATGGATTTCCACTGGTGGTCGATTTTATGGAAGAAATTTGTCGCCGGCATTTTAAGTATCGGCCCAGGGTTGTTTTTGGGTCGTGAAGGCCCCTCGATTCAACTCGGTGGGGCAGTCGGGCAAGGGGTCGCCGAAGGATTGAAAAAACATGGCGCTGATCGGCGGATCTTGATCGCATCAGGATCTGCAGCAGGGTTAGCGGCTGCGTTCAATGCGCCAATTGCCGGGACTTTGTTTGTTTTGGAAGAAGTTTACCATAACTTCAGTCCGTTGGTTTGGATTACTGCATTAGCCAGTGCATTAGGCGCAGACTTTGTGTCGTTGAATGTGTTCGGCGAAGTGCCAGTGCTGCATTTGGTTTATACGCGCAGTATGCCAGTCAATTTATATTGGCATTTGATCGTATTGGGCATTGTCCTCGGCTTACTGGGGTATTTGTATCAGCGCGTGTTGTTGGCCATGCCTGGTTGGTATGCCAAAACGCATATCCCGCGCTACTTTCAAGGCATCGTTCCGTTTATTTTAGTGATTCCAATGGGCTTGTTCATGCCCAGCATCCTCGGTGGTGGGAACGGGATGATCGTGGGCTTTGGTCTCGTGGTACCAAGCTTGACGGTACTGCTGGTGATTTTTGCGGCGCGGTTTATTTATTCGATGATCTCTTATGGCTCAGGTTTACCTGGTGGGATCTTCTTGCCGATTCTAAGCTTAGGGGCTGTGATCGGCGCGATTTATGCGGTGTTCATGGTGCAAATCGGACTGTTGCCCAAAGTGTATGTGATGAACTTGATCATTTTCT
The DNA here is from genome assembly GCF_001435035.1 of Lacticaseibacillus manihotivorans DSM 13343 = JCM 12514. GTDB lineage: Bacteria > Bacillota > Bacilli > Lactobacillales > Lactobacillaceae > Lacticaseibacillus > Lacticaseibacillus manihotivorans. The sequence goes on from NZ_AZEU01000273.1 coordinate 26,994, forward strand.
CGATGGCGGGATATTTTGCTGGTATCGGGAAAGCACCCTTTACGGCGATTTTATTGATCACGGAAATGGTCGGCAACTTAACGCACTTGATGCCGATGGCGGTGTTAGCCTTAGTCGCGTATATTGTCGTCGATGTGTTAGGTGGGGCACCGATTTATGAATCCTTGTTGCGCCGGATGACAGTGCCCAAGCAAATTGAATCGATCCATCGCATGGACCGCTTGGAATTACCGGTCTTTGCCGGATCCAAGCTTGAAGGTCTGCAAGTGCGTGATTTCTCTTGGCCGAAACAAACGTTACTCATCGGCCTCAATCGCGGTGAAAATCAAATTATTCCGCATGGCGATACGGTGATCCGAGCAGGAGACACTTTAGTCTTGTTGACGGATGCCTCACAGCGCGCCAAGATCCGCGCCAAAATTCAACATTTAGCCGCCCATATGACCAAATCAGAAGGAGTCCATCATGCACATTGAAGCCTTAAATCGCCTGCAAGCGGCAGAATACGTGAAATGGCATTACTTTGGGGATGCAAGCCGCGCTAACTTGAATGACGATCAACAACCTGATGAATTTACCGAAATCTTTGCGGATAACGGTTTGGATTACTTTGCCGTGTTGGCTCAAGACGACCTCATTGGCGTGTTGAGTTTTGAATTTCCAAACGGCCAAATCACGATGAATGCCAAGTTGGCACCTGAAGCCATCGGCATGTTGAAAACCAGTGAACTGGTGCAGCTGGGCACTGAGTTTGGGCAAGCCCATTATCATGATGATGATGCCGTGCAAATCGCCTCAGTTTCACCAGCCTGAAGACTAGCCACATCGCGCTTTGTGTGATAATCTATAAGTTAGTAGTCAGTCGCGCCCAGGCGCGTTCAGGAGGAAGATCTTGCAGAATTTATTTACGACGTTGTTGATCATTGATTCCATTTTGATCGTGATTGCAACTTTAATGCAGCCTAGTAAGCAACAAGATGCCTTAAGCGCCTTATCCGGTGGCGCTACCGATTTGTTCGGCAAGCAGAAATCACGCGGGTTTGAAGCGTTTATGGAAAAAGTGACGGTGGTACTTGGGGTATTGTTTTTCGCCTTTTCCATCGTGTTAGTCTATATTGCATCGCACTAACCAACAGTCTCCTGCAACGGTAGGAGACTTTTTTTGAGATTATTCGACAATTCAGGACAACTGAATTGGACATTTACAATGAAAACGAGGGACCATACATGACCACAGTCGGCCACATGAGAAATGAATTACTCGCCGCATTCCGGCGCAACCCACAAATCGCCTTTTCCACTGCCAGCCTTAACCGCGCGTTGAAGCTGACGGATGCTGAAGACTTCAAAGTCTTAGTTCAAGCTTTAACCGGCCTAGAAAACGATGACTTGATCCACAGTACAGGCGAAGCCTTATTTCAATTAGGCGGCAAACCTGCCGGCCATTTGGAAGGCATTTTTCACGGCAATGAAAAAGGTTTCGGCTTTGTTGCCGTTGAAGATGAAGAAAATGACTTCTTTATCGCCCCACCTGCGACTAAATTTGCCTTAGACGGCGACACCGTTGAAATCAACATCACCCGCAAAGCCCGCCCAGGCGACTCCCGCGGCTCTGAAGCCGAAGTCGTCAAAGTGCTCGAACGCAAAATCACCCGCTTAGTCGGTGAATATTCCCCATTATCTGATGGCGAAAAAGAACGCACTGGCTTTATCGGGGTGGTGGTTTCGCATGAAAAGAAACTCAAGAACTACCCGATTTTTGTCAAAGATACTGGCATGATCCCAGAACTTGGCGACATGTTGATGGTGGAAGTGACGGCTTATCCTGACCGTGACCATCCTAAAGCCATGCAAGGCATCGTGTCTGAAAACCTTGGGAACAAGAATGCGCCTGGTGTCGATGTGTTGTCTTTGGTTTTGGCTAATGACATTCACACGGAATATCCAGAAGACGCTATGGCCCAAGCCAACGCCATTCCTGATCACGTCACCGACGAAGATCGCATCGGCCGCCGCGATATCACCGATCAACCAGTGGTCACCATCGATGGCGACGACTCCAAAGACTTCGATGATGCAGTGGTCGCTTGGAAGTTGCCTAACGGGAATTACCATTTAGGTGTCCATATCGCCGATGTGTCGTATTACGTTACCGAAGGCTCGCCTTTAGACAAGGAAACATACGATCGTGGCACGTCCACTTACTTGACGGACCGCGTGATTCCGATGTTGCCATTCCGCTTGTCCAACGGTATTTGCTCGTTGAATCCTGACGTGGATCGCTTGGCAATGTCTTGTGATATGGAAATCACCCCAGAAGGTAAAGTCGTCAACCATGACATTTACCAATCTGTCATTCGTTCTCACGGCCGTTTGACTTACAACAACGTTAACAAAATGATTACCGATCAAGACCCTGAATTGCGCGCGCAATACGCTGACTTGGTGCCAATGTTGGATCTGATGGGTGACTTGCACAAGATTCTTTACAAGATGCGTCATGATCGCGGTGCCATCGACTTTGAAGAACATGAAGCCAAAATCATCGTCGACGAGAATGGTCATCCAACAGACATCGTGTTGCGTGACCGCGGTTTGTCTGAACGCATGATCGAATCCTTCATGCTGGAAGCCAACGAAACGGTTGCTGAACACTACAACAAGTTGCACTTACCATTCTTGTATCGGGTCCATGAAACCCCAGATGACGATCGCATCAAAGACTTCATCGACTTCTTGGCCACTTTTGGTATCACGGTGCCGATCAAGCCAGGGGCAAAGCTGACGCCGAAGATGTTGCAAGAAGTCAACACTAGCGTTCAAGGCACGCCAGAAGAAATGATGGTCAACGTCAAAATGCTGCGCAGCTTGAAGCAAGCCCATTACTCTGAAGACCCCCTTGGGCATTTTGGGATCGCAGCGGAATATTATTGCCACTTCACGTCTCCAATTCGCCGTTATCCTGATTTGATCGTTCACCGCTTGATTCGTTCATACGCCACTCAAGGCGCTGGCGAAGATAACCAAGCCAAGTGGTCTTCCAAGTTGCCTGACATCGCCGTGCAAACTTCTGTGCGTGAACGTCACTCTATCGATGCGGAACGGGCCGTTGACGACTTGAAGAAGGCCGAATTCATGGCCGATAAAGTCGGCGAAGACTTCGATGCTGTGGTTTCAGGGGTCGCAGGCTTTGGGATGTTCGTGGCTTTGCCAAACACAGTCGAAGGTTTGGTTCATATTTCTCGGATGAAAGACGACTATTATGCCTTTGTTGAAAACCAAATGGCGTTAGTTGGCGAACGTTTCCACAAGATCTATCGCATCGGCCAACCCGTCAAGGTGCACTTGGACAATGTCGATGTGGAACAACGCCAAGTCGATTTCTCCTTGATTCCATCAGACGACACGCCAAAAACCGACATCGTGGTGAAGCGCGAAACTCGTGGCCGTGGGCAAAACCATAGCGACGGTCCGCGCAACGGCAATCGCAATGGTGGCAATCGCAACAATAGCAACAACCGTGGTGGCAACAACAATCGCGGTCGCAATCACAACAATAACCGTGGCGGCAGCCGGCCTTTTAACAAGCTGGGCGACCAATTGCGTCAAGGCGGCCAACGCGGCGGGAACAAACACTAGAAAAGAGGGGTGCTGATGGCCAAGAAAATGAAGCCGAAGCCAGATAACCTGTTGGCCCAAAACAAAAAGGCCTATCACGATTATAATATCCTCGAAACTTATGAAGCCGGCGTTGCCTTAACTGGGACTGAAATCAAGTCTGTGCGTGCTGGCAAAACCACTTTGCGCGACGGCTATGCGCGGGTGCGCAACGGTGAAGCTTGGTTGGAAAACGTGCATATCACACCATATGCTGAAGGCAACCAGTTCAACGTTGATCCAATGCGTAACCGCAAACTCTTGTTGCACAAAAAAGAGATTCGCAAACTAGAAGTCAGCCTGACTGAAAAAGGTCTGACCATTGTGCCATTGCGGATGTATCTCAAGCATGGCTATGCCAAAGTCTTGATCGGCGTGGCGCAAGGGAAGAAGAACTACGACAAGCGCGAAAGCTTGAAGCGTAAAGACCAAGAGCGCGACATTCAACGTGCGATGAAAGAACGGTATTAACCACAACAGCACCAACGCGTAAACCTTCGTGGTTGTCGGCGTTGGTGCTGCTTTTTTGTTGATATTGTTCAGCCGTGTAAGGCGTCATGATAGGGGCATTGATGATCTTAATTGAAAAGAGGCGGCAGTGATGATTGGTATCATGATATTTGTGATCGGGATCCTAATTTTTACCCGCAACGCGTTTTGAATGGAAAAAATCTCCCGATGGGAAGCACTCGTGGTTCCTATTTATAGCTTGGTGATGGGCGTACGCACGTTGCTTGAGGCACACCCACCAGTTATTTGGATCGCCGTGACTGCTGTTGTGGTGGGACTATTGGCCGCGGTGATTCAGGCCAGCGGCGCTCAATTGCAAGTGACAGGTGAACGTGATCGCCATGATCGTCCAAGGGCGTTGCTGCGCCGTGGCGGCCGGTACTTGATCGGCTGGGTCCTGATCTTTGCTTATGGGATCGCGATGGCAATGATGTTTGGTGACCATGTGAATTTGGTGCGTGAAATCGGACTTGAAATTGCGAAGGATCTTTTTAGCTTTCGTAACTTCACCACGGCGGCAAGTTGGAACATTTACTTGTAATCTGGGATTGCCAGTCTTAGCTACACTTGGCTTTTAATTCGGCAAGAGCCGCTCGTCGGCCAAGCATTGCGGCGTCAACATCAATAGGTGTCCATGGTTAGGCGCATTGAAAAAGATTTCGATTAATGATTTGACTTTGCTTTTAATCATCTAGTACCATTAGCGTAAGTTTTTAGAGGCGTTCAAACGAATTGTCTGGTTTGTCAACTAACTGGCGAGACCTGAAACATCGTTAGCTGATGAAATGGCTGATCGTACCATTCTCAAATAAAATATAGCCGCCAATGCCAATGTACACTGCTGCTGTAAGCCAGCGGCCAGCATGTTCAAGTAGGCGGGCGACTAAAGGCATGCGGCCAAGTTGCGCGCCGATCCAGAAAAACAAGGTTAACATCACCAAGAAGGTCACCAATGTCAGGGCAGTTGCTTGCAACGTTTGAGATGCAAATAGCGGTACATAAACCCCAATATTATCGGCACCACAAGTTGCCACTGTGATCAAAGCGACACTTGAGATAATGCTGGCTTGCTTGAGGCGGCTGGATACCGCGTTGTCATCATCTGCTTCACCTGTTAAGGCCAGTTTCATGCCCATCAAAATTGGAATCAGACCCAATAAGCCCAACACCCATTCGGCAGGCACGAGTCGTAAGACCAACGCAACAAATAAACTGATCGCCACTAAAATACTAGTGCCCAATAAATCGCCCCAGTAGACGAGATGTCGCTGGTTTGGCTTAACAGAGCCAAAAATCATCATTAAAATCAGCAGATAATCGAGGCTGGTAGAGATATAGGCAGTCGCACCGGTTAGAATAATTTTCAACATACAAAACACGCTCCTTGGTTTCGTATGTTGATAGTAACATATGTTGGAGGAATTGTCTTGGAAAATCATATTCTCGATGATGCGCATATTCAAGAATCCATTCGCATCTTTAAGTTGCTCAGCAATCCGACGCGCCTTAGGCTGTTGCACCTGCTTGAAAACCAAGAACTCAATGTTTCGGAAATTGTCGCAATGCTTGAGGTCTCACAATCAGTCGTCTCGCATCAGCTGGCAACTTTGCGCGACTATCAGTTGGTCGATGCAAGACGTGAAGGCAAAGCAATGTATTATCGCCTCGATGATCCGCATATTCTCGATGTTGTCGATGAAACGCTCGCCCACGCTGATCATGTGCTACGCGGTAAACAGCATGGCCATTGATTTTCGAGGATCGTCGACGGTGGGTGAGCTTGCGCAATAGGCATGGATAAAATTGTCTCACTGATGCCAGCAGATGAGATGGATTAAGGTCGACGATCAATCAACTAATCAGATTATTTCCCGGGAAATATCTAGACATCATTGTGAAATAAATTGAGCAAGTCGTCAGTTTGCCTTGCATCAGCACGATTCTTCCACTAAAGTGAGCATTAGTTCAATTTTTTGGAGGTCATAGGGATGCAGAAATTTTTAACGCGATGGTTTTCTGGTGAAAGTCTAGATTATCACTTTGTATTTGCGTTATTGGCGCCTGTGATTGCTGACCAATTCTTTTCGCGCATTTTAGAATCAAGTTAGCCACTGTCTCAAAATTTTTTGGACAATAAAA
>NZ_AZEU01000274.1 GCF_001435035.1 Lacticaseibacillus manihotivorans DSM 13343 = JCM 12514
CCCTCCTTGAACATCCGGTTTTGGACTTGGTTTCATAGAACTTTAGACGTTACCACGTTAAGCGTACCAGAAAAATCAAGGCTTTGCCTAAGACTTTGGGTTGATTCTGTTGCAATTTTTCGGTACGCTAGAAGAAACACATAAGGAAGCGGTTTCTTGAAAATCGAACACAAGCTTTTCGCCAAACTACAAGGCGAAACCATCACCCAATACACATTAAAAAACCAACACGATCTCGCCTTGCGCCTGATCACTTTTGGAGCGCGAGTACAACAGTTACGCCTACCTGATCAAACAGGCGCTGATCCTAATTTAATTGCTGGCTTTGTGACCTTGCAAGATTATTTGCAACAGCCTGAACCTTTTGGCGCGTTAATGGGACCGGATTGTTTGCACCCCACGCATACTGACTGGCAAAATTGGAACTGGGACGCTCAAATCGTTGACGATGCGGTTGTCATGCAACTGCGTTTACCTGACGGCGTCAACGCTTTGCCAGGAACGCAAACCATCACCATCACCCATCAGCTTAATGATGACAATGTTTGGCAAGCCAAGCTGCAAGTGCAAAGCGATACCGCGATCCAATTGCGACCAAATTACAATTTAGCCTTCATGTTAACAGGGGACCCTGCGCGCACGATTGATCATCAACAACTGACGCTTGGCAATACCACCACTTCGGTGCATACCATTCAAACTGCGCAATCCCAAGCGACCTTGGCTGATGAGCGCTGGACGTTGACCTATCAAACCAGTGGCGTCGGCCTGGCGATCACCACGTTTGACCATATCGATGAGGCCACCAACTTTAATGGGATCCTCGGCCATCCCCGAGCTACCGTTGGGATTCGGCCACTGGTTGCCGATGCGGATCAAAGCGTGCTGGTCGATGCCACGCATCCGTTTGAACTCACCACGACGATTCAACTTCAAGCCAACTAAAAAACTCCGCATTGCTGCGTGCGGAGTTTTTGGGTTTATTTAGCTGGCTTGGTTGGCTTGTCAGCTTTTTTCAACTGTTCTGCCAAGTTTAAAATGTACGGCCGCAATTCATCTTTGACTTCTGGATGGGTCAAGCCATATTGAATCGTGGTTTGCACAAAGCCGAACTTGTTGCCGACATCAAAGCGGTCCCCTTTGAATTCATGGGCGAATACGCGTTGCGTCTTGTTCAACTCATCGATGGCATCCGTCAATTGAATTTCATTGCCTTTGCCTGGCTTTTGGTTATCTAAAATGTCAAAAATTTCTGGTGTGAGCAAGTAACGCCCAATGATGGCCAAATCAGATGGCGCATCTTCAACGGCTGGCTTTTCAACGAACTTTTTAACGTTGAACAACCCAGGCTTGACTTCACTTTCAGGATCGATCACACCATAAGCCGAGACTTCATCATGAGGCACTTTTTTAACTGCCAAGATGGAAGCATGGGTTTCATCATACGCATCGATCAACTGTTGGGTCAATGGTACCTTGTCTTGCATCAAGTCGTCGCCTAACATGACAACGAAGGGTTCATCGGCAATGAAGGATTTCGCCAAACGCACCGCGTCACCCAAGCCGCGGGGATATGGTTGGCGCACAAAGAACAAGTTGACGCCGATATCCGTGGTTTGATGCACCAATTCCAACAACTTGTCTTTATGTTTGGCTTCCAAGTTTTGTTCAAGTTCTGGTGCGGAATCAAAATGATCTTCAATGGAGCGCTTTTGTTTGCCTTCCACGATTAAAATGTCTTCAATGCCTGAAGCTTTGGCTTCTTCGACAATGAATTGGATCGTGGGCTTATCCACGATCGGTAACATTTCTTTGGCTAATGCTTTAGTCGCAGGTAAAAAGCGGGTCCCAAGTCCCGCTGCAGGAATCACAGCTTTGCGTACTTTCAATGTCTCATCCTCCTCAAGGTAATAGGTACTGTCAAACGTACCTCGTTTAAATTCATAATTTCCGAACAATAAAAAACACC
>NZ_AZEU01000035.1 GCF_001435035.1 Lacticaseibacillus manihotivorans DSM 13343 = JCM 12514
GGCCTAAAACTTCCGGCGTTGAAGTGCTCTTCAACACCAAAAATTTTAGACCCATTGTAAGACAGGCTGATCATCGAAGCACGCCACTGAGTTGCCCGTCAACACATCTTGATACATGTTGTTGGAATCATCGAAGGTGACGGTGGTGAAGCCGTATTTCTGCTTGATCGAGTTGGCATAGTCTGCTGCGGCAGTACCGGTTTTAATGGCGACGCGCTTGCCACGCAGATCCTTTAACGATTTAATGTCAGAGCCTTTTTTGACGGCGGCGACTGGACCGGTTGGGTAGTACGGCTTGGACATGTCAAATTTTGCAGAACGCTCTGGGGTGATGGTCATCCCGGCGATCACCCCATCGATTTGTTTGGCTTCCAAAGCTTGGACTGCGGCGTTGAAGCCGACTGCTTTGACGGTGACTTTAAAGTGTTCCGCTTTGGCGATCGCATGGATCAAATCGATATCAATGCCGACATATTTGTTTTGCTTGTTGGCAAATTCAAACGGCGCATACGTGTCGTCAGTATAGAAGGTATAGGACTTTTCAGCGGCGTGAGTCGGCGTTGGAAACAAGAGACACAACGCGGTCAAAAAGCCGAGTAGTGCGGTAATGAGTGCAGTTTTCTTCATAATTGACTCCATTTCCTGAAAATACAATAATTATACAATAGTGAAACTGGTCTAACTTGTCCAGCGCTGGTGTTAGTTTTTCGTACATACCCAATTTTATTGAAGAAAAGTTGAAAAAAATGTCGTTTTTACCCAGCGTAAGCGGTATATTAGAAGTATGTAAAATCATGGGGCAAAGGTTGAGCTGAATGGGTATTGTTATCAACAAAACATTTTGGATGTTCTTTTTTATGATCGGCTTTGTCGGCAGTGTCGACATTATTGCCACGTTAGGCCCTGAAGCCATCCACCGGCTGTTCAAAAAAGACGTGTCGTCAGCAAGTTTGCTGGCCGCGTACTTGTGGCTAGTGTTGTTGTTTGTGGCCATTTTGCGGCATTACAACACGACCAGTGCCATCACCGCATCAGTCTTGCGCAACGGGGCGTTGATCTATGTCGCCACGCGGATCAAAAATCCCAAGATCCACGGGTTGATGTTGGTTGGGGTGTACTTGTGTTATTACCCGTGGTGGGGATTCAACGTTCCAGACATGCTGGGCTTGGCTGTCGTGTTCGGGGGGCTAGAATTGGTCAATGTTTACCAACACTGGGTAACGGCCAAACATTGGCGTTACCTTTCATTGACTGCTTTAATGTCAGTGGCATTGTGGACGGTCACTGAACTGGTGCATCATTATGACATGTGGTTGACAGTGCAAGTGGTGGTCATGTTCATTTTGCTATTAGGCGTCGCGGACTTGTACGACCGGCTCTTACGTTATCGTCGCAAACAAACCAAAAAGCTCACGTACGGCAATAATCATGATGAGCTGACTGGGGTGCGCAGCTTGGCACTGTTTCGCAAAGACTATGTTTGGTTTCAAAGTCAAATGGCCGCGTCTAATGGTGATAACTTACATTTGGTGATGATGGATATCGATCATTTTAAAGCCATCAATGATACTTATGGGCATTTGATCGGGGATGAAGCCTTGATCAACTTCGCGCGGGATGTGGAGAGCTACTTTATTCCGATGGATTATTATGCGGCAGTGTATCGCACCGGTGGGGAAGAATTTAGTATTTTGATGTATGGCTTGAGTGATGATCAAGCGCGCCAGGCCATCGATGATTATTTCAAGCGCCTGAAACAATTGGTGGTGCTGCGCGAAAATCCCAAGCTGCGGCTCACGGTTTCAGCTGGGATCTCTTCAATTCAAGACGCTGAAGTGGTGTTAAAAGACTTTATCGAAAAAACTGACATTAACTTGTATGCGGCCAAGCATGGCGGGCGCAACCAAGTGGTGCAAACTAGAAGTGCTTAGTGTGAATGGCTGAATCGTTAAAAACGACTCAGCCATTTTTTTGAACAGGAACTGGTTTGTTGAGATGGTATAATGGACTCACGCCAGCGTAGTGATTGGCGACTAGGCCTTGTAAAGGAATGATCATGATCGATACACAAACATTGCAATTGATGCAACCAGAACTCGGCGGCATTTCAACGCGCCAAGTCAAAACGGTTTTAGATTTAATGGATGCTGGCAACACTGTGCCCTTTATCGCGCGGTACCGCAAAGAAATGACTGGCAGTTTGGATGAAGTCCAAATCCAGGCCATTGAAACTAGCTTCAATCGCGTCACGGCTTTGCAAGAGCGCAAGCAAACTGTGATCAAAGCCATCTCGGAGTTGCACAAACTCACACCTGAATTAAAAAAAACCATTCAAGCCGCCACCAAGCTTCCTGAAGTGGAAGACTTGTATTTGCCCTACAAACAAAAGCGCCAAACCAAAGCGACCATCGCCAAAGCGCAAGGCTTAGAACCCTTTGCCCGTTGGATTTTGACATTGCCAGCAGGAAACTTGGCCGACGAAGCCGAGAAATACGTTAAAAAAGATGTGAAAGATGTCGATGCGGTGTTAGCTGGTGCTACTGAGATCTTGGCGGAAACTTTTAGCGAAGTCAGCACTTATCGCAATTGGATCCGGCATTTTACAGAGCGTACTGGAAAGCTGAAGACCAAACTGCGGCCTAAAGCTGAAGCACTTGACGAAAAAGAAGTTTATAAACAATTCTATGATACCGAAATCAGCTTGCGGCATATTTCGGCGACGCGCACGTTAGCCATCAATCGCGGCGAAAAAGCCAAGATCTTGTCGGTGAAAATTGTCGTGGACAACGAATCCGTTGAGAGTTATTTTCATTTTCGCTTGATCGGACACCACAAAGCAAACCAAGCCACCGCCTTTGTCGAAAATGCTTATCGTGAAGCTTACAAACGCTTCATCGGGCCAGCCATTGAACGTGAATTGCGCAATGAACTGACGGATCAAGCCAATGCCCAATCGATCGATGTGTTCGGGCAGAATTTGTACAACTTGTTGATGCAAGCGCCAGTCAAAGGCAAGGTGGTGTTAGGCTTTGATCCGGCGTACCGCACCGGCTGCAAACTGGCGGTGATCGATGAAAATGGGAAGTTCTTAGCCAAAGCCGTCATTTACCCACATAAACCCGCACCACAAGCTAAGCGCAACGCTGCCGCTGGTGAGTTCCGCGACTTGTTAGAAAAATATCACGTCACCATGATCGCCATTGGGAACGGCACTGCCAGTCGTGAATCCGAACAATTCGTGGCCTCGGTGCTGCGCGATGTCCCACGCGATATTTATTATGCTATCGTCAATGAAGCCGGGGCGTCAGTTTATTCTGCCAGCCAAGTCGCTCGGGATGAATTTCCTGATTTGCATGTTGAACAACGCTCAGCGATTTCCATTGCCCGCCGCTTGCAAGATCCCCTGGCAGAATTGGTCAAAATCGATCCTGAAGCCGTCGGTGTCGGTCAGTATCAACATGATCTGCCTGCCAAAGACTTGGATGCGCAAGTGGATGCCGTCGTTGAACGCGCTGTTAATCGCGTCGGCGTCAATGTGAACACTGGGTCGGCACAATTATTGACCCGCATTTCTGGTTTGAATAAGACAATCGCTGAAAATATTGTGGCCTATCGTGATGAAAACGGCAGTTACGATAACCGTCGGCAATTGTTGAAAGTTCCACGCTTAGGCCCGAAAGCCTATGAACAAGCAGTTGGCTTTTTGCGCATCATCAATGGTTCAGTACCATTAGACAATACGGATATTCACCCGGAAAGTTATCCGGTGGCCAAGCAGATTTTGAAACAAGCGGGTGTTTCTGCTGATGAATTAGGCACCCCGACCATGATCGCAAAAGTGCAAGCCGTTGATGTGGCGCCTTTAGTGACAGATAAAGTCGGGACAGAAACCTTGAGAGATATCGTGTCGAGTTTGGAAAACCCCGGACGCGATTTGCGGGATGCCTTGCCACAGCCGTTATTGCGCCAAGACGTGTTGACGATGGAAGACTTGGTGCCGGGGATGAAGCTCCAAGGCACAGTGCGCAACGTCGTGGACTTTGGGGCTTTTGTCGACATCGGTGTCAAACATGACGGCTTAGTCCATGTGTCGCGCATGGCCAATCATCGGGTGAGTGATCCTAAATCGGTCGTTGCCGTTGGTGATATCGTGGATGTGTGGATCGAATCTGTCGATACCAAACGCGAACGCATTCAGTTGACCATGATCGAACCAAAACATTAACTTCATATAGAAGAAACACAGTTGAGGTCAGTCATGAGGACTGATCTCGACTGTGTTTCTTTAACTTGAAAAATAACTGATTATACTAATTTAAAATACTTGACTTTATTTTGAGAAGGCGCTATCATTGTGTCGAATTCAAGGTGGAGATAGTAGCTTAGCGCAGGTTGCTTGAAACTCTTCGCAACGGGGGGCAGATCCCCGCAAACCCCGTGAGACTGATCCGCAGTGGCCCAGCTTAATTGTTGGTAGTCATTGGATCTCTAGCATCAGAAGTGCCGGCACTGAGGGGTTCCTTAAGGAGCTCATTTGATCACACCGGATCGATTTCCCCATGGTGACATGGGAAGCAAGTGACGCCTGTATCCGAAAGGCAATGCAGAGCTGATTAGGCGTTAAAGTGGGTTAGGGCCAATCCCCCAGGCTTACGCAGACACGGGCTTGGATACATTTGGCAACTGTAGAATCGTAATTGCATTGGCGTTGAAGCCGCAAGTCCACGAAATAGGTGACTGTTTCGTGGACTTGTTGTGCTTTTAAGCGAAGATTTGCTGTGTGGCGCAATCGGTAATCTGCTAATGACAGGCCACTGGAATGTTCGCCAGATCGTCGTGATCAAAGTTTTGAGGATACGGGAGCTAAAGGTCCGGCATATGCAAAACATCGTTGAGTCGCTTACCACAACCATTTTTTGATAAGTCAGGCATCGATCCAGAAATACGTGAATCGATGTTTTTTTGTATATCAATATAAATGATTGATTCGCAAATTGCAAGAACAAGTTAGCCACCCCATGGCACGACACCGTGAGATGAA
>NZ_AZEU01000275.1:0-8855 GCF_001435035.1 Lacticaseibacillus manihotivorans DSM 13343 = JCM 12514
CATAAGTTTATCATAACTATCAGTTTGTTGTCAAGAAAAAGTTTTAAAAACTTTTTTGGTGAAGCGCTTCATAACGTCTCGCGACAACTTTTAAATCATACCAGACAATCAATCTTGCGTCAAGCATTAATTTCGCTTGGCTGATCAATCGCGGTGTTATCTAAAAGACAACTTTGATATCATACCAAGCCCAGCAAGGTGCGTCAACCATTTTGGCCAAGTTTTTTGAGACAAAAAAATAATCCGAACAGTGCAGGTTTTACCCCAGTACCTTGTTCGGATTATTTCAGAAAACGGCACGATTAATTCATGCCTTATTCGGATGTGCTAATTTGGCTTGGCACTCTGGACACAGCCCATAAACTTCCAAATGATGCGCAGTTACCTTAAATCCTGTTTCTTTTGCTGCATGAGCCTGCACTTCGCTTAACTGCGGGTCGCTAAAATCGACAATTTTCCCGCAGTTTGTGCAAACCGCATGATAATGTGGCTGCAGTGGAAAATCAAAATGAACGGCGGTGTCGGCCACATTCATTTCTTCCACTAAGCCAAGATCGGTTAACAAACCTAGATTGTTATATACCGTGGCCACTGACATATGCGGAAAATTAGCCGCTAAATCGTCATGGATCTGTTCTGCAGTGGGATGGGCAGTGCTAGCGATCAAGTACTGAATGATCGCAATGCGCTGCGGCGTCACGCGAATCCCGGCTTGTTTCAATTTGGTGATGGTTTGATCATATACTGTTGCTTGCATAATTTTTTCCTCAATGTATCTGATTGATATTCTAATGTAAGAATAAATCTAAATAAGTCGAAAAACAACAAAATGTTGACGGTTGTAGCCTATGAGCATAAAACAACGGCTTCGAGACGCTTTGCTTAACAAGCGTCGCCGAAGCCGTTGAAAGTCTTATTTACTACTGCTACTACTGCTTAAGCTACTGGAGCTACTCGATGAGCCTGCTTTGACCAGTTCTGGCGCGTCAGTGACATATGGGATCGCCACCCCTTTATTCTTCGCCAATACTGAGGTGCCTTTCTTTTGCGCCTTTTTGAGTTTTGCTAAAGCTTTCTTCTTGTTATAGGAGTAATCCGACTTATCCACTTTCATAAAGCCATTTGGCGTGTAGAAACGCAGTAAGTCTTCATTCATTACCCGATCAGACAAGTTGAGCTCTGTGGTGACTTGGTTTGTGGCTTTATCAATCGTGGCTTTTTGTTCGCTGGACAAGTGTTTGATGACTTTCCCAGTGGTCGTATCGTAATAGGTACTGCCGACTTTGGTATATTGCGGCGTGACAAAATCGCCATTGCGGAAGGCCACAGTTTGCGAATGCTGCGAACTCAAGAGATCTGAACCAAATTGCACATAGTTATCGGCTTTGATCCCTAACAGGTTCAACAGTGTCGGTAAGACATCGATTTCCCCACCATATGTGTGGTTGACGCCACCTTTAAGGCCATCCATATGAATCATGAATGGGACGCGTTGGAACTGCGCATTATCGAAATCATCAAAGGACTTCTTGCCCAGTAATTTGGCGACCGCTTTTTTATGGTTGCCAGAGATCCCATAGTGATCCCCGTAAAAGACGACCATACTGTTTTTGTCTAAGCCAGATTGCTTCAACCACGTCATGAATTCACCGATGGATTGATCCAAGTACTTGGCCGTTTGCACATAACCATCCACCGTGTCATCCCCAGTATCGGTTTTGGTGATGGTTTGGTTTTGCTTATCCAACGTATACGGATAGTGATTGGTGACGGTGATCAACTTGGCATAAAACGGTTGTGGGAGTTGTTCCACATACTCGGCGGCATCTTTCATAAAGATCTTGTCTTTCAGTCCGTAGCCGACGTCGAAGTTCTTGCCAGATTGGAAGTAGTTTTTGGTAAAGAAGTAGTCATAGCCCCAAGACTTATACGTGTTGTCTCGATTCCAGAAACTTGGCACATCCCCGTGAGCGGCTGCTGTGGTGTACCCATTTTGATCCATGATCGCAGGAGCGGCTTGGAACGTGTTGCTAGTCCCATCAGACACCATCGCGGAGCCTTCTGGTAACCCGAATAAGGAGTTTTCCAACATCATTTCCGCATCGGCGGTTTTACCTTGACCGACTTGGTTGAAGAAGTTGTCAAAACTCAAGGTATCCGATTCATGGTACAACTTGTTGAGGTTAGGCGTGACTTCTTGCCCATCCCACTTAAAGTCGATCAAAAATTGCTGGAAGGATTCCAAGTGAATGATAAAGACGTTCTTGCCTTTGGCGACCCCAGAATACTCGACGTTTGGCGCAACTTTGTTTTTCTTTAAGTAGTTTAATACCGAGTCGATATCCGAGGCCTTGGCATTGGCTTTAGTCGCACTGGTGCGCGCGGTTTTGACGCCATCAACGACGGTATAGGCATTCAAGCCTAAATATTTGACGATATAGTTATTATCAAAGGTCCGCGTCAACAAGCCAGAGCGATCAGAGTACGCCATGCTTAAGTTAGCCCCGAACAGCAAAACTGCCAACAACGACACCCCTAAAGCAAAGCGCTTTTTGATCGGGCGTAAGTCCATATGGATCAAATGCGTCGCCAACAAAATGATCAAAATCGCCAGATCCAAGAACACGAACCAGTCGCTTGGCCGCATAATGCCGAAGATCCCTTTGGACAAGTTGTTGGACACCGCGCCAGAGCCTTTGATCAACGCAAAGGTCAAAAAGTCAGAGAATTCGCGATAATACAACACATTGGCAAACAGCCAAATCGACGTCAACGCATCGATGATCAACATCACGATATATGACTTGCGCCCGCGCATGTATAAGGCGATCCCAAATAACAACAAGGTCGTTGGAATTGGGTTTAACGCCAACAGCAAGTCTTGCATGCTGCCTTTGACGCCAAGGTTGAACTTATTTTGATATGCCCAGTAGGTTTTCGCCCAAAACAATGCAATGGCGAGGAAAAAAAATCCGAGCCTCGAATCAAAAAAGCCTCGAATTTTGCTGCCGATATGTTTCATCGTGATCCTCCACTGATTTGAAATAGTCAATATTAAAACATTATATCACACCCGTTAGTCTACACATTCACCACAGAAAACACAATTTATCGCCACAATTATGCGTGGTTTTAACTGAATGTTAACCGGTGTCCTGAAGATTGCCCTTTCATGCAAGCCAAGCTGAAGTATTTCTAAATGTAATATTGGTTTTGAAAAACAACGAGTCACGCACTGGGCATCGTCGCGCCTTTCAAGGCAACGCGGTCACGGTAGCTACGCTTAAGAATCCGAGCCAAAACTCAGCTCAAATTCTTAAGCTAGGCTACCCGGACCACTAAACCCGCTTTGAAAAGCGCTGGGCACAAAAAAAGCCCCACAGCCGCGGGACTTACAAACTGACTACTAGTCACCTAGTAGATCATAAATTTCCATCGCCGTGAGATCGATGTCATCGAAGTCAAACTTTTGGTGATGATCCATTTCTTCTAGGGTATAGGTTTCAGTCTTTGGGTCATATTCGACGAGACCTTTTTCGACACCGTCTTTTTCGAAACGCCGTGATTGCACTTCGCCATCGGTTGCTTCTTGCATCGCTTCTAAGCGTTTGATGATCGCAACTAATTGTGAGCTCTTCATACCAACGGCCCCCTTCCTGTACTTCTGTGATAGCGTACCATAAAATGGCCCACTGTGACTATGAAAATCAATTTTTTTTAGCGTTCTCAAGTTGTTTCATGCGCTTGGCCGGCACCGCTAACGCCCCGATACCAAATACCATCCCCAAATAATAGGTCAACAAACGCCACAACAACATCGCCAACACTAATTGTGACGGGGTCGCCACAAAACTCGCAAACAAGGTCTTAAATGACAGCTCTGCCCCGCCAGTCCCACCAGGAATGGGAAACAGTGACACGATCATGACGATCATCACATGTGACACCATCACCGTGACCAAATCGACTTTGCCCAAGCCAAAACTCAGCAACACGAAATATGGCACTGAATAGTACATCAGCAACTGGATCAAAGTCAGCCCGGCAGCCTTCAAGACTTTTTTCTTCTCTTGTTTGAGATGCAAGCTTTCAGCGTAAAACGTGTCGATTTTTTCATCCATGTTTTGTTGCCAGCGCAACATTTTGGCTTCGCCGACAAAGCGGCCACATAACCACACCACTGCTGACACCAGCCGCTTGGTGAAATGGTATTGATACATCACCAACAACAAGCCAATGATGACCACCACATGGATCACCAAGCCGAAGACGATCAGCCAAGCCAGCGCCCCAAAATGCGTCGCCACTCGGTTAAAACCGATGATGATGGTCAAGACGAAATTGATCAGCACCATAAACTGATACACGACGAATTTCATCAACAAAACAGAGCTGGCCCGGCCACCTTCAACGCCGGCTTGCATCAACGCCACCAACTGGGCAGGTTGGCCACCTGAGGCAAAGGGGGTGATGTTGTTGAATAATTGTTCGACTAACGGCACGCGAAATGCCGCTTGGAAACTTAAGTGCTCGCCTTGATGTTCCACGAACACTTTGACCACAAAGCTTTCGACGACCCAAGAGCCGACCATCACTAACAAGGCCACAAGCAACCATTGCAGTTGCATGTGGTTTAGGGTGTGCCATACTTGCTGGAAATTGAGACCTTTCATTTCCCAGGCGAAAATCGCCACACCAATGGCGACCATGATCAACACGGCCCAACGATTTTTTCGACTCATTTTTTACACCAATGCCGCTTGCTCGCGGTAGAATCGCTCCCACACACGGGCCAAACGGGCTTGTGAATATTCTTGTGCCGCTGCTTTTGATTTTTCAGTATAGGCTTGTTGCATTTCAGGATGATCCCGCAGTTCATGCAACATTTGGTTCATTGCTTGCACGTCGGAAGCCTCTATCGCATAAGGTTCAATAATGGTGTCATACAAATCAAGCGCGCGCACCATCACTGGGGTTTCCGTGGAAAAGGCTTCAAGCACTGCCATCGGGAACAATTCCTCAAATGACGGCAATAAGAAACAATCGGCAATATTGTAATAATCGACCATTTCTTCACGCGGTACGATCCCAGTAAAAGTCAAATTCTCTGGCGCATTGGCCACCGCCGACTTCAAATGATCATAGCCGTTGGTGATCATCCCAAAGGAAAAACCGCCAGCCCAAATAAAGCGCATGTCGGGATTGCGTTTGGCCAAGGCGATGAAATCATCAACGCCTTTGCGATCTTGCACTTGGCCGGCGCCAAACACCACAAAGTCATCTTGTTTGATGCCATATTTCGTCCGCAAAATCGCTTTGTTCTCGGCGGTTTCTGGATAAAACGTCTGCCGTGACACAAAATTCGGAATATAAGTCACTTTTTTCGGGTCGATGCCATATTCAGCCAAGCGCGGAATAAAGTTCGGGTTCACCACCACCAACGTATCCATCCGCTTATAAAAAGCCACGACATACTTATCTAGGGTCCAACGCGCCGGTTTTGGTAACGTCAACGATTGATCCAAGGTATCTGGTAAGAAATGCACATAGCCGATTTTGCGCCCGCGCCTTTTGGAAAACGTTGACGCGAAAAACGCCGGGTCGATGGTGTGATAATGGCTGATGACACTAGGTGAATAGTCATTGATACTGATGTTAAATTCGTTGGGTAAATATTGCTTCAGCAGATCCAATAATTCGGTGTACACCGCCCCTACCCCTTGGCCGGCGACTTTATCTGCAGAACTGAACATGTGGATGTCGATCATGGTTACCCCTTGGCTTCTTGTGGCCCATCTTCTTGGTCATCGGTGAGTTGTGCAGCAATGGCTTGTTGATAAAAGGCCAATACCGCATCCCCGAATTGATCTGCAGAAATCGCCTGCAGTTTGCTTTGGCGCGGCTTAGGATCATCAAAGGCTTGTGGATGCTTAAGATATTGGACACATTGGGACACCATTTCCGCATCAGTAGTAAACGTCGTCCCGATTGCTGGATCATCCAACAAGCTTTGGGTGTACTCCCCAGCAAAGGCTACAACTTTTCGACCGGCAGCCAAGGCTTCGATGTAGGTCAAGCCTTGTGATTCAGAATCACTGGCTGAAACAAACACGTCGGCGGCGCGATAATAATCGGCAATATCATCATGATCCACTTCGCCAGTAAAGCGCACATGGTCCTGTATGCCGAGACTTTCTGCCTGCGCTTCTAGGTCCGCTTTTGCCGGACCATCGCCGACCACGACCAATACCGTATCCGGTTGTTGCGCCAAAATGGCAGGCATTGCCCCAACGACGCGATCGATGCGTTTTTCATAGGCCACGCGACTTAAGGATAAAAGTACAGGAACATCGGCTAAGCCGAGTTCCTCGCGCAAATTGGGATTTTTCGCCGCAGCAAATTGCGTCAAGTCCACCCCGGTTGGAATGATCACTTTAGGCGTCGTGATGCCATAGCCTTCAAGCGAATCTGCCGTGCGTTCGCTTGGACAAACCACGCCTGCCACATGATACAAATAAGCCCGCATAAACTGGCGCACATGATACGGCCGCAATAAATGACCGTTCATCACATAATGTAAATAGTCTTCATACATGGTGTGGTAAGTGTGGACCACTGGAATTTTTAATTGTCGCGCCACGAATTTGCCGATGTAGCCCATCGAAAATTCTGTTTGGGTGTGAACAATATCGAGTTTAAGTTCTTTGGCCACCGCGTAAGCATGGAACAATCCGCGTACCGCAATGCGCCGATCGGTAAACGACACAAATGGGACGCTGGTAAACCGAAACAAATTCGGCTCAACGGCTTCTTCTGGGACATGAGGGTCTGAAGTCGTGAAAATGTACACGGTATGTCCCTTACGTTCCAAATCATCTTTCAAGGTTTTGATCGACGTTGAAACGCCTGAGACTTGCGGAAAATATGTATCTGTAAAAATACCGATATTCATCAGGCTTCCTCCAAATGACACAGTTTGTTAATTATAGTATAGCTTACCAAGCGATCTGCGCAAAGTGACTCACTGCACAACATTGTACCAGTTTTTTGCCGCTGACCAATCCTACTGAAGTCCCAATTTACGATTTTAACAATTCCATAAAGTCACGTCGGCTTCACACTTCATTCACCAATTCATGGCATCATGAAGCCAAAGGGAGTGATCACATGCAACGCAGACGTCAACGCCTTCGCAAAAAGCACTGGGGTCGGCAGATCTTCATCGCGGTGTTGATCCTCGTGGCCATTTGCGGATTAGGCGTCGTATTTTTCCCACAACTCAACAATACCATGCGCAACGCCTCTGGAGGTAATGATACGCCAGCCGACAAAGCCGTTAAATCTACTTTAGTCAGTCAACTCAACACGCAAAAAACTGGCGATGCCACGACAGACGCAGCGATTGATACTGCAACTAGTGCCATCACCAATACGAAAATGAGCACCTTAATGAAAGCCGCTAAAGATCAAAGTACCGCGACTACAATGCTCGAACAAAATGGCCTGTCCACAAGTGCTGCCACTGCGGTGTCCAGTGCGATTTACAACACCAGTGCCTTGGATACGGTGCGCGAAAAACTCGCCTCAGGAGACTATGTCGGTGTGTATCAAGCGGCTAAAGCAATTGCCAACAACAGCAGCGACCTTTCAAGCTTAACCAGTCAAGTCGCACAATATCTCCAATGACATCAATGCTTAGGCCAAATACCTAGGCATTTTTTGCAGGCAATCATGAAAACCCAGGTGACGCCTAACGGCCATGCGCATTCACATGTGAATTGCGCATGACTTAGTGAGGTGTTAACGTATGAGTGGTAGCGAACAATCTGGTTTGTTCAAATTTTTAACAGTTGAAAAAAGAGGCGTTTCATGAAGTAGAAGACTGGAATAGGTTGCTTCGGTGTTTTTGCGCTTTTGATCTTGATTGGACTGGCCATTCAATACTGGTATCTCATCATTGCTGGAATCGTACTCAGCGGTGCTATTGGTGTTATTATCATCAAAAGCAAGTCACCGCAGCGCAAGCACAAGCCGAGGCACGACGCCAACAAGCAACGGTCGAACAGCAAACGCTTGCTGCCACATCAAAAATCGACCAGATCCACCAGTTCAAACACTTGTTAGATAAAGGTGCCATCACGCAAGCAGAGTTTGACGAGCAGAAACGCAAGCTCCTTAATGACGATGACAAGCTCGAATTCTAAATCTAATCGCAACCAGAACATTAGCGATTAGATTTAGCTTGTATTTAATTGACGGCACAAAAAAAGACTCACAAGGAGTCTTCTATGTATTCATGTCGTGCAATACCGAATTAATACTTCTACCGGCGATCGGGGTCGAACCGATACTCTATTGCTAGAACCAGATTTTGAGTCTGGCGCGTCTGCCAATTCCGCCACGCCGGCATGACATGAAATATATTATACACGCTTGCGGCTAACTTTGCAAGCGAAGGCGGTGATCGGATTTGAACCGACGCATAGAGGTTTTGCAGACCTTTGCCTTACCACTTGGCTACACCGCCAGGATGTATATTTAATGCTCCGAGGAGCAATTGGGGTAGCTGGATTCGAACCAGCGCATGACGGAGTCAAAGTCCGTTGCCTTACCGCTTGGCTATACCCCAATAAAAGGGCGGTATGTGGGGATCGAACCCACGTGTGCCGGTGCCACAAACCGGTGTGTTAACCACTTCACCAATACCGCCATAAATCTTAAAAAGCAGGGATAGTAGGAATTGAACCCACACTGACGGTTTTGGAGACCGTAGTTCTACCTTTAAACTATATCCCTATAAATGGAGGATCTAGGATTCGAACCTAGGAACCCGAAGGAACGGATTTACAGTCCGT
>NZ_AZEU01000275.1:8865-9290 GCF_001435035.1 Lacticaseibacillus manihotivorans DSM 13343 = JCM 12514
AGAAATGGCGCGGGACGGAATCGAACCGCCGACACATGGAGCTTCAATCCATTGCTCTACCAACTGAGCTACCGAGCCATTAACGGTTCCAACGAGACTCGAACTCGTGATCTCCTGCGTGACAGGCAGGCGTCCTAACCAACTAGACCATGGAACCAACATAGTATTAAATTGTAATTGCGGGAGCTGGATTTGAACCAACGACCTTCGGGTTATGAGCCCGACGAGCTACCAGACTGCTCCATCCCGCGATAATAAGAAAAGGAGAATGAGGGATTCGAACCCTCGCGTGGGTATTCCCCACCTGACGGTTTTCAAGACCGTTCCCTTCAGCCACTTGGGTAATTCTCCATGTGGTGAACATCTTACTGACCCGTACGAGATTTGAACTCATGTTACCGCCGTGAAAGGGCGGTGTCTTAACC
>NZ_AZEU01000275.1:10194-10473 GCF_001435035.1 Lacticaseibacillus manihotivorans DSM 13343 = JCM 12514
TTAATTATTGCAACGCTGACGAATCAGCGAAGCGGAAGACGAGATTCGAACTCGCGACCCCCACCATGGCAAGGTGATGTTCTACCACTGAACTACTTCCGCATCGTACTGCCGACTAAAGGATTCGAACCTTCGACCCCCTGTTTACAAGACAGATGCTCTACCAACTGAGCTAAGTCGGCATTGGATTGAATCAAATCAGTCGGGATTGGATCTACGATCCATGGAGGATACAGGGCTCGAACCTGTGACCCTCTGCTTGTAAGGCAGACGCTCTCC
>NZ_AZEU01000276.1 GCF_001435035.1 Lacticaseibacillus manihotivorans DSM 13343 = JCM 12514
TTTTCATTGCCTTTTGGGCAAGGGCGCAGCGCTTGCGTGATTATAACTATGAAAACTCTATGGCCGTATTTACGGCGTTTTGGCAAACCGGCGATCATTGCCACCATTGCGACGATCGTGTTGGCGTTTGCCACCCTTTGGCAGCCGCGCTTATTGCAATCGATGATGAACGCGATCATTGCTGATGACCAAAAAACGGTTTTGCGATTAGGGATCTGGTTAGTGGGGTTGGCAGTGTTAGGCATCGCGGCGGGGATCGTCAATACCTTTTATTCTGCGAAAACGGCTGTTGGCGTGGCGACGACCATGCGGCGGGATCTATATGCCCAAGTGCAGAAATTCGCGTTTGCCGATATTGAACAATTCTCTGCCAGCAACTTGGTGGTGCGCATGACCAACGACGTCAACCAAGTCCAAGGCATGTTGATGTCAGTGTTTCAAATCGTCTTCCGGGTGCCAGTGTTGTTCGTTGGCGCGCTGATTTTGGCATTGATCACGATTCCGCGCATGTGGTGGGTGATCGTGTTGATGATCGTGATCGTGGTGTTGATCGCGGTATTTGGCACGAAGAAAATGGGCGGCTTGTTCGCCAAAGTCCAAACCGATATCGATGAAGTCAACACCATCGCGCGTGAAAATTTAATGGGCGTGCGCGTGGTGAAGTCCTTCAACCAAGAACCGCAACAGATCAAACAATTTACCACGGCTTCTGATCGCATGGTCGATATCACCGTGAAAATCGGCTACACCTTTTCATGGATGATGCCAGGGTTCTTTTTGATCGCTAATCTGACTTGTGTGGGGGTATTGTTGCTGGTCGGGCGCAGTATTGGCGCGCATCCTAGTGACTTAGCCGCGGTGTCGAGCTTTATCAGTTATGTGATGCAGTTGCTGATGGCGATCATCAATGCCTCATTCATCCTCACTGGGGCCACGCGGGCGTTCGTTTCCTTAGGGCGGATCGGCAAATTGCTCGAACATGAGCCGTCGATGGTCTTGCCACAAGGGCCAGAAGAAAAACTCACCGGCAGCTTGGAATTCAATGATGTGACTTTTACTTATCCTGGCGACCAGGAACCGACATTAAAAAATGTCAGCTTTAAGGTCAAGCCTGGTGAAATGCTCGGCATCGTCGGGGCGACTGGGTCTGGTAAGTCGACGCTGGCGCAATTGATCCCAAGATTATTTGATGTCGATCGCGGGACGATTCGCATCGGCGGACAAGACGTGCGTGATCTCAATGCGGCGACGTTGCGCAGTAACGTGGCCATGGTGTTGCAACGTGCGACCTTGTTTTCTGGCACGATTGCCAATAACTTGCGGCAAGGCAAACCTGATGCGACGCTGCCGGATATGCGCTGGGCGGCCAATGTCGCACAGTCCGCAGAATTTATTGATCGCTTAGATGCCCATTTTGACGCGCAAGTGGAAGAACGCTCCGCCAACTTTTCTGGTGGGCAAAAGCAGCGTTTGGCCATTACGCGTGGCGTCATCGGCAAGCCGACGATTTTAATTATGGATGACTCGACTTCAGCGTTGGATGCGCGCAGTGAACGCTTAGTGCAAGATGCGTTGAATCATGAACTGCAAGACACGACCACGGTGCTGATTGCTGAGAAACTGTCTGCAGTGATTCGCGCGGATCAAATCTTAGTGGTGGATCATGGGCAAATCGTGGCTGCAGGCACCCATGAGGAACTGGTGAAAACCAGTCCGATTTATCAAGAAATTTATCAAACCCAGCGGGCATTGGAAGGGAGTGAGGCACATGCGTGATTTTAAATTAGCGATGCATTATTATCGCGTGTACCTCGGTCGCTTCTCATGGTGGTTGCTCGGCGCCATTGCCACTGTATTAATTTTTGCGGTGACCAATGCGGCGTCACCGATGTTTTTAGGTCGCGCGATCACCGCGTTGACCAATACCGTGCAACACGGGCAAAGCTTATCCGTGTTTTATGTGAATGCCGGGATCTTAGCCGCGCTGTATACGGCGTCGAGTTTTGGGGATTGGGCCACGTCGATGATCTTATCATGGGTCGGCGGCACCGCCACTGGTGATATGCGGACGGGCTTGTTCAAAAAAATGCAACGCCTGCCAGTCAAATACTTTGATACCCATTCGGATGGGGACATTTTGGCGCGGTACACGTCAGACCTGGATAATATTTTTAACGCGATGAATGAAGTGTTCGTGCAAATGTTTTATTCGATTTCCCAATTCATCGGGGCGCTTTACGTGATGTTTGCCGCGTCGCAACAACTCGCTTGGGTGACGTTAGCGACCACACCGCTGGCGGCGATCATTGCCGTGATCAACATTCGCCAAGCCAGTCGCGCGGTGAACTTGCAACAAGATAATGTCGGCAAGCTCAACGGCTACATCAACGAACAAGTCACGGGGCAAAAAGTGATCATCACCAATGGCTTGCAGGAAGATTCGCTGAAGGGCTTCGACGAGCTCAACGACCAAGTGGCCAAAACGACTTTGCGCGGGCAAATTTGGTCCGGCGTTTTGCAACCGTTGATGAGTGGGCTGATGTTGTTGACGACGGCCATTGTGATTTTCTTTGGCAGTTGGTTAGTCTTACAAGGCAACTTATCTACTGGCGCAGCCCTGGCGTTAGTCGTCGTCTTCGTTCAATACGCGCAACAGTATTTCCAACCCATCGTGATGATGACCAGTCTTTATGCGCAGATTCAATTGGCGATCACTGGCGCGCGGCGGGTAGCGGAAGTGCATGAAAATGCTGAAGAAGTGCGGCCAAAAGACGGCTTGCCAGTGTCTGCGGTCAATCAAGCTTTGCGCGTGGATGATGTGCGCTTCTCTTACATTCCCGGCAAAGAAGTCTTGCATGGTGTGTCCTTTGAAGCGCGCCGTGGGGAAATGGTGGCCTTAGTCGGGCCAACGGGTTCTGGTAAAACCACCATCATGAACTTGTTGAATCGCTTCTATGATGTCGATAGTGGTGCGATTTTAGTTGATGGCGTGGATGTGCGCAAACTTGATTTGACGCAGTTGCGCGATACAGTCGGCATCGTCTTACAAGATCCGCAACTGTTTTCCGGCACGGTGGCGACGAACTTGTGCTTTGGTAAACCCGATGCCACTCGCGACGAAATGGTATCTGCCGCCAAGCAAGCTTATATTCATGACTACATTATGAGCTTGCCCAAAGGGTATGACACGCCATTGTCTGATGAGCAGAGTTTGTTCTCCGCAGGCCAAAAGCAGTTGTTGAGCATTGCACGGACGATTTTGACCGATCCGAAGCTGTTGATCTTAGATGAAGCGACGTCCAATGTCGATACGGTGACTGAGGCTGCGATTCAAAAGGCGATGGATAACGTGATCGCTGGGCGCACCAGCTTTGTGATCGCGCATCGCTTGAAAACGATCCTGGCCGCTGACCGTATCGAAGTCTTGCAGCATGGACGCATCATTGAAGCCGGCAATCATCAAGAGTTGTTGGCGCAAGATGGGTTTTACGCCAGCTTGTACAAAAATCAAATGGTGTTTGACTAAACTGTTTAGCGCTGATCGTGATGATCAGCGCTATTTTGATGCGTAGAATTTGGCAGATTTCAGATTCGCTGATATGCTTGGCGCGAATTGGAGGTGGACACGATGAAAACTTGGGCCTATCGGTTGTTGTTTGATCTTTCAATTGCGTCAAAACAAGAATTATATGAAGCAGATCAAGTCGTGAGTCCCGCAGCATTGTGGGCAAAAATCGTCTGCATCTTGTCCTTTATGTGCGCGGCGTGTTTGCATCCCGGTTATCACTGGCAATGGGGGCAGTGGGTGATTGCCAGTGCGGTGATCGACTTAATGTATCGCAAGCGAGTGAATCGCGTCAGCAATTCAGACCAAGCGCATTTAAAATTAATCCGGCGCAATGCGATCGGCTTTGGCTTATTTTGGGGACTGATTGTTGCTGTTGGCGCCGGGTTGGTTACCGGACAATGGGGGATGACGTTGGGGTTTGGCTGGGTATTGGCAGGACTAGTTGGGTTGGTGAGTTACGCCAGACATCGGGAGTTGAATCCCAAACCGTTCACTGAAGTTTTTGTGGCCTATCGGCGCTCGCACCAAGTCGTGTATCGCACGAGCTTAGGTTTAGCTGTGCTAGATAAAGCAGAGGTGGCACAAGTTGAAGACCGCTTCGGCTTGGCATTGGCGGGCTTACAGATATTCGGCTATTGGTGTTTACTGGTGCCAGGAGTGTTGCAAGTCAATACGCATGATTGGTGGATCGGCTTGATTGCAGGCACGGTGGTCATCATGGCTGTTACCCATCAAGTGTCAAAGTCCGGGTTAGATCAAGAAATTTATCAAGATCCAGCGGCTTTTTACAAACGGCGTCGGCATTTGTTCATTTGGCAAATTGTGCAAATGGGGCTGTTTGCTGGCGTGTTAGGTGCAGTCGCATGGTTTCATGGGCATGATAGTTTGTTGACGGGGATGAATATCGTAATCGGATTAGGCTTGGGCCGGTCGGTTTACACCACGCGGCGGGCGAAAATTTTTCTTGGTGTAAAGCGCTGAACAATTTGGTATGCTTTGCGTGTTGGAGGTGGATGATCATGCGCTGGTTGTATTGGTGGTTGTTTGATGTTGAGATCATGAGCGATGAACAGATGCAAAAGACGAAGCGCGTGATCCCGTCGTTTGTTGTGCTGGGCTTCTCCGCTTTGATCGTTTTCTTGTGTGGGTTGATGGTGGCATTTGGCAATCAGTCTTGGTATTTGTTTGCGGCCATGATCGTAGTGCTGTCGGTGTTTTTGCTTTTCTATTATCAAGCCAAGGTCAGCAGCTTAGTCGATCAAAATCCCAGCCGCTATTTGCCTGAGGAATCCAAGACGTTTAAAAGGGTGAAGCGCGGTATGTATTTGGTGGAATTTCTTTGGTTTCTAACGGCAATCAAAATTCCTGAACTCGGGTGGCGTACTTTGTGGTTAGGTGGTTTAGGTATTTTAGTTGTGGCCTGGTCTTGGTATCAATGGCGACGGTTAAATCACCGGTTGCATATTGCCAAGTAAGGTTTCAAAAATTATTTTGGTAAAAAAATAAAAAGGCTTGCAAAACCACAACTATCAATATAAAATGAACCTTGTACTTGAGAACAAATGAATAAATCTGCTCACCTCAACCCAGGTCAATGATCGGTTGAGGACGACCCGTACACAGAGACGATTCTGGTCTGCTGTGGCGGGTCGTTTTATTCTCAAACTGATTGGCGATGATCTTCCCCCAAACCATCATCGCCGGTGTGTGCAATGAGAGCCTTAAGTGGCAATAAGTTTTGCAAGCTGGTCATCATTGTGATGGCTTTTTTGCGTGAATCCGAATTGAAATTATTTCACAAAGTGCGAAATTGGTGACTTAGATTTCACACCATACATCAAAAAGGCGTCGATCGCGCGGGCAAAGGTATCGTGGTCGACGAGAAAGTGAGCCAGTTATGATCAGATTCTTCGGGCAGCCTAAATATGCGCTCAACGACCCCAAAACCTTGATCGGCTACGAGTTTTTATTACGCGAGTGGCATGGTGATCACTGGCAAGTGCCAAGCGACTTCAGTCAATATCTTGCCGCAGACATCGTAGACTTGTTAGATCAAACCTTGGCGGTATTACCAAAAGATTTGCCACTATTGTCTTTCAACTTGGATCAAGCGCAGTTTGTCGATCCTGCTTTTGAGCAGGCATTAGCTGATTTACATCTCAAGCGACCGGTACATTTAGTCGTGGAACTCACCGAGCACGACGACCATGTTTCCATTGATGCCTTGAGTGATGCTGCGTCCAAATATGTGGCTTCGGGATTGCGCGTGTGTGTTGATGACGTCGGCACCGGCGCTAATACGCGGGCGTTAGTTGAAGCCTTGGCCCCTTATGCCAATGAATATAAGTTTGCGTTGCAGAATTTCCGCGCCGTGGGGACGACCAAAGAAGCCTTGCCATTGTTGAAATTCTGGCGCGACTTGGCAACGGCACAACATAAAGTCTTTGCGCTTGAAGGCGTGGAAGATCAAAATGATTTGGATATTGTCGCCGAATATGCGCCGGATGTGTTGCAAGGGTATTTTTACGGGAAACCGGCGCTGATCGACGTGGCATAAAAATAAAGTACATATCAAAAAAAGAAGTGTCTGACGATGATGTGAACCCCCAGGTTTGGACAATAATCCAAATCTGGGGGTTTTCTTATGGTC
>NZ_AZEU01000036.1 GCF_001435035.1 Lacticaseibacillus manihotivorans DSM 13343 = JCM 12514
GCGAAGAAAGATTCCGTCGAATCAATCTTCGCCATTAAGCTTAGTCTGTTTGTGTGTCCAAAATTTGGCCGACCGCCAGCCAATGGTATACTAAAAACAAAAACATTGAGGAAGGAGCCTGCTATGCATCTGATCGAAGCAATCATCTTATTGTTGATCTTGGTGATTACATCAAATGTCATCAATCATTATTTGGTGGCAGTGCCAGTGTCCCTGATTCAAATCACCTTAGGCTTAGTGGTGGCATTGGTCTTCCATGTTGAAGTCGCGATGAATACCGACTGGTTCATGTTGGTGTTCACAGCGCCGTTGCTTTTTAACGACGGGCGACACTTTCCTAAACGAGAGTTATGGGCATTGCGTGGGCCAATCATCGGCAATGCCATTTTCCTGGTCTTTGCGACAACGTTTATCGGTGGCTTTTTCATTCATTGGTTGATTCCGGCGTTGCCTTTAGCAGCCAGTTTGGCCTTAGCCGCGATCTTAAGCCCGACTGACCCGATCGCAGTGCAGTCGATCGCCCAACGGGTCCACTTGCCTAAAAGCATTTTACATTTGGTCAGTGGCGAAAGTTTGATCAATGATGCCAGTGGCTTGATCGGGTTTAAATATGGGATTGCTGCGACTGTCACCGGTAGCTTTGTGGCGACGCAGGCAGTAGGCGATTTCTTTTTCGTCGCCATTGTCGGTGCTGTTGCCGGCTTGTTGATGATGTTGGCACTGAATGCCTTGCGGGTGTGGTTGTTGCATCAAGGGATCAATGATGTGATTTTGCACACGGTGTTGAATCTGACCACACCCTTGGTGATCTACTTAGCCGTTGATGAAGGCTTACATGCTTCAGGGGTCATCGCGGTTGTGGTGGCAGGCTTGTTGAACAATGCGCGAGGCAATCGGTATGTGCAAGCATTGCCTGAGTTGCGCATTGTGACGGAGCGGACCTGGGACATTGTCGTCTATTTGCTTAACGGGATTATTTTTTTGATTTTAGGCATCGAATTGCCAGTGGCGATGCATGCAACGATTGCAGCACGAGACGTTAACACGTTCCAAGCGTTGTTTGATGTGGTTTTGATCTACTTAGTCGTGCTCGGGTTGCGGATTGCTTGGGTATGGGGTTATCAGCACCTTGGGCATCAGGATCATGTCGGGTTTAAAACGGCGTTGTTATCCGGTTTGTCTGGTGTCCGTGGAGCCATCACGTTGGTTGGGGTTTTAGCGGTGCCGTTAACCTTGGCTAATGGCGATGCGTTTCCAGCGCGGCACTTAATGTTGTTCATTGCCGCAGGATTTGTGATATTAAGCTTAATTGTGGCGGTGATCGGCTTGCCACTGCTGACAGCTAGTCGGACGCCGTTGACGTTACGTGGTTCGACGGTGTCCACAGATGAAGATGAAGTTGATGGCGATGCACCACGGGCTTTGACCTTAGCCCAAGCACAACGCTTCTTATATCAAATGGCCGTGCGGCGCATTGAATCCGAACGCCGCGAAGGCAACCAGAAACCCGCCTTAGATCTGATTACCGAATATCAAAATCTGATCCGGCGGGTGGATCTACAAGCGGATACGTCAGAAGACGATATTCCTCCGATCGTCAAAGATGAATTGATCTTACGTGGCATCGGCTTAGATGGCGAACTCAAAACCTTGGCGGAACAAAAATCCACGCTGGATCCCAAGCACTATGCCAAAGTCAAAAAGCACTTGGTGAATCGTCGTGCTGACATTGACGCGATGCTTGCACACCGCGGGCGCAAAACGTTGCGCATGCACCTGGCGAAGTGGCGGCTGAGTCTGTTGCAAAGCTCAAAACGTCTGATTGGACTGCGGCATCGCAATAGCGCCAAAGCTCAAGCTAAGTTGACCTTGGAAAAAGATTTGGCCAAAGGTGGGTTAAAATATTTATCGGCTTACTTGAAGCGTCCTGATCAACGGCATCATCAATACAATCGCCAAGTGATTTATGCCTTGATCGTGCAGTATCGCAACCGCATCGCCAGTGTCAAAGCCATTGCAACGCACAAATCCACGCAGTATGAAGGCCAATTGCAACAATTACGGGCGATTGCCTTGGCTGCTGAACGCGCGGCGATCCATGAGCTGTTGACTCAAGGGTATATCGATGCGCATTTGGCCCAACACCTGAGCCAAGCCGTGAATAATACGGAAACTGCTGCGGCATTAAGCGCTGAAGAGGCATAAAAAGAGCCATTCACTTGATTGTAACAATCAAGTGAATGGCTTTTTATTGTTGGTGCCATAAAAATAAGGCATATAATAAGGTGATGATCGCATACACGAGACTGGCGATGCTGAGATACAGCAACCACGGCCAGCCCATCACGGTTTGTCCGATCCAAAACAAGAATGCCAAGATACTGGCTTGAATCGTGCGCTGCAACATCGCTTGGGTGGCTTTATTCAAAGCTGACCTCGACGAAGTTTTGTTGGGCCTCAGTGATGTGACTCAAAGTGATCCACAACTCTTGCGGGACCGGTGGTTCATCAGGGTCGATTTGTTGGGCCATCCAAGTGATCAATTCAGGATGGTTGGGGATGAAGTCATCATCCAAGCGCGTGGCTTCTAAGCGGTCATCTGGAAATACCTGATGTTGGTAAGGGAAGATGATCGTATCAGGTAAGCGGAAGGCCACCACGTTTTGTAAACCCCGAGCGACTGGTTGGTAAACGCTTGGGTGGGTGTGCAAATAAGTTAAAAGCATTGGCGCAATTTTCACGATGAGACCTCCGACTTTAGTCTGTATGGAAACTATCGCATTTATGATAGCATGAAAATTAAGCGAGAACAAAATCAAGTTGATGAAACCGATTTCTCAATTCCTTTGGAGGATGCCAGATGACAATACAATTATATTTGGTTCGCCATGGTGAAACCCCAATGAATCAAAACAATCAGTTGCAAGGGATCACCGACATGCCGCTGACCCCAAAAGGACGCCAACAAGCCCAAGCAACTGCGGCCTTGCTTGCAGGTGTCCCCTTTAGCGCCGCTTATAGCTCGGATCGTCTGCGAGCAGTGGATACTGCTGAAATCATTTTGGCGGAGCATCCCAGCGTTGTGCTCCATCGCCGGGCCGGTTTGCGCGAATATTACTTTGGCGGTTTGGAAGGGGTGACCAACAATCAGCTGATTTCAGCTTCGTTGGCGCGCTATGGTGTGAAAACCATGACTCATGCCTGGACGCGTGGCGAACGCTTTGCGCAGTTAATTCGCAACTTTGAAAAAATGGATCATACCAAACAAGCTGAATCATTACCTGAACTGCGGCTGCGCGTGCAAACCAGTTTTGCCCAAATCGTTGCGGCTCAGCCTGATGATGCCAAAGTGCTAGTGGTTGCTCATGGCGTATTTTTAAGTGCGATGGTGGACTTGATCGCTCCGGAAAAATTACCGGCGACCTTATTGAAAAATGCCAGTGTCACCCGGTTAGACGTGGCTGACGGCGCGTGGCAAGTGCGTGGGGTGAACCTCACGTCTGCCAGTGAATTAGCAAAAGCAGATGCTTAACCCTCTGCAATTAATTTACAGAAAATGACAGAATCCGTCTCAAGTCTGTTGCAATTTAATTTGACCCGCGTATAATGACAAGTTGTCACATGACAGATTGTCATGAAACCGCGAGTGCTCTCACGGCGTTGATTGTTTCCATAAAATCAACGCCGTTGTTGTGAGCACAATGTCAGAAAGGAGTAGCCAATGCCAAAACCAACATTTTTCCGGCTGCCTGAAGAAAAACGCATGCGCCTGGTCAAAGCTGCTTATGCAGAATTTACCCGCGCACCTTTTGCCGATGCCAGCATTTCCAACATCATTAAGGATGCAGGCATTCCGCGAGGTAGTTTTTACCAATATTTTGAAGATAAAAGTGATATTTTCTTCTATTTATTAGATCGGATGCGTGACAATGCGCAAGACTGGATGCAACGGATCTTAAAGGAACAAAAAGGAGACTTTTTTGCCACCGCTGCGATTCTCTTTGATAAAGCCATTGATTCCTTAGTGGATGGGCCTTATGCGCTGTTTTATCGTAATGTCTTTATGTATATGGACTTTCATTCTGCGGCCAAGTTGACCCCAGCAGTGCATCCTCCCAAAGGTAAAGGCCAATTAGTCGACTTGTTTGTCGCCAATATCGATCGTACGAAACTTGATGTGCAGTCTGATGATGAAGTCCGGATGCTGGTGCATTTGGTTTTAGGCCTGTTTATGCAAACCATGGGCTATTATTACAATCACTTAGCTGATGGTGAGGAAACTTCCGTGCTCGCCTTGAAGAAACGCATAGCGCAATTATTACAATGGCTCAAATATGGGGCAATTAAAAAGGAGGAAGCACATGATTAAACTTGCCAAAGGCCGCATGTCGGCAGTGGCAGTCCTCGGGGCAGTCTTATTTATGGTGGTGCAAGTCATCGCTAGTCTTTACTTACCGAACTTGACTTCAGACATTGTCAACAATGGGGTTGCCAACGGGGATGTCAATTACATCTGGCACACTGGGATCAAAATGATCTTATTTTCCTTGTTGAGTATTTTAGCGGCGGTGGGGAATGTCTTTTTAGCTTCCCGGACCTCACAAAAGCTTGGCCAAAATGTGCGCCATGATGTTTACAAAAAAGTCTTGAACTATTCTCATGACGAAATGGACACCATCGGCACCAGTTCCTTGATCACGCGGACCACCAACGATGTCACCCAGCTGCAAAATGCCTGGATGATGATCTTGCGGATGATGATCATGGCGCCGATCATGTTAGTTGGTGCCAGCTTCTTGGCTTATCAAAAAGACCATGCCTTGACGGCGATTTTCTTGGTTGTCATTCCGATCATGCTGATTTTCGTCGGCGTGTTAATGAAGTTTGCGGTGCCATTGTTCCGCAAAATGCAGGAAAAAACCGATAAAATCAACTTGGTCTTTCGTGAAGGCTTAACCGGCGTGCGTGTCATTCGGGCCTTCCGCCAAGATAACTTTGAACAACAACGCTTTGATGTGGCCAACCAAGACTACACGCAAAATGCGGTCAAGGTTAACACCATTATGGCCTTGGCCTTGCCTGTGATGACCTTGATCATGTCAGGGACCAACATTGGGATCATTTGGTGGGGCGGTCATTTGATCGGCCAACAAGCTTTGCAAACTGGGAACATGATCGCCTTCATGACTTACGCCATGCAGATCTTAATGAGTTTCATGATGCTGGCGATGATTTTGATGTTCATTCCGCGGGCGCAAGCTTCTGCTGTGCGGATCAATGAAGTCTTAGATCAATCCAGCCCCATCGACTCACCAGCCGATCCTAAAGCTTTAGGGGACACCCCAAGCTTACAATTCGACAACGTGGATTTCCGTTATCACGGCGCTGAACAACCCGCGCTTTCTGGAATCGATGTCGATATGAAAGCTGGGCAAACTTTGGCGATCATAGGGGGTACCGGTTCTGGTAAAACCACGATGATCAACTTGATCCCACGTTTTTACGATGTGGAAAAAGGTGCTGTTAAAGTTAACGGCACACCGGTTCAAGATTTAGATCTTAAAGCGTTACACCAAGCCGTGGCCTTCGTGCCGCAAAAAGCCGTCTTGTTCTCAGGTACGGTGCGCGAAAACATGAAGTACGGGAATCCTGATGCCACTGATGACCAAATCTGGCATGCTTTGGAAATTGCCCAATCGCGTGACTTCATTGCCGAAAATCCTGAAGGTTTGGATTATCACGTTGAACAAGGTGGGGGCAACTTCTCTGGTGGGCAACGGCAACGTTTGGCCATTGCGCGGGCATTAGTCAAAGACGCCAGCATTTATGTCTTTGATGATTCGTTCTCCGCTTTGGACTTCAAGACGGATGCCAACTTACGTCAAGCTTTGCGTGACGATGAACAAATTTCCAAACGCGTGGTCGTCATTGTCGGCCAGCGGGTTTCAACCGTTGCCGACGCTGATACTATCGTCGTGTTAGATGATGGCAAAATGGTTGGTCGTGGGACGCATGCTGAACTTAAAGCTTCCAACACCACGTATCAAGAAATCATCAAGTCGCAAATTCGAGAGGGGGATGAAGCCTAATGGCAGAAAAATCACAATCCAGCCGGCCAAACGGTGGCATGGGCCATGGTCCCGGTCCTCGCGGTGGCTTAGTGGAAAAGCCGAAGAACTTCTGGGGCACAGTGACCCGCTTATTCGGTTACATGAAGAGCCGGATTTGGGGTATTTTCATCGTTTTGATCTTCGCAATCGCCTCGACGGTTTTCCAAATCCAAACGCCGAAGATTTTAGGGAAAGCCACTACGGAAATCTTTAAAGGCTACATGAAAGGTGTCGCTGAACAAAAAGCCGGCATCAAAATGGCCGAATTCCCGATCGACTTTACAAAAATCAAAAATATTGTTATTACCGTTATCTTGATGTACTTAGCATCTGCATTGTTTAGCTTCTTGCAACAATACATCATGACCCGCGTGGCGCAGCGCACCGTTTATGATTTGCGCAAAGAGCTCAAAGATAAAATGAAGCGCGTGCCAATCAACTACTACGACACGCATTCCAATGGGGATATCATGTCGCGGGCGATCAACGATATGGATAACATCGCCTCAACCTTGCAGCAATCCTTGACCCAAATGGTGACCAGTTTGTTCACCTTTATCGGGACGTTGTGGATGATGCTGTCGATTTCTTGGAAGTTGACCTTGATCGCATTGGTCACCATTCCATTGTCTCTGGTCGTGGTTGGCATCATTGCGCCGAAGTCCCAACGCTTCTTCGCTGCGCAACAAAAAGCTCTAGGCTTGTTGAACAACCAAGTTGAAGAAAACTTTGCGGGCCAAGTGGTGTTGAAGTCCTTTAACCGTGAAGAAATTGCCATGCAGGCGTTTGATGAGGAAAACGAAAAGTTCTTCTCCGCAGCTTGGAAAGCGCAGTTTGTTTCTGGGGTGATCATGCCATTGATGACCTTCTTAAACAACATCGGTTATGTCTTTGTCGCCATTGTCGGTGGTGTTGGCGTGACCAACGGGACGGTTACTTTAGGGGATGTGCAAGCCTTCTTGCAATACACCCAACAGTTCTCCCAACCAATTTCGCAATTGGCGAACTTGGCCAACACGATTCAAAACACGGTTGCTTCTGCGGAACGTGTCTTTGAAGTCTTAGATGAAAAAGACATGGAAGACAACCCATCTGGTGTGCCTGCGGTTGAAAATGATCCGAACAAATTGGTGATGGATCATGTGAAGTTCGGCTACGATGGCTCAGAATTGTTGATGACCGATTACAATCTGGAAGTCAAACCAGGCCAAATGATCGCCATTGTCGGCCCAACTGGTGCGGGTAAAACCACGGTGATCAACATGCTGGAGCGGTTCTATGATGTCAAAGGCGGCTCGATTCGCTTAGACGGTGTGGATACGCGCGACATGTCTCGTGAAGATTTACGCAGTCACTTCGCCATGGTCTTACAAGACACTTGGTTGTTCACCGGCTCTATTTGGGACAACTTGAAGTATGGGAATGAAAACGCAACGGATGAACAGATCCTTGAAGCTTCCAAAGCCGCCCATGTGGATAACTTCGTCCGTCAATTGCCTGATGGGTATAACACCATTTTGGATGAATCCGCATCAAACATTTCCCAAGGTCAGCGTCAATTGTTGACGATCGCGCGGGCGTTTGTTGCCGATCCTGACATTTTGATCTTGGATGAAGCCACCAGTTCTGTGGATACGCGGACTGAAGTGCATATCCAACATGCGATGAGTCGCTTGCTCAAAGGTCGGACGAGCTTCGTCGTGGCGCACCGGTTGTCCACGATTCGCGATGCTGACAACATCATCGTGATGAATCACGGTTCCATTATTGAAACTGGGAACCATGATAACTTAATGGCGGCCAACGGCTTTTATGCTGACTTGTACAATTCTCAATTCTCTGGGAATGTCGCTATTTAACGCTGAACCCTTGAGTCCAAAACGGCTCAAGGGTTTTTGTTTACCAAAAAATCCATCATCAGTCGGATGACTGGCGATGGATTTGGCGTAAGCTTGAGGTTAAAGGAGTGGTTAACTGTGAATAATAATTGGTTGAATCGGCAATTGCATGATCCTAGAGGCTTATTGTTTGGCATTTTGATTTTTCTGGGGTGGTTATTGGTGCTTCGGCATTTTCCTATTGTCGGTTGGGGTATTTTCTTAGTCGTTGTGGCAATTGTGGTCATTATCTTGTTTCAAGCGATCAAGAAAAAACGCTAAGTCAGCGATGCTTGTGCCGCATAAACGTCGCATAGTGCAAGATCCCAGCTAACAAGCCAAAGAAGATGATAACGAAACTGATGTAGCGCCACCAAAATCCTGATAGTGGTAACAATAATTGTAAACTCATGGTGATCAATGCCATCACTGCTACCATCACAAATAAAAGTCCATAGCGTTTCATGGTTTCATCATCCTTTCGCACGCGCCTGGGAAGCTTTACCGCTAATTGCTCGGCAGTCTTGAGCTTGGCAGGCGGCAGTTCGCTCATGCCCCAAGTGTGAGGCAACACCAATTCTCCGGCTTTGCGCAAACCTGCCGTACTCATTGCCTTATCCAAGGTGGTCAAACACGCATCGGTTTGGTGGGTAAACGTATTGTCCCAACCGCTGGCAAAACAACTGGACACGATGAGATACACCTTGCCACGATACTTGCCAGGCAAAGAATCGCCTTTTTGGGTCATGCGAATGATCCGAGGGCGCAAACAATCCAAGGCTTGTTTCAATGGACCAGCCACACTGCCATAATAAGTCGGACTGATCAATACCCATATATCGGCATGCGCAAGTTTGGCTTCCAAAGCATCTAAATTAAGATTGGTTTCGCCTGGCCGGTCTGGATGCAAAAAGCGGGTATTCAAATCGATAAATTCGCTGGTACCTGGAATGGCGGTCAATAAATGTTGGGCTAAGCGGGCAGTGAGTCCTTTTGGATTATGCCCGCCAAATAATGCGACTGTATGCATTTTCAACACCTCAACAAGAAATTACCAAGGGCTTGTTAGGTTGTCAACGCGTCAACACCAGCCTTAGATGCGCCCAGCCACAATTTTTTTAATGACGTGGTAAAATGGAGCTCAGATTGGATGTGGCGAAATGACGCAGGTAAAACAAATGCTCCAACAGTTAGTTTCAGATCAGGTGGTACCCGGCGTGTCAGCGGCAATTTTATCCGGCCAACAAGTTTGGACTGAAGTGATCGGGGATGCGCAGTGGTTACCCATGCGCAAGCCATTGCGACCAGGCATGGCCTATGACCTGGCGAGTTTGACTAAAGTGTTAGGCACCACGACGGTATTTTTACAGGCGTTAACGGCAGGAAAAGTCAGCGTGGATCAGCCGATTCATGACTGGCTTCCGGAATTTACCCCAGCGACCACTTTTCGGGCAGCATTGACTCATACCAGTGGTTTAGAAAGCTATATTCCGCATCGCGATGAATTAGCTGCACCAGCTTTGCGCCAAGCACTGATCGATACCTTAAAGCCAACCGGTCCCAAAACTGTGTTGTATCGCGACTTTAATTTATTGTTGGTTGGCTGGGCGTTAGAAAATATATATTGCGATGCAATTCAGCACTTGATTCAAACCAAGGTGCTTGAACCTTTGCAGCTCAGTGGCGCGAGTTTTCATCCAGATCCGGCGATGACGGTGCCGACAACTTATGCCAACGGCCACTTGTTGCAAGGCGTCGTCCATGACCCTAAAGCCCGGATTTTAGGGGAACATGCAGGCTCTGCCGGCCTGTTTGCGACCTTGCAAGATTTGATCAGCTTTACCCTATATGCGTTTGGTCAACGCACAACGCCAGCTTTTCCGATGCGTCAGTTTGCCGATTTGACGCAAGATTTTGCTGGCGGGCGCTCACTAGGTTGGGACTTGCGGCATGATGCGACCGGTGGTACTTGGCTATATCATACCGGCTATACCGGTGGCTTTTGGCTGATCCAACCGCAAGCCAAACAAGCGTTGATCGTGTTGTCCAATCGCGTGCATCCACAGGTCAATGCCAACTTTTTGGTCCGAAGAGATGAGATCGTCGCGCAATATCTCCAAGACGTGGTAAAATGAAAGCGGTAAAGAATATATGTTTTCCAGGAGGGTACAATGACTGAACCATTATTCCTAGCACCTGTATTTCATGAAAAAATTTGGGGTGGCCGCAAGCTTGAAACTGAATTCGGCTACCAGATCCCTGACGGCAAAATCGGTGAGTTGTGGGCGATCTCCGCTCATCCCAATGGGCCTTCAACCATCGAAAACGGCCCGTTAGCCGGCAAAACATTGACCCAAGCCTGGGCAGATGATCAAGATTACTTCGGCCATCAAAAATCCAAAGTGTTCCCGTTGTTAACTAAAATCTTGGACGCCAATGCTTCATTGTCTGTGCAAGTGCACCCAGACGATGCCTATGCAGCAGCGCATGAAGCCCCAGGTGAGCTCGGCAAGACAGAATGCTGGTATGTGATTTCCGCAGAACCAGGTTCTTATTTGATCTACGGCCACCATGCCAAGACTCGCGAAGAATTAGCTGATATGATCCACTCTGGCGATTGGGATCACTTGCTGCGCAAAGTCCCAGTTAAAACTGGGGACTTTGTCTATGTGCCAAGCGGGACCATCCACGCCTTGAACAAAGGCATCATGGTCTTGGAAACCCAACAATCTTCTGATACGACTTATCGCTTGTACGATTATGATCGCACGGATGCCCAAGGCAACAAGCGTGAATTGCACTTACAACAATCCATCGATACCACGACTGTCCCATCAGTTGATCCAAAGCTTGATATTCAAACTGAGCAAAAAGATGATGCGACGATCACGACTTTCGTGCAAGCGCCAATTTCACCATTCTTCTCAGTCGAACGCATCCAATTAAATGGGAAGTTACATCAAACGCCCAAAGCGCCTTACACCTTGGTTTCTGTTTTAAAGGGTAACGGTGAATTTACTGCCGATGGCAAGTCATTCCCAATTAAAAAGGGTACCCACTTCTTGATTCCTAACCAAATCAAGGCATGGGACTTCTCAGGTGACATGGAAATCATTACGTCCGAACCAGGTAAGGAAGCCTAATGGCCAAAAGCGTCGCATATGTGGCGCTTTTTTTGCGCCATTGAATTGACATCCGGTGTCAGTTCAGGGACACTGATAACAAAAATAGGGGGTCTAGACATGGATGTCTCATATCCAGACGGTATTTTTCTTGTTCTCAGTTACCTGGTGATGATCGGACTTATCGTTGGCATGATTGCGCTAGGGGTTGCCTTGTATCACTATTTGAAACGACATTAAAAAACCTCGCCATAATTGGCGAAGTTTTTAGTCGCGGGAAACCCGTTGATTCACTTTTTCGGCAGCGGCAAGATCAGTAGTCGTCCAAGAATGGATCCCCCATTGATAAAAGCCGAAGCTGACGATGCCGATTACCAAGAAATCCCAAGGGTAGTGGATCCAGTTGGCCCCGTTGAATTGATGGGCGCCAGCATAAGACATCACGGAGATGAAGATCAAATAACCGAACATCCAAAGCGCAGGCTTAATGGCTTGGCGTAATTCTTTGAAGCCCATTTTCCATTCATAATAGAAGTAAAACGGTAAACCGACTAAAATGATCAAAATGACTTGCACAGTAGTCGGCCACATCGCCCAGTAGACGGCTAAGCTCGTGAGCACAAAGGCAATCGGTGCGATGATCGGCAAATGTTTCAAACGGACTGGCCGATACAAATGCGCCCCGAGCTTGCGCAAGGAAACCGCCGTGACTGGCCCAGTGAGGTAGGCAATCAATGTGGCGGTGGATAACACCGTTGCCAGGACGGCCCATGAACGGAAAGTGGACACCATCACGATCGACAATACTGTGTCGGCAAGCATTGCCATGCGGGGGATGCGGTATTTCGGATTGAGCTTGCCTAAGAAATGTGGCAGATGATGATTGGACTCCAAGGCAAATAAGGCACGTGCAGCCGTGGCAGCAAACGATACCCCAGTGCCAAATGGCGAGACAAAAGCATCCATGTACAACAGCACGCTTAACCAATTGAGGCCTAGCAACATCGCCAAATCCGCAAATGGTGAGGTGAAGTTCAGTCCGTGCCAGCCGGCAGTGGCAAGCAAGTGGGTTGGCACGGCGGTGATAAACGTTGATTGTAACAAGACGTATAAGATACCTGAAATTAATAAGGAAATGGTGATTCCACGTAAGATATTTTTTTCTGGATGCTCAATTTCGGCACCCATGTTGATAATCGTTTGAAAGGCGTCAAATGAAAAAATGATCCCGGCGGCACTGGTGGCACTAAAAATCGCGCTGGTACCATAAGGAAAGAATTCATGCCAAGAGGTGCCATAGTTTTGCGGATGAAAGCCAGATAGGGTCAACAACACGATTGTCAATAGAGGCATCCCGATTTTGAAAATCGAAATCAAACTGGTGAAATGAGTGAGGACTTTGACCGACCAATAGTTCAATAAGGTGAACACGATGATGAAGCCAAAGACGACGAATAATCCAGCATTGGTGATCACGCCATTAGCCATTAAACCATGCGTCCATTTTGCCCAAGCCCATGGCCACGTTGACATATATTGAACGGCGGCGACGGCTTCAATCGGGATCAAGGTGATCAGCGACACCCAATTGGCCCATGCGGCGATAAAGCCGAGGAGTGAGCCGTGCGAATATTGAGCGTATTTACTCATGCCACCAGCTTCTGGAAACATCGCGCCGATTTCAATGTAAGTGTAGGCGATGATCCCGATCACCAAGCCGCCGACCAGCCAAGAGAGGATAGCGGCAGGGCCAGCGATTTTCGTGGCTTCCCAAGCGCCAAAAAGCCAGCCGGATCCGATCAATGACCCTAAGGCCAACATCACCGACTGGAAAAGTGAAATTTTTTTAATGTGCATGTTGTGCTCCAGTGTTTTCAAAGATATTTTCAGTGTACTCGTTGTATGAACGCATGTCACGTTTTGAGTCACACTGGCACAAAATCATGCCACCACTGAAGTCTCAACATAGCGGTGCAGCAAGCTGGTGATCCCTAAAGTGGTCAACAGCCACACGCCGAGCAGTTCAACGATTTGATAGCCTAAACCGGCAGGGGCGATGGTGACTAAACCGATATGGTACAGATAACCTATTCGCCATTTCGGCAAAAACAAAATTCGGTAGCCTTTGAGGAGTAGCTGCACAAAAACCAAGACGAATATCGCTAACATAATGGAGACTAATGCGCTGACCAACAGTTGTTTCAGTAAAGGCAGCCGGGCTTTTAAGGTGAGGGTCATTAAGTGAATGAAGCTGATCACGCCCCAGCCTGCTAATAAACTTAACGAGATCGTCAACAACCCGATCACAGCCACAGCAACAGGATTTAAGCCAGGTAAATCGTCAATTCTTAAATTGCGATGTCGGTCGATCATGGTTGCGCCCCACAGGATCAGGACCTGACTGCCTAATAAACAGATGACAGCCCCAATATTGGCCAGGTTGGTGGCCCATACCAATTGACTGGTGCGCAACGGCAAGCGGCGATAACGATCATGCCGCCAGATTTGCTCATTGAAGAAAGTAAAAACGACAAATAGTCCGATGATCAAAAGCAAGGCGTAAAGCGATAAGCTATCAGACACTTGGACTGGGCGAAAAAAATGCACAATGGTCATCACCAGCAGTTCCAAAACTTCTGGAATCAAGCATAAACCGAGGATGATCAAGCGGTGTTTGGTGAGGGATTTGGCTAAATTGATCATGGCTTAGTCCTCCTTTTGATAAAAGCTTTGGAAGTATTCGCTGATACTTTGACCACGTTGTTCGCGAATTTGATCTGCGGAAGTATCTGCTTGGATCGTGTGGTGGTGTAAAATCATCACACGATCAATTAAGTTGGCAATACTTTCGACATGGTGGTCGGTCAATAACACACTGGCGTTTTCTGGGAGAAATTGCAGCAAGCCCTTTTGCAGTTGGGTTTGATGCATCAAGTCCAGCCCGTCAAAAGGTTCATCTAATAAGTAAAGGGGGACGCGATTGGCCAAACATAATGCCAGTTGTGCTTGCTTGCGTTGACCCTTGGAAAGTTCATCGAGATGCTTTGCCGTCGATAATTCAAAGAATTCGCAAATGGTTTCAAACTGTGCCAAGTCAAAATGTGGCCATAAAACACGCGTTGCCTGCGCATATTTAAGCAATCGCTGATGGCTGTGGCGCAGGTCGTGATCAAAATTGGTGCTGATGGCAGCTTTGATCGCAATGGGATCAGTTTGTTCAGAAACGTGAACAGTGCCAGTAAAATCTGGGATCACCCCGGCGATGATACGCAACAAAGTCGTTTTGCCAGCGCCGTTTGCACCGAGTAAGGCAACGATTTGATTGGGACTCACAGCAAAATTCACACTGTCTAAGATCACTTGTTGATGACGACGAAAAGCAATGTCAGTCAGTTCAAGATTTGGGGTCATGATTTTCCTCCTCAATATAATCTGCCAAGGCTTGTTGCATCGACGCTGGGGATAAGCCGAGTTTTTCGAGTTGGTGGTAGTACCAAGCGACTTGACCAGACACGACGCGGTGTTTCAACTGCTTGATCGTATCATGGTCAGTGGTGACGAAATTGCCCAATCCGCGTTTGGAAAACAGCACACCTTCTGTGATCAATTCTTGCAGGGCGCGTTGAATCGTGTTGACATTGACGGTTAAATCAACGGCTAATTGACGGACCCCAGGAAGCTTATCGCCAGGTTGTAGTTGCTGGGTGATGATTTGCTGATAGAAATATTGTTTGATTTGGTAATAAATCGGGATGCGGTCGTCGAATTTCATCAGGGCCTCCAATCGTTAGTGTCATAGCTTTCTATTACACTATATCACAGCGCTTACAAAACGAAAACCCAGCACAATAAATTTTTATCGACGAAACACATCAATGCCGTTAATCCACAGACTGACGCTTATATTTAAGAATTTACCTTATAAAAAATAATACAGATTCAAATGTTCTTTAATACAAGGGCTGAAAGCGCTATACTAAAGTTGAGGAGGGTTTAACGATGAAA
This sequence comes from Lacticaseibacillus manihotivorans DSM 13343 = JCM 12514, assembly GCF_001435035.1. Taxonomy (GTDB): domain Bacteria; phylum Bacillota; class Bacilli; order Lactobacillales; family Lactobacillaceae; genus Lacticaseibacillus; species Lacticaseibacillus manihotivorans. Next base: position 15,115 of record NZ_AZEU01000036.1, read on the forward strand.
ACAGCAAACATTCTTTTGATCGGCGACGGGGCGATCGGCTCCAGTTACGCCTTTAATTTATTAACTGCAGGAATCGGCGGGAGTTTAGGGATCATCGATGTGAATGCCGCACGCGTACAAGGGGATGTCGAAGATCTCGTCGACGCTTTGCCGTATACCGGCCAAAAAAATATTTATGCCGCGACTTATGCTGATGCCCAATACGCAGATTTGATCGTGATCACGGCTGGGGTGGCGCAAAAGCCTGGTGAAACCCGGTTGCAATTACTCCAAAAAAATGCCAGCATCATCAAATCCATCACCAGCCAAATCATGGCGAACCATTTTGATGGGATCATTCTCGTCGCTTCTAATCCTGTCGACGTGTTGACAGAACTGGTTTTACAACTGACCGGTTTACCGAAAAACCATGTGTTAGGTTCTGGGACTGCTTTGGACTCTGCCCGCCTGCGCTCTGAAATCAGTCGGCGCTACAATGTCGACGCGCGTTCGGTGCATGGCTATATCATGGGCGAACACGGGGATTCCGAATTTCCAGTGTGGGATTACACCACGATCGGTGGCCAGCCGATCAAACAATTTGTCTCTGGCGCACGCGCTGAACAAGATCGCGAGGCCATTGGTGAACGGGTCAAAACTGCTGCTTATTCGATCATTGAGAAAAAAGGCGCAACTTTCTATGGTATCGCTGCCTCTTTGACCCGGTTAACAGCAGCGATCGTCAATGATGAGCGCGCCGCTTTTGCAATGTCTGTGCACTTGGATGGCGAGTACGGGTTATCCGGTGTCTCAATCGGCGTGCCGGTGATTTTAGGTGGCGACGGCCTCGCCCGGATTTTACAGTTGAAACTGAATCCTGAAGATCAAAAGCGCTTGGCAGATTCTGCCCAAGTTTTAAAGGACAACTTAGCTGCTGTGCTTTGAAAATTGAAGCCAAGTCGACTACACTGATCTCAGACTTGGTAGCGTCTCAAAACACTCCGCATATTTGATATGAAGGAGTGTTTTTGTGTTGAATCAAAGTGTTTCTTGGCGTCAAAAAGGCGCAATTTTAGCTTGTGGCCTATTATCATTTGTGGGAATTTTGGTCGAAACGTCGATGAATGTGACGTTTCCGACCTTAATGCAAGACTTTCACGTGAGTTTAGCCACGGTGCAGTGGTTGACGACGGCATATCTGTTAGTGGTGACGATCGTGATGAGCACCACGGCTTACGTGTTGGAACGCTTTCCCCCGCGAAAATTATTCGGTTTAGCAGTGAGTTTGTGTCTGCTTGGGGGATTAGGTTGTGCTTTCGCGCCGAGTTTTTTGTGGTTATTGATCGGCCGCTTGATGCAAGCCGTAGCCACTGGGATTTCGACGCCGTTAATGTTTCAACTGATTTTTGCCACCATTCCTAGACAAAAACTCGGCTTATATACTGGCTTTGCTAGCGTGATCGTCAGCTTAGCCCCAGCACTTGGCCCGACATATGGGGGCATTTTAACTAGTTGGTGGTCTTGGCGTGGCATCTTTTGGGGCATTATGCCGCTGTTGGTGATCATTGCGGTGTTAGGTTTGTGGGCGATTCATGGTCAAGCGCAAGGCATTCATGCACAACGCTTTGATTTCATTGGTGTCGCGTTGTTAGCATTGGTATTTACCAGTATCGTTTTAGGCTTTGATGCCGCTGGCGTGCATGGTTGGCTTAGTGTGCGTTTTGGGGTTTGGGTACTAGTTGTGATTGCATTGATTGCGCTGCTAGTGGAATATGCTAAGCACAGTACGCGGCAGATCTTTGACTATTCCATTTTAAAGCAAAGCCTTTTGACCAAACGCTTGGTGAATTATTTTGGTTTGCAGTTTATCAATATCGGCTTAGCGTTCACGCTGCCGTTGCTGGCACAAAACGGATTGGGCGCCGGGGCTTTTGCCGCCGGTTTGATGTTATTGCCAGGGGCATTGATTGGGGCTGTGGTTGCCCCGATTGCTGGGCGCATGTATGATCAACACGGCGCCAATGGGGTGTTGCTGTTTTCTGCTGGTACTGCCATTGTGGCAATGCTCGGATTTATCGTTTGGCATCAGAGTTTAACGGTTTTCACGATTGCAGGATTGTTCATCATTTTGCGCTTGGCATTTAATTCAGGGTTCGGCGTGGCGTTGTCTGATGCTTCCAAACAAGTGAGTGGTCCCCAAAAAGCAGATCAAAATGCCTTGTTTTCCATGATGCAGCAATACGCAGGCGCCTTAGGAACCAGTGTGATGGCCGCGGTGATCGCCAATTTACAACGTGACAATGCGCCAAAGCTGGCGACGATCAATGGTGCAGGGTTTGACTTTATCGTGCTACTTGGTGTGGCCGGCTTGATTTTGTTGGCGACGATCAAGGCAATGAAACAAGAATAAGTAAAAAATGCTCCGATTTGACGGATAAGGTCAAATCGGAGCATTTGTCATTATTGGTCGACTTTGGCAACCATCACGGAAGGGATCGTAATGTCGCCGCCCATTGTGGATTCATAGGTGACCAAGCCTTCAGAAACACCGGAAATCGTGATGTAATCATCTTCAAGAACGCGTGATGTCACACTGGAAGAGGACCATTCACACAGCATCATGTGATCGTAATCGCCATTGATGGCCAGACGCACTTGGACCGTGCTGGAATCTGAGTCTTCAAGCACTTGCGCCACTTCGCCGTAGAATTTCACTTTCTTCCCTTCATAAGAGTCAGGGGTGCGGGCAAGTTGATCATAGGTGATGCCCGTATCGTAACCTCGCGCTTCTTCTTCGGCTTTCTTTTTGGCGACCGCCGCAGCTTCAGCAGCTTCTTTTTTGGCTTGTGCCGCATCGGCCGCAGCTTTTTTCTCTAGCTCGGTAATCTTGTTTTCAAGTGTTTTTAAACTGGATTCATCGACATATGCTTTTTGAGTTGGTGAAAGCTGTGAGAAGGCTTTGCGGACAGCCTGAACTTTAGCTTTATCGTCCACCGTCAACGTATATTCGCCAGGCAAAGCGTCTAAGGCATCGGTGACTTTCTGGGCAGCGGCTGCATCTTGCGTCCGCTTTTTGGCATCCGCCTTGGCCAAGTTTTCATAAGGCGCCATTTTATCATGATATTTATCGTTTTCATCTTGAAGCGTCGCAAGGTCATCAGCTTTTTCCTGATAATTTGATTGTGACTGTTGCAAATGAGCCGTAGTGCGATGTTGTTTTGCTGCCAGCACGCGATACTGATGTTGCAAATTGCCGTTTGTGATCCAAGTGCCCAGTACAATTAAGCAAAAAAGTGTCCCCAGACTCAAGAAAGCGCGTTTGAAATTTGCCGAGTAACGTTCATTCCGCCAAACTAACCACAACCCCAATGGCAAAACCAATAAAACTGCTAACATTGTCCCTTGATCTGTCTGTAGCCAGCGCCAGGCGCGGTTGAGATAGGTCTTCATAAAAATATACCCCCGTAATAAATCTAAATTATTAGTGCGAGTAATAGCATATCAAAAATATTCATATGAATCGAGAAGAATATTTAACCGCAAATTGCAAGAACAAGTTAGCCACCCCATGGCACGACACCGTGAGATGAA
>NZ_AZEU01000277.1 GCF_001435035.1 Lacticaseibacillus manihotivorans DSM 13343 = JCM 12514
ATAACACAAAGCGAAGAAAAAAAGTTTTAGGAGGAAAGAGCCCGCAAGAATACCGTGGTTGAAAGTCCAGAAAAACGTCCGCACGCCCTTTTGAGAAATCATCTCCTTGTGAGGTGATTTTTTTGTGTCTTTGATTGGATGACCGATAGATTCATTTGCAACGGATTATATGGTAGAAATGCTTTACTTGAATGAAACAATTGTATATCATGATGGTGACAACGACAAATACGTTGTAAATGTTTTTCATACTTGAGGGAGGGTGACCTGATGAAGCTCATTGAATTTCAAATTACCGGCCATGGTTTGTTTGAAGATGGCACCAAATTTTCAATTCAAGCGGTCGGCCAAAACAATGGGGCGACTGCTGATCGGGTTTTTGAATATAGCAATGCATTGTATCTCAATAAAACCATCGGTATTGTTGGCGTGAATGCGGCAGGGAAGAGTACCTTGTTTAATTTATTCGATGGGCTGAGCGCCTTTTACCTAGAAGACCGATCGATTGATCAAACTGCCTTGCAAGGGAGTTTACGGGGTAGTGGTGATATTATCGTGACGGCCCATCTTGCCGAAACAGATGGCATGCGTTATCAAGTTGTGACGACGTTTGTCCAGGCGCAACCAAACAAGTGGACGGTAGGTGATGAAGATATCTATGCCAAACGTTTGGGGACGTCTGCGAGAAAAAAAGACCAATTCGCTTTCAAGGCACCACAATTATGGCAACGCAGAGCGACGTTGAACGATGAAGTGAAGGCGGTTTTGAGCCCGAAAGATTCATTGTTTCGGATTGTTGCGCGCAATACGGCCATCACACCAGTCATTTCGATGGTTGATGAAGTCGATACCAATCGTGTGATGACGTTCATCGACGAAACCCCAACTAGTCTGCTTCAATATTTGGATGATTCGATCGACTATTTGCGCTATCAGCATGATGAAAAAACCGGTAAGGTGATCGATGTTCGGCTCAAGTTTAAAGGTCAAAGTGATCCTTATATCGTGCAGTCGTTTCAAGAAATTAAACAGTACTTATCCTCTGGTACAGTTCGCGGCATCACCTTGTTGTTTCAAATGCTCAATGCGATGCGCAAAGGGGCAACCTTGTTGATGGATGAAGCGGAATTGCACATCAATAAACGGATCGTTGAAGATTTCATTGCTTTTTTTCAAAATTCACAAATCAACACTTTAGGCGCTACATTGGTTTATTCCACGCATTATATCGAGCTGATCGATGATTCGGAACGCAAGGATGAAAACTATATCTTAGCTCGCAAGCAGCAAACGCACGTGTATCGCTACAGTGATCTGAATATTCGTGGGGACATCAAGAAAAGTGATGTGTTCAAATCCAATTATATCGGCGGCACTGCCCCGAGTGATGCGCACTTGGTGGCGTTGAAAAAGACCCTCGCGCAAAATATGCGTGTTCATACTAAAACGGGGGATGCCAAATGACACGTTCACTCATCGTAGCCGAAGGAACGGCAGAAAAAACCATTTTAGAAATTCTGTTGGCGAATGACTTTCTGAGTGTGACGCAAGAAGATTTGATTGAGGCAGTGGTGCCGCGGTTTATGAAACCACAAGATTTGGCAGAACGGTATTTGCAACGGGATTTTGGTGCCGGCATTGATTTGCTAGTGGTTCTTGATAGCCCTACCCGTGAGCAAAAAGTGCCCCGGATTTATCAAAAGCAAGTCCGCCAAACGCAGTATTTTGTCACGACGCCAGAAATTGAAAGTGTTCAGTTATATGCAAATCCAGAGTGGATCGCTGGCTATCAACGTTTTCGCAATCGTCATCATGGCGAATCGCAAACCAATGTTAAACCCAGCGCTTATTTCAAAGCGAGTCCAGCCATTGGCGGTCTCGGATTGAAAGGGATCAAAACTGATGGTTTTGTCCGTGGATTATGGGAGCACCAACCAGAGAATTTGGTGACAGCCATCTTAAAAGTGCACACTAACACCCGCAAGTCCGATCTTCGCGGAAGGCAAACATTAGCGGCACTCCTTCGCGCGGATCTTCGTGAAGACTATCGTTAACTGAGATCATCATTGAGAATCATCTCACCATTTGTGAGGTGATTTTTTTGTGCTATCCTTTAACCTACAAGGGGGGATGCAACATGACCACAATCGGTTTTTTCTCACCGTCGACGCCGATCACGGCAACCAGTCCGCAACGCTTTGCCCGAGCGCAGAACTTTTTACAAGCAGCTGGGTATCAGTTTGTGGCTGGTGCGTTGACTGGGCAAGCAGATGGCTATCGCAGCGGGTCGATCCAAGCGCGGGTGGCAGAACTCAATGCCTTGATCCATGATCCGCAAGTCGATATTTTAATGGCGACGATCGGTGGCATGAATAGCAATGCGATGTTGCCGTACCTCGACTATGATTATTTAAATGCCCATCCTAAAACCATCGTTGGCTATTCAGATGTGACCGCTTTGTTGCTGGCTATTTATACCCAAGCCCCAAACTGTCGGGTCTTGTATGGGCCGACGCTGGTGGCAGGGTTTGGGGAGTGGTCACCGATTGTCGAGGAATCGCTGAAGGACTTTCAAGCAGTGCTGGCTGGCGATACGTTACTTCAAGCCCCAACAACTTGGACCGACGATCATACGAACTGGGAAACTTTTGTCACCCCTAAGCAGATGCACGCCAATCATTGGGGTTACACGCAAACGCCGCAATTATCAGGTCGGATCATCGGCGGCAATCTCAATACCATGAGTGGGTTTATTCACTCTCCTTATTTCCCGCAGTTGTCGCATGGTGATCTGTTGTTCATTGAAGATGCGGAAAAAGATGCCGCCACTGTCGAACGCAGCTTTGCCATGTTAAAAAATGCCGGTATTTTCGATCAAGTCCGCGGGGTGATTTTGGGAAAACACGCGCTGTTTGATGATGCTAAAACCGGGCGGGCGCCAATCGATATTTTACTGGAAGTGCTCAATGGCCAACCGTTGCCGGTGATCTATGATTATGATTCTTGCCATACGGTGCCGATGATGACCACGCCAATCGGCGATTTCGCTGAATTCGATGCGGTGGCCCAAACAGTTCGTTTTACAAAAAGTCGCTGATCAGCGGCTTTTTGTTTTATCACGATAAATTAACCATTATCTCATGTTTGCGGTACAATCAAACGTATCACAGTTTCACTGGAGGTTTTTATGACTCACAATTTAGCGGCACTGGACGCGTGGCAAGATGAATTCACGCAACTGCGCCATCACTTACATGAACACCCAGAACTGGGACTGGATACGGTCAACACAGCACAATTAGTCGCCGAGAAATTGCGTGATTATGGTTTTGCCGTGACTGAACATGTCGGGTGCAACGGGGTAGTGGGTCAACTACGCCGAGGGACGTCTGCTAAGACTATTGGCTTGCGCGCGGATATGGATTGTTTACCGATCACCGAAGCCACCGGGTTGCCATATCAAAGCCAAGTGCCTGGGTTGATGCATGCATGCGGTCATGACGGACATATCACCACGTTGTTGGCGACAGCGCGTTATTTGTCAAAGTACGGTCAGTTTGATGGGACGGTCAACTTGATTTTTCAACCTGGTGAAGAAGGGGTGCACGGCGCACCGAAAATGCTGGCAGACGGTTTATTCAACCGTTTTCCTTGCGATATGTTGTTCGCTTATCACAACTGGCCGCATCTCGATGATGGCACGATTTACTTACAATCAGGCGCGGTGATGGCCAGCTCTGATCGCATGCGGATCACCATTCATGGCCACGGCGGTCATGCGTCAGCACCTGAGCGCACAGTCGATCCCATTGTTGTTGGTGCTGCGTTGATTCAAAGCTTACAAAGTGTCGTGGCGCGCAATACCTCACCACTTGACGCGGCAGTGGTGACGGTGGGAAGCTTTTTAGCCGGGGCAAAAGAAACTTACAATGTTATTCCTGATTCTGCCCAACTATTTTTAAGTATTCGCACGCTTGATGGTGCGGTGCGCGATGCCACGATCAAACACATCGATCAAATCGCGCAAGGTGTCGGGCAGGCTTTTGGCGTGGAGATTCAATGCGAACATTTTCAAATTTCACCAGCGGTGATCAATGCCGAACAACCCGTCCAGATTGCCCAAAATGCGGCCCGCGAAGTGTTTGGCAATCAGGTCCGCACCAAATTCGATCCCGTGATGGCGTCGGAAGATTTTGCCTTCATGCTCGATGAAGTGCCAGGGTGTTACGCGCTGATGAGTGGTGGCAAGAACAAACCTTATGTGCATACCAGCAAGTTCGACTTCGATGATGCGCTGATCGCACCGATGGCCAGTTATTTTGTCGGCATCGTGGAATCGTACCTTAATTTGTAAACAATTGTTTGTAAAAAGTAGATTGACTTATAATTTGAAACCCATTAAAATATTTGGCATACGATGAATGATTACCAATTGTTTTCTAATAATCATTCGTCGAGACGTGAACGATACCAGTTCACAGCGTGCAATTGCTTGCCAATGGGGGTATTCACATGTCACATCGAATGAAATGGGTCACCGTTACACTACTTTTTACCAGTTTGGGGTTATTGCTTGCGGCTTGTGGTCAAAAGGCGACCACCACCAAGCAAAAAGTGTTCAAAACCACGATCAATGCCAATCCTGATACCTTGGATCCTGCGCAATATACGCTCAGCGTATCTGCAGAAGTGATCAACGCCGAACAGCAAGGTTTGTACACGCGTGATGCGAAGAATAAAGTCGTCGCCGGTGTTGCGAAGTCTTATACCACCAACGCAGACAAAACGGTGTACACCTTCACCTTGAAACACACCAAGTGGTCCAATGGCAAACCAGTCACTGCCGCAGATTTTGTCTATGCGTTCAAGCGCTTAGCCGATCCGAAAGTCGGTGCCAGCCAAGCCGCGCGGGTAGACTTTTTGAAAAATGGGCAAGCCGTGCGCTCAGGTAAAAAGCCATTATCAAGCCTCGGTGCCAAAGCTTGGGGCACCTACAAACTCCAATTGACGTTGTCTGAGCCACTGACTTATTTGAAGGATCTGTTGACAGGGACGCCTTATGTGCCAGTCAACGAAGCTTTCGTGAAGAAAACTGGGAAGAAATTTGGCACGAGTTCGGCAGATGTTTTGGCGAACGGGCCGTTTACCGTCAAAGGTTTCAGTTTAAAAAATGATAACTGGACTTATCAAAAGAACACCCGCGTTTTACAATCAAGTTAGCCACTATCGTTAGCACTCAGACAAAATAAA
>NZ_AZEU01000278.1 GCF_001435035.1 Lacticaseibacillus manihotivorans DSM 13343 = JCM 12514
GGTACTGTACCCTGTCAAGTTGACACATTAAATAATAAAAACTAGTTGGCCTTGCCGAAGCGGTATTCTGCTGCGGTAAGGTCATTTCTTTTGCCTGAAATAAAGGAATGCGTAAAGTAATCGATACCTTCTGTCACCAGCTGTTCTAAGTCTTCAAACGTTTGTGGTTGTGGTGAGTGTGCTAACCAGATAGATTTAAAATCAGCCCACCAGTGCTCCATCACCGCATTATCAGCTGGTGTTCCTGGGGCTGAGTAACTATGTTGGCTGTTATTACTAGCCAAGTAGTGGTTGAATGCTTTGGAAGTATATGCTGCTCCGCGATCAGTGTGGATTATCGGTGCCAGACCTCCGGCTTTCTGCTTGGCCATTTGAAATACTTTAATAGCCCCAGT
>NZ_AZEU01000037.1 GCF_001435035.1 Lacticaseibacillus manihotivorans DSM 13343 = JCM 12514
GCCTGTTCTGGGATTGTCCTCAACGACTGGCTAACTTGTTCTTGCAATTTACGAAATAATTTTGCCTTCTTAAATCTTCGAATTTGTGATTTGATCAAAATCGGGATAAGTTGATTTTGTCAAATCATGCCCAACAATCTGTGATGCCTTAAAGGCCGTCAAGTGAATTGGAATCGTCATGAACAAAGAAGTAAGCAACTCATTAGTTTCAACTTCAAAATTAAGGTCGCCTGCATCACCTGTATTGGCATTAAGCGAAATAACATCGTCTACGTGCGCCTTGAGAAATGTCCTAAGCTTTTCTACTCGGTCTTCTAGCTTTCCATTCCCATCTACAAATACAACAATGTCATCTTTTTTTAAACCAATGTATGGGCCATGCATGTATTCCTCAAGCTCATTCCCAAACGCTGAAAGATGAACGGTTTCGGTGAACTTTGTTTGTCCTTCACGCGCAACACCATACGTCGCGCCATAGCCAATGAAGAATACTCGCTTGGCCTTTGCAAACTGCTCAGCTTGAAATTCAGACCAACTTTCGGACTGATCAACTATCTTCTGAGTCAGTCCTACAACCCGACTGATTTCTTTAAAATCATTGTCAAATTTGCCTTGTCCTATAATGTCCAAGCTGTGAGCGACGGTGAGCGCTAAGAGCATTAGATCGAGGATAGTTGCACTGTATCCTGCAGTCACGTAAGGCATCTCTTCCACAGGCATACCCATATTGATGATGTTGTCTGCAACCTTGGCAATTGGGCTTGCCATATCACTGGTTAATGTGAAAACAGTGCGTCCTTCGTTTTGCATTGTTTCAACCAACTTGATGGTTGAATAGCTGTGACCACCTTGTGAAATGGCAATTGCTAAATCATTCTTACGTGGTTGCATCAGATAGCTAGCGGCATATGAAGGATCAATCACTGTAACAGGCACATTCAGTATGTTGGCCATGTACGGCAGTGCCGAATACGCCGCATTGGAACTAGAACCTGTGGCGTAGATAGTGATGCTTCGTACATTGATAGATTTAGCTACACGATCCACATCGGAGAAAAGTGTTTTGTAATTATCAAGGATGCTCTTATAAATCGCCGGTTCTTGTCTAACGTAATATTGCATATCTTTCATGATTCAAATACCTCCTAGAATCCCAGTCCAAGCACCGAAGATCCCAATTCCGGCAATAAGTAAAAGAATCCAGGCAGCTTTCCAGCCCTTCTTATCTAGCCAGAAAATAAACAAGGTAAACAGCACGGTTAGAATACCAGGAACAATGCCATCAAAGATCTTGCTGATTGTGACAGCGTCAGTCCCAGTGCCAATTTTATAAGGCATCTTGATTGTGACCAGTGTTGCCACCATTGCTCCCACAACACTCAATCCTAAAACTGAGGCACCGTATGACAGCTTATCCATCAAGCCGGTTTTTTGAACTTTCTCGATAAAGCTAGATCCAATGTTGTACCCAACGAATAGGCCGTAGTACCGAGTCAATAGTGCCGGAACATTGAAAATAAGGAAGAAAAGAATTGGCCCCAGAATATTACCTTGAATTGCTAATGAAGTCCCGACCCCGGTAGCAATAACACGCAATGTGCCCCAGAAGAAAGAGTCACCTAATCCACTAAGAGGACCCATAAGGGCAACTTTGACATCGTTAATTGATTCTGGATCGAAGTTAGGGTCGTCAGCATTCTGTTCCTCCATGGCGATTGAAATCCCCAATGGAAAGGTCGAAAGCCATGGTGTGACGTTGTAAAAGGCTAGATGACGCTTGTATGCTTCAGCAAGCTTTTCCTTGGAATTGCTATAAATCTTCTTAAGAACCGGGACTAGCGAAAAGGCATACCCCAAATTCATTTGCCGTTCATAATTCCATGCCCATTCCATGGTGAAGGAACGCCAGAAAACCTTCATTAGGTCCTTATGTGTAATGTGCTTAGAACTCTTCATCTTCATAGTTAATCCCTCCAGTCTGGGCTTTATTCACGCCGCCATTATTATCTTTCGGGCCATTTCCTGTTCCTTGATTATGGTTATCCTTGTACGCAGAGTATCCTGTAAGAATTAGTGCCAAGCATGCGCCGAAAATGGCAACGCCAGTAACTGAAATTTTCAGGTAGGCAGCTAGCGCAAAGCCAAACACGAAAAATACTGCGTTGTGCTTATTAATCATCATCTTCAGCAAGAGCGCGAAACCATACGCCGGCAATAATCCGGTCGCAATCCCTAGGCCACTGATAACAAACTTTGGGATAGCGGCCAAAACCGTCTTAATTACTGGACTACCAAGCACATATGAAATCCCGACAACCAGCCCGATTGGTAAATTAACTGAGAAAAAACCACCTAGGACGTTCATACGCCCAATCCCACTTCCGTCAGCTTTCTCTGCATACCGGTCTGCTTTGTGAACAAAGTATGGCAGGATAAAGATAAAGCACAGGTTCTTTATTACCAGAACCAGTGAAGCGATTGGAATACCCAGAGTCAAAGCAACGGCCGTGCTCTTACCAGCACCAATTGCAAATGCAGTCCCCAAAATACTGCCTGAAATAATTTCTGGTGGGATAGACGCGCCTATTGAGAATGAGCCAACGAATGCTAGTTCAAGACTGGCACCCATGATAATCCCGGTTCTAACGTCACCCATTATTAAGCCAGCAATCGTACACGTAATTAACGGGCGCGAAAGCATTGACGAGCCAAGAAAGTATTCACCATTTGCCAGCATTGCGGTCAATGCCAACAAAATGGCAGTTACAGGTGTAATCATAATTATTCACCTCCAATAAGATGATTACTATTTGATTTTCTCTTTGCGATCCCCAGGAACCATCTGGATAAACACATCAATTCCGTCATTGTTTAGCTTTTTGAGTGTTTCCACCTCCCCTTCAGTCAAATTCACGGCTTTCCCGTATGGCTTGGTTCCCTCGCGTGGCTTCGTCCCGCCGACATTAAGACTAGTAATATGCGTTCCTGTCCCACGGATCAGTTTGTCAGCATCAGCTACTGATTCTACAACCACTAACATTTTGTACTTATCTGTAACTCCTGAATTAATAGCTGAGATGCTATCATCAACTGATTTCATGACCAGTTTTGCATCCTCTGGCTTTGCCAACCTAATAGCGGACTTTCTAAAATCATCACTAGCAACATCGTCGTTTGTCACAAGGATTGTATTAACGTCCAAGGCACCAAACCAGGAAACCGCCACCTGTCCGTGCAACAGTCTGTGATCAATCCTAAGCATTTGAATCATGATTAATCCCCCTAATCAAAATCAATAGCATAGTTCGTGTTCGTAGCGTCTTCGTATCGAATTTCTAGACATATAGGCTCATTCTCAGACCCCGTAAACAAGTTGTGGAATTTAAATATTGGCGTAAATTCATCGATCTTTAGAACTTTCTGTTGCTCCCTTTCCGGGAGTATTAGTTCCATATTTTGCTCCATTGTTGTCACTGCCTTGTTCCCAGAATTAGTGATGTCCAGAACACTGCCCACACTAATTGACGCAAGGTCAAAACCGGGATAGTTATCAAGCGGCAAAAATAGCTTTTCTTGCGTAATGCTGTGATTATTAGTGTCCGTATAATCTACGTAATAAAGAAGACTGTTTTCCTTTGTGTCCAAAATCTTCGAATAGTATTTACCTGCTATTCTCAAGTAACTGTTGCGCACCTTTTGCTTGCGGCTTTCGAGTTCCTCCCTTTTGAGTATTCCTGACATTTCAAGAATGTTCTTTTGATTAAACCTTGGGGTTATGAAGAGCCCTACTCCATTTCTCCTCGTCAAAATGCCTTCATTCACCAGACTATCGACCGCTTTGCGAATTGTGGTTCGGCTAACACCAAACTTTTTTTGAAGACTTATCTCACTATCAAAGGGCTCTCCGGTGGAGTACTCACCACTGCTAATTAATTTCCTTATCTGCTCCGATACCTGATCATATAGACTTGCCAAAAGTCATCACTCCAAATCATCTCGATAGTCAAATATGTTGTTGACTTTAATCTGATACTGAACTCTTTGCCCGACCAGGTATTGGTGAGTGAACTCAATAATTTCATCATGATTGTCATACGCAAAACTTGAAATCAGATACAGGGGGGTGCCTTCACTAACATTTAGAACCTCAGCAACATTCCCGCTCGCATTAGTTGAAGACACAGTTTCGTGTCCATATGCTGGAACAACCTTGTATAATTCCTTCAAGGTTTTGTACAGAGACCTATTGTTAAAATCAATTCCTAGCAGGGCAGGAAATTTCTGATAATCAAGATGAGCTATCTCAAATGTCACCGGTATGTCGTCCAGAAGGCGCTTTCTTGTCAACTCAACAATTTTTTCGTTGTCAGAGAGGCCTAAGTATCCTGCAACGTTTTCACTGGGTTCTAGAACACGATTGCTTATCATTTCAATCTTGAGCTGATGAAATTCGCTCTTAAGTTCGTCGCTCATCGAGCTCATGTCCAACAGGTTGATCTTGTGCTTTCTAATAGTAGAAAAAGTTCCATCACTGTCTTCCTCGATTTTTCCCTCCTTGACTAAGTATTCCAAGGCGTTCCGTAATGTCGTGCGGCTTACTCCTAGTTCTTTAACCAGAGCTCTTTCCGAAGCTAGCTTGGTCCCCTCTTTCATTTGTAAAACCATGCTCTTCAACGACTCAATTGCCTCAGATGCTGGGGTTAAACTCTGGAATTCCATCGACAATCTCCTTGATTTATTTCTGGCATCCTATATCTAAATAAGCTATATTTCCTATTGCTATGGGGCCATATCTCAAGAATAAATACAGGTTGTGCCTTTTTAGAACTGAGACCATTGTAGACGCTTACATAAACATCTGTCAACTGAAAAAAGTAATATCTTAGTTCGCTGTCGAAACAGCAAATCCTACAATCCAAGTGCAAAGCATGAATAGACAAGCCAGATTTTTGAAGACATCGCTGATTCACCGCAGTACACAAAAAGCCCTCAGACAAGTCAACCTGTCTGAGGGCTCTTACCCAAGGGGAAATGGATTGAAGTCAATATTTGAGACAGATTTTAAGAGACATTCAGAACCGCGTTTA
>NZ_AZEU01000279.1 GCF_001435035.1 Lacticaseibacillus manihotivorans DSM 13343 = JCM 12514
CATCGAGTGGTATAACACCAAGAGAAGAAAAAAAGTTTTAGGAGGAAAGAGCCCCCCAAGAATACCGACGTAGCAAGGCTGCGTGATGGTATTGGTCCAGAAAAACGTCCGCACGCCCACTCGGCGCTCTTTTTTACCCCATTCGGTGCTAAAATTGACACCGTTCGGCGAAAGAATTCACCAAGAATTTCAAAAGTGGCATCGCTGAGCGTTTTCAGCGATGCCACTTTCAGTTTTACAGGAGCTTATCTCCTCGGCATTTGCCCAAGTATCTCACGATGACTGTAAGCACCCAACCAAATGACGTTCAATAATCAAAAGCCCAGTATCTGAGAGGCGATTTTTCCTCTCAGATACTGGGCTTTGATCTTGATCTGCTGCCAGATTCTTAGTGTCGCGCGGCACGCTATTCCGGCGGCCAATATTCAAAATAAGTAAGCAGGAGATAACAGCACGGATTCCCTAATCAAATTTCCAGCGGTACACTGAC
>NZ_AZEU01000280.1 GCF_001435035.1 Lacticaseibacillus manihotivorans DSM 13343 = JCM 12514
CCACTCATACAGCCGTAAGGGTTGTCCGTATGATAATGCGCCAATGGAATCCTTTCACGCTTCCCTCAAAAAGGAATGTGTTTACCCAGTGCCGGTCTTTGAAGATTATGAAACTGCCGCTGCCGTCCTCTTTGAATATGTGCATGCTTTCTACAATAGGAAGAGAATTCATAGTTCACTGGGCTACCAGACCCCCTTACAAGTTGAAATTGCAACACTTACGAGCCAAATGGCCGCCTGACTTAATGCTTTCCAGGGTTCAAATAAGTTATTAATCGCGATTAATGATTTATTTGAGCTGTGGAAGGTAAACGCGGTTCTGAATGTCTCTTAAAATCTGTCTCAAATATTGACTTCAATCCAT
>NZ_AZEU01000038.1 GCF_001435035.1 Lacticaseibacillus manihotivorans DSM 13343 = JCM 12514
CTTATTTGAGTGCGCCTATGGTTAGGTATCTCTATCTCTAGTATTTTTCAAACTTGAATTCCTTTCAATGGCGAGTGACTTTTTCAACATTCGCCAGGCACATTCGTTTAATTGCCATAGTCAAGCCCCTTTTCTGGTGTCGATGAACAAAAAAACGCACCCCCACTTCGCTATGAAGTGAGGGACGCGTTTGCGTGTTACCACCCTAATTCGCGCAAAAAATCTGCGCCTCAACGGTACGCTTTCGCATACCCGGCAAAGTAACGCTTGCCAACGGTTTGCAAGCGTGAACTTGCAAACGGCTCTGAGCTCATCTTCGTGCTTTTTATCGTTAGGCCTCGCACCTTATGGCCTTTCTCTTTAAACGATCGCCGGCATTACTCTTCTCATCGACACCGAATCATTTGAATGTCGTTATTATGTGGGAATAAGGAGAAAGTGTCAACCCTAATTTCATAAAAAGTTAATTTTTTTATTGAGCAGATCTGATATGATTCCATCACTTCCACAGATGGCGGCAATTTCCGTTGATATCGTTGGGCCACTTGCTTAAGTTGCTGATAATCAAATTGTAGGCGTGTTATTTTTTTAGTGCGCATTCCCTAACTTTATTTTAATTTTGAAGTTCTTAAAAAGTTTATGCGTTATCTTTTTTCTAATCTGTTGACAGGACCAATTTGGACGACTATTGTAGACAACAATAACTTGATCGAACACGTCGACAGGATAAGTAAGCGCGCAATGTTGCTCAGAGAGCCGCCATTTGGTGCAAGGCGGACAACAACCACTCTGAAAATGGTCCTTAAGTGTTTCAGCGGTGAGCATTGGTAAATCGCTGACGGGCAGACGCTCGTTACCACGTCACGGTATCGCTTCGGCTGTACCGGTTGAGGTTTATTGTGTGAGCAATAAACAACTCCAAGGTGGTAACGCGCATGTCGCCCTTGGCCTAGCAATAGGTCAAGGGCGACTTTTTTTGCCCATGATCAAAGAAAGGAATGTATTATGACAGAAACATCCAACCTCTCTGAAGAGGAAGCACCACAAATTGATGCGATTCGCGCCTTCTTTGCACCAGCCGCAATTTTTCTCACGTTGATCGCACAGTTGATCCTCCCAAAAGCCGCTGCCGTTACCGCCAAATCTTTGCCTTGGTACACCGATGTATTACTGGTCGCCTTGGTGATCACCGTGGCCTTGGCTTTGTTTCATTTATTCACCGGCAAAGCCCAAGGTTTTGTGTATAAAAGCTATTTTATCGGCGGGGTGTTCATCGTTTTAGGCCTCTATAATCTGGTCACGTTAAAATTTGCGCTGATCAATCCGCTATTTTTCCCCAGTCCTGAATCGATCCTCAACGTGATTGTCAAAGATTGGGCGTTCTTGCTGAAATGTTTGGGCTACTCCACCAGACTGCTACTCACCGGTTTGGCGTTTGGGATCACCGCTGGCTTGATCACCGGCGTGTTGATTGGCTGGTATGCCAACTGGAGTTACTGGTTATCCCCAGTGGTCAAACTCTTTGGTCCAATTCCTTCCACAGCATTCATTCCTGTGGCCTTGTCCGCTTTTGCCACTAGCTTTCAAGCCTCCGTGTTCTTAATTGCTTTATCCACTTGGTTTCCGATCACGATTTTGACTAATTCTGGCATTATCAATGTCAAAAAGGAATTCTTTGAAGTCGCCGACACCATGGGCGCAAGCGATGCGCAGAAAATTTTCCATGTGGCCATTCCCGGTGCTTTGCCCGATATTTTCGTGGGGATCTTTAACGGGATCTGTTCTTCTTTCATCACCTTGATGACGGCAGAAATGATCGGCGTGAAATATGGCATTGGCTGGTACATCAACTGGCAGCGGCAAATCATGGGTTACGCCAATGTTTATGCCGGCCTGCTCGTCATCGCCGTCAGCTTCAGTTTGTTGATCACGATTTTCTTTAAGATCCGCGATCACTTCTTGCGCTGGCAGAAAGGAATCATCCAATGGTAGAAACATTAGGCGAAATTCAAATCAACGATGTCCAAAAAATTTATCAAGCTGACGGCCTTGGCGCCAAAAAGACTGAAGCGATCCACCATGTGTCCGCCACCATCCACCCAGGTGAATTCGTTGCCTTGATTGGCCCATCTGGTTGTGGCAAATCCACGCTGTTGCGCATCCTCGCCGGCCTTGACGTGCCAACAGAAGGCACCGTGGTGGTCGATGGCAACCAAATCGCCGGTCCCAGTCGCGAACGCGGCTTAGTCTTTCAAGATGCCACGCTTTATCCCTGGCTCACCATCGCCGAAAATGTGCGGTTTGGCTTGAAGCTCGATCATCAAAAAGACACCGATGCGCAAGTCAAAGAATTTATCGACTTGGTCGGCTTGACCGGCTTTGAAGATCAGTATCCTTCACAACTTTCTGGGGGGATGCAACAACGCGTCGCCATTGCCCGGGCGTTGATCAACTATCCAAAGATCTTATTATTTGACGAACCTTTCGGCGCCTTGGATGCTTTCACCCGCATGAGATTACATGATCAATTGATCAACATCTGGCAAAAGCGCAAGTTGACCATGGTCATCGTCACCCATGATGTGGAAGAAGCCGTGTACCTCGCTGATCGGGTGTTCACCATGACCCCACGTCCTGCCATTTTAAAAGAAATCGTGCCGGTGAACTTACCCCACCCGCGCGATCGCAACAGTCCAGAATTCATTGCATTGAAAGAAAAAGTCTTGGGGATCTTAAATTTTAAGGCGTAAAGCGCCACGAGGAGTGTCAGTTTATGAAAAAGCAAAACAACAAGAAAACGGCTTGGATCGCCGTTGCCGTCGTGGCAGTATTGGCCATTTTGTTAGCAGTCGTGTTCGTCAACCAAAACAAAAAGTCAGCATCTAACAGCAAAACGCAAACCACGGCCATCGCCAATAACAAAAAAGATGACAATTACGTCTTAAAGCTTGGCGAAGCTGGTGGGGTTTGTGGGGCGCCACAACAAATCGCCCAAGCCAAAGGGTTCTTCAAAAAAGTCGGCTTGAAGTATAAAATCGTCAAAACTTCTGCTGATTCTTCTGCGGTTGAAACGGTCACCTCTGGTAAAGTCGATGCTTCCAATACATTGTTAGGTTCGATCATCCAACCTTTAGCCAACGGCGCGCAACTGAAAATCACCACTGGCTTGCACACTGGCTGTGTCAGCTTGTTGACAGCTAAAGGCTCCACCATCAAATCCGCTAAAGATTTCGTCGGCAAGAAAATCGGGGTTTCCACGGTTGCTGGGACTGAAGCCACTTTCACCAAGCGCTGGTTAGGGGATAACGGGGTCGATGTGAACTCCAACACTTCCAAAGTGCAATTCGTGCAATATGATGCCTCTGAATTAGCCATCGCGTTGGCAAAAGGCCAAGTCGATGCCATTGCCATTGAAGATCCAGATGTGCAAATCGCCGTTAAGCAATACGGGTTCAACGTTTTAGCTAGCTCTGCCAAAACTGCCCCATTCAACACCGAATATTGCTGTGTTGCCTTTGTTTCTGACAAGCTCGCCAAAGAACATCCAGAAGTTGCCCGCAAGTATACTTTAGCAATGCAAGAAGCTACGCAATGGGTCAAGAACCACCAAGCCCAAACAGCTAAAATCGCCATCGCCAAGAAATATGTTGCCGGCAAAGCCTCTGTGAACATGGAAGCTATGGCCACATACAACTGGAAAGCCTCTTACAACGGCGGGACCAAAGCCTTTGTGCAAGCTGGGACGGATTTACAAAAACTCGGCATCGTCAACAAAGATACTGATCTCAATGCCTTAGCTAAGAATTCCTTCATCAAATTTGATGGCGTGAAATAAATTTCGTGAAGCCTCGAGCTGTGGTGGTTCGAGGCTTTTTTGCGTCCAATGACAATTTCTGCGCATAATATGGGCGAATAGGAGTTGAAGGACTATGGATTTTACAAATCAACGCATCTTAATAATCGGCGGCACCTCAGGCTTTGGTGCTTCCGTGGCAAATTCAAGTTTAAAAGCTGGTGCCCATGTGCATGTGATCGGGCATGATCCGATCCGGCTGCATAAATTCTTAATGAGTCACCCTGGAATTGCTGGCTCATCATTAGACGCTAGTGACCCTGATGCCTTACAAGCTTATTTCTCCCGACACGAAAATTACGACCATTTGATTTCAACGTTAGGTGGGGCCATGGGTGGCGGCTTTTTGGATAGTGAACTCGCCATGATCCGCAAAACCATCGAGGATAAGTTCTTTGCCAATCTTTCACTCGCCCGTTCCGCTGCTGGACACATCTCGCAAAGTATGACGTTTACTTCCGGTTCTGGTGGTCATCCCCAAGATGCAAGCGGCGCGATTATCGGCAATCAAGCCATCAACACCATGGTTCGTGGCCTGGCAGTTGAGCTCGCCCCAGATGTGCGCGTGAATGCAGTATCGCCAACTTGGACGCAAACCGGCTTGTGGCGCGGCATATCGCAAGCAGAATTAACGAAACAAGCCGCAGACTTTGCCCAAAATGTCCCGCTTGGCCGGACTGCGACGATCGAAGAAGTTGCCAGCGGATATTTATATCTGATGGAAAATCAGTTTATCACCGGACAAGTCTTAGCCATTGATGGTGGCGTCGACTTATAAACGCAAAAAATGAGGCCAAGACATAATTCCAAATTTCTGCATAGTCGCGTTCCATAAAGCAACGCCCAGAAATACAAACGCCTCTACACCGCGATTAAAGAGCAAATCGTGATGTAGAGGCGCTTGTATTATGGGCTAAGACCGCTTTATGTCTCAGCCTCATTTTTTGTGTTTAAGCAGTTACGGCCTTGCTTTCGATTTTCACGCGGTTCAACAAGACTGAACTCGTCACCACCGACAGGCTGGATAAAGCCATCGCTAGTCCCGCAAACTCAGGACTCAAGGTCAACCCAATGGCATAAAACAGGCCAGCAGCCACCGGAATGCCTAGAACATTGTAGACAAACGCCCAAAACAGGTTCAACTTGATCCGGTTGAACGTCTTTTTACTCAAAGCCAACGCCCGGTCAACATCCATTAAATCGTTTTTGACTAAGACGATGCCACCTGATTCAATGGCAATATCGGTCCCAGAGCCCATCGCGATCCCAACGTCCGCAACAGTCAACGCCGGCGCATCATTGATGCCATCGCCGACAAAAGCCACAGCGCCGTCTTTTTGTAAGGCTTGCACATGATCGGCTTTATCACCTGGTAACACATCGGCGATCACTTCATCGATGCCGACTTGCTTGGCGATGGCTTGAGCAACGCGGACGTTATCGCCAGTCAACATCACGGTCTTCAACCCACGAGCATGAAGCGCAGCGATGGCTGACTTAGAACTTGGCTTTGGCGCATCTTGAATGGCGATCAAGCCGATCACTTGATTCTCGACGCCGACATAAACCACAGTCTTGGCTTGATCTTGTAAGTCGGCGACTTGAGCTTGTAACTCGTCAGGCAAAACGCTATCTGCGGCAAGCTTATCGTTCCCAACAAAAGCCCGCTTCCCGCCAACTAAAGCTGTAACGCCTTTACCTTCGACGGCTTTAAAGTCTGATACTTCAGAGACTTTCAAATCATCAGCTTTAGCCTGGGCTAACACAGCTGTTGCCAAAGGATGTTCAGACGTTGCTTCAAGCGCTGCAGCAGTTGCCAACACAGTTGCGCGATCCCCGATCACATCCGTCACGATCGGCTTACCATTGGTGATCGTCCCAGTTTTATCAAAGACCACCGTTTTGACATCATTGACCGCTTCAAGCACTTCCCCGTTTTTGATCAAAATCCCCATTTTGGCAGAGCGCCCAGTCCCGACCATCAAAGCAGTCGGTGTTGCTAAGCCTAAAGCACATGGGCAGGCAATGACCACCACAGAAACAGCGAAAATCAAACTGTTGGCAACAGAAGCGCCAACAATCACATACCACACCATGAAGGTTAAAATCGCAATGATCAACACCACTGGCACGAAGATATCAGACACCTTGTCGGTCAGCTTTTGAATGGGAGCGTGGGAGTTTTGCGCCTTTTTCACCATGTCGACGATTTGAGCGAGCATCGTATCATCGCCGACTTTTTTAGCAGTATAAGTCACCGTCCCAGTGCCGTTGATTGTCGCGCCGATCACCGAATCGCCCACTTTTTTCTCAACTGGCATGCTTTCGCCAGTGACCATGGATTCATCGATGGTCGATTGGCCGTCAACGATCACACCATCCACCGCGATTTTTTCACCAGGGCGCGCGCGCAGCTGATCACCGACCACCACTTCAGACAAAGGCAAGCGCACCCACTGGTTATCACGCATGACTTCAGCATCTTTGGCTTGTAAGTCGACTAACTTGGCTACTGCGTTGGACGCATTGTTGCGCATGCGTTCTTCAAAGACTTGGCCGAGCAACACGAACGTCGTCACCACCGCAGCAGATTCAAAGAACACTTCGCGGCCAGTCGCCATGGCGTACATACTATAGAAGTAAGCCGTCGCCGTGCCGATCGCGACTAACGTATCCATATTGGCATGATGTTTGGTAAATGAAGCCCAAGCACTTTGCCAAAATGGTACTGCAGAAATCAGCATCACGATACTGGTCAAAATCAACATGGTCCATTGCCCACCTGGCAACATCCAGCCAAACAACGGGTGGAAAACCATTTCCAATACCATAGGCAAGCTGAAAATCAGCGATACCCAAAAGCGGCTCGTAATTGACATTATTTGACCTCCACATGACCGAAGAACATATCCATCCCGCAACTATAAGTAAACGTGCCGGGTTTTGACGTGTCGATGTCAACGGTTTGGGTTTGGTCGATCGGCAGTTCCGTTTCAAAGTTGAAGTCTTTAGAATGTACCACGTCCAAACACCCTTGGGTATTGGTCCGCGTAAAGGTCAACGTGGTAGGTACACCTTGTTTTGCCGTGACCGTTTCTGGTTCGTATCCGCCGTCAACGGTGATGTTGATGTTTTGAATTTCTTTCATGATGATTTTCTCCTTATTCGATGACTAATTGGCCGTGAAACATGTCCATCCCGCAAGCCCAAGTGTAAGTACCAGGCTTTGAGGTGTCGATTTTGATCGCTTGGGTCTCGCCTTTAGGCAACTCTTGGTTGATCCCAAAATCTGAGAACACCACGCGATCCAAACAACTCGACGGATCCGTGCGGGTAAAGTTTAAGACTGCTGGCACGCCGGCTTTTAATACCACGCGCTCTGGCGAGTAGCCACCTTTGACCAACACATCGACCGTTTGTTGTTGGTTTTCCACTTTGGCGGATTCCGTAGCGACCGCATGCTTGCCGAAGAACCACCAAATAATAAATCCGATCAACGCGATACCGACGATCAACACAATGATTTGACTCATGCTTGCACTTCCTTTTCACATTCACAATTATCGGCTAAACAGTTGCAGGCGACTTGCTCTGGCGCCGTTTGGGCTTTTTCTGCCAGCACTTTTTGCATCCGTTCAATGTCTGAGCGACTCAAGGGACTGCTTTCAAGCAAGTTCGTTAAAATCGCCCCTTTTTTCATGTCACACAGACTATCAAACAACGTGTTCGCAGATTTTTGCATCGCGTGTTGTTCAGAAATTTCTGGGTGATACATGAACTGCCGGCCTACTTTCGTGGTGGTCAACGCTTGTTTTTCCACTAACCGGCGCAACAAGGTTTTGATCGTGGACTGCGACCAGTCGCGCTTGGCTTGTAACGCTTGGATAATGGTCGTCGTATCGGCTTGCGACTTGGTCCAAATCACCCGCATCACATTCCATTCTGCTGGGGACATTTCAATGCTTGCCATCCGTTCGCCTCCTAAAATCTACATTTGTAACTTACAAACACAATATAGCGTTTAAATTTACATTTGTCAACGATAACCACAAAAGCCACACCTTCACAATTTTTGTGAAGGTGCAGCTTTCAGCATATATAATCACTCCGCACTAGAACTATTTGTTAACAACATCAAGAACATGTTTGCCTTCTTCAATGTTGCCATCAGCAAAAGTCCCAAA
Organism: Lacticaseibacillus manihotivorans DSM 13343 = JCM 12514; assembly: GCF_001435035.1. Lineage (GTDB taxonomy): Bacteria > Bacillota > Bacilli > Lactobacillales > Lactobacillaceae > Lacticaseibacillus > Lacticaseibacillus manihotivorans. The sequence continues at coordinate 8,038 of NZ_AZEU01000038.1, forward strand.
GCTTGCCACGGCATCCATATTTGTGACCACCGTGATCACCACTGGATCTTTGCCTGCCGCTTTGATTTTTTGCGTGTCCATCAAGCCTAGTTGTTGCCCAGCAACCACATGTTTGCCAGCCTTAACATCCATCGAGAAAGGTTCGCCTTTCAATTCAACGGTATCAATTCCTAAATGAATCAATAGCTCTAATCCTGAATCAGCCTTGATCGTAATGGCATGCATGGTATCAGCAACTGAAATGATCGTCCCATCAACTGGTGACACCACCGTTTCCATAGTTGGTTCAATGGCAAAACCATCACCTAACATTTTTTGTGAAAAAGCGTTATCATGAACTGCTGAGATTTGTTGTAAATCGCCACTAGCAGTCGCTACCAAAGCTGTTTTTGCCCCAGCTGTGGGTGCTGCCGTCATGATTTCATCAACGCTTGGCGCTGCGACAGTTGCAGTCGCAGTTTCCAACAAGACACCACTTTCGTCTTTGGCTAACATGGCATCCTTTGGAACACCAAAGAAGTAGGTTGCCACAAAGCCACCAGCATAAGCAGCCAACAATCCAAACACATAGCCCATAGCATTTCCAAAGCCACCGTGAATCAATGGAATCAAGGCGACCCCAGAAGGTCCGATGGAAGTGGCCCCGATACCACCGATGGCACCGATCACAGCACCGCCGACACCACCGCCGACGCAGGCTGTGATAAATGGCCGACCAAGTGTTAAGGAAACCCCGTAGATCAATGGTTCACCGACACCTAAGATCCCAACTGGCAGTGCCCCTTTGATCATATTCGTCAATTGCTTGTTTTTACGACAACGGATCCACAATGCGATTGCGGCCCCAACTTGACCGGCACCAGCCATAGCCAAGATTGGTAACAGTGGCGTCATGCCTAAGTCTTTGATCATTTCCAAGTGAATTGGCGTCAAGATTTGATGTAACCCTAACATGACCATCGGCAAGAATACCAACCCCAAGACGAATCCTGAGAAAGCCCCACCAACATTTAAGACCCAATTGATCGCACCAACTAAGGAATTTGAAACCCAACCCGCTGCTGGCATGACTAAGAAGATCGTAAAGATACCCATAATCAATAAAGTAAAGAACGGTGAGAAAATGATGTCAACTGAATCTGGAATATGATTATGAAACCACCGTTCAACATAGCTCATGATCCAAACGGCAAACAGCACCCCGATGATCCCACCAGACCCGGCAACGAGATCTTTACCGGTGAAAATATTTGGTAATGCGGCTGGTGCCACGACCCCGGGCAAGTAAATCAACCCGGCGATAATCCCACCAAGTCCTGGTGTGGCTTTGAATTCACGCGCAGCATTGATCCCGACGTAAATATTCAAGTAGGTGAACAAACCACCGTTGATAACTTTCATGGTTAAAATCAACGTTGCCCAGCTAGCACCGATTGTCCCAGCGGCTTGTAAGTTTGACAAGACCCCAGCGATCCCTGAAATTAAACCCGCGCCAACAAAGGCTGGAATCAATGGAATGAAAATTGAACTGATATGCTTTAAAGCTGCGCGCCACCAAGTTTGCTTTTGAGACGCTTTGTGCGCATCATGCACTTGTTTGGCCTTGGCTTCAACGGCTGCTTTACCCGATTGATAATCGCTAGTACTTGCAACTGTCGCCTGAGTTGGGAAAGGTTCACCTAAGTCGACTCCGACTTCATCAACCATGCTTTGGGCCACTTTATTGACGACACCCGGTCCTAAAATCACTTGCAAGGTATCTTCTTGGGCGACGCCGAGCACGCCAGGCACTTTCTTGAGTCCTTCGAGATCGACTTGACTATCATCTTTGATTGTCATCCGCACCCGAGTCATACAGTGAATCAACTTGGCAATATTTTCAGGCCCACCAACCTGGGCATAAATGCCGTCGCCAATTATTTTGTATTTGTCTTCAGCCATCAGTTTGTCCTCCTAATCAATTGCTTTTTTGACATAACCATCAGCGGCTTTTAAGCGCTGCTTGGCAGTAGTTTTATCTAAATCGGTTAAGGTCATCACGATTGCCAACTTGACGTCTTGATCTGCGGCTTCGAAATTTTGAGCGGCAGTTTCCGCATCGCAATCCGTGGCTTGTTGAATAATCCGCTTAGCCCGCTCAACCAGCTTCTCGTTAGTCGGGCGCACATCGACCATTAAGTTCTTGTAGACTTTACCGATACCGACCATCGCCCCAGTCGACAACATGTTCAATACCAGCTTTTGTGCGGTACCGGCTTTTAGCCGCGTTGAACCAGTCAGAACTTCAGGACCAACTGGCACTTCAATCACCGTTTTAGCATGCTTTGAGATTTCAGCATTCGCGTTACAAGCCAGAGAAATCGTGGCGGCGCCGACAGATTGAGCGTAATCCAACCCGCCAATCACATAAGGCGTACGCCCTGATGCCGCAATCCCAACCACGGTGTCATTATTGTTCAGCTGATGAGCTTTCAGATCATCAGCGCCCAGTTGCGCATTATCTTCTGCCCCTTCAACAGCCACCGTCATCGCCGTCATCCCGCCAGCAATCAAACCTTGAACCATTTCAGGTGCTGTGCCAAATGTCGGCACACATTCGGCAGCATCTAAAACGCCTAAACGGCCACTTGTCCCAGCACCAATATAAAACAATCGCCCGCCACGCTTAAAGTTTGCGGTAATTATTGTGATTGCTTCGGTAATTGCCGGGAGTACTTGGGCAATACTGCGAGGCACCCCTTGATCCTCTTGATTCATGACCTGAGCAAATTCAGCGACGCTCATTTCATCTAAATGCATCGTTTTATTATTGCGGGTTTCTGTCGTTAAACTTGCTAAATTCATCATGCTTTACTCCTCTTGAATTAATTGAATGGCGGTATTGGCGCCGATTAGATCTAATAATGGTCGATCGGCAACACAAACGCGACCGAGCACGTTGACTTTTTCATCTGGCAACAAGTCACATTTGGTGAGTTGTAATTCGCCAGCATACCGACCGTAGCGCTCATTATCAACCGTTAAGCTTCCGCGTAATCTTGGCTGATCGGCGTTTCGTGGCGTCGGATCCAATAATTGCTTGGTTCGGCCTTCCTCTAAACGCACCACATCGCGCGCGACATCAGGACGATTATGCCAGACTAAATTTTGCAAAACTGGCGAAACGCGGTCTAAATGTAAACTAATCACATCCTCAGTCAAATACTGTGACAAAGCGACTTGCGAGCTTTTCGAAATCGTCTTATCACCAATGTAGATGCGATCAACGCCTTGATGAATCAATTCAACGAATGCTGCTAGCGGACTATAAATGCGATGGGCTTCAAGCGTCGGCAACCGCTGAAATAATGGTCCACGCAACCCGCCATCGCCTGGAATAAAGGCTTGGGTGGTGATGCCTAATTGATGTAACCAGTGATTTTTTTCATCAAACCAATCCCGCGCCAGTCCAGTTTCTGGACGGGGATAATAATTATGCCAAGCTTCCAAGCGCTTAAAATTAGCGCCAAATAATTGCAGTTGTTCAACGTCTGCTTGTGTTAAGGTACTAGCATTCAAGGCAACAGGCATCGCATGGGTCAAAGTCGCGATTGCCTGCATTGAAATCCCATAGTCGATACGCAAGCCAGTCACGCCACTGGCTAAAATCGAATCTGGTTCATCAAGGCGCCACTGCAGTCGGGCAAAACCATCGTCAGAAATATCAGCGATCAAATTAAGGTTTAACTGACGGCACCAACTGCCCAGTTGCGTCACCCGATCGATCAATACTTGCGGATCGTCTTCTGGAATGTGCAACGACGTAAACACGCCGTGACAACCGATTTGTTTCATTTGCTTCAAGTACTCAAAATCTGAATTTGAAAGCTTTGAACTGAGATAAACACTACAACCAAGCATCGACATCCCTCCTTCGTCAGCAATTGAAAGGCACAAGTTTGACAGCAAGATCGGCAAAGCTGCCACGAAATGTAACCCTTTTCATCATCGCGTTTAGTGTATCACGTTAGAAATAGTTTTTCAACTAAGTTACAGTTTTAAAGAAACTTCATTTCACGTTAAGAAACACAACGTCTGTATCTCGTGATACCTCGATTCAGTCACTTACGCACATTGACGACTTCGGTAATAACACTATTGATTAGACCAATAGCAAACATCATTGAATAATTGGCCTAATCATAGAGAAGAAACCGACTTCCGTCAATGGATTCTGTGATATTAAGTGACAGGCTCAAAAGCTGAGCCGAAACATACCAATTGTTAAATTAACTATCATTTACAAAATCCAATCAGTATTTCTGCATTCGAAAGTAGTTTTTCTCCCGTGATTTTTGTAAAAAAAAGAGCACCTCCAAAAAATGCTTGGAGATGCTAATTCAATCCGTTGAGTGCATCAGCACCGCTATTTGTGATGAGCGCGCATACCTTCCATAAATGCTTTTTTGTAGAAATTGACCGCCCGTCGACTGGCGGTGATAGCTTGTTTGGTTTCATCAAAATGTAAAGCCGCATAACGATAATAAATGACATCAACCAGCATAAACTGGGCATGCAAAGATTGCGTCGCCGCAAAACGAATATTGCCTTCGATCGGCATTGATGTAACTAATGGAATGTCGGCATAGGTGACTAAACTGTTGGGACCCAGGGTAGTCATTGTCACGACCAAACCGCCAGCATCATTGGCCATGCGCGCGCCGATCACGGCTTCTGGAGATTCTCCTGAATTGGAAATGATCCAGTAGACTTTATTTTTGGCGCCGTCACCAACTGCTAACGGCAGTAGCTGGTTCACATCATCCGTTGCGATACAATTTAAGCCGAGGCGTGACCATTTTTGAGCGATGTTTTGGGCCACCAAATAAGACGCACTCAGCCCAAAGCAAACCAATTGTGAGGTGGTTTTAAGCGCCTGACACAATTGATCGATGACCGATTGGTCCATTTGATCAACTGTTTCGTGCAGGGATCGCTCAGCATTTTGGAGCAACCGCGCTTGAATCTCCATGACTGTTTCACCGGCCACTACCTCCGGGTTCACGGCAATGGCTGTGGAGGGATCATTAAGGTCGGATGATAATTGGATTTTCAGTTCATTATATCCGGGAAAACGCAGCCGCCGACAAAAACGTGATACCGATGCTGGACTAGTATCCGTCGCTTCTGCCAACGCTTTAACACTCATCCCAAGAACTTGCTGAGGTTCGGCAAGCAAATAATCAGCCAACCGCTTTTCTGCTGCGGTCAAGCTGTTTTGAATACTCATAATATTGCCTTCAACGGACATTCGCTTGCTCCTTTAACCTTCAAAGTTCGATAATCGTTATTTTCATGATACGGCAAAGTAAAAGTGATGTCACCTTGCCGCGCGATGGCATCGTTAATTACCTACTAAAAAGGGCCTCTGAAAATGCCAGATGCCCCTTGTAACATATTCAAAATCTAACCGAATTCAGTCGTCGCCTTCTTCAAGCTTTCGCCGCAAGGCATCCAGCTCTTGGGTTTGCGAGTCGTTCCAAGGCACATTGCGCCGTTTTTCGCGAGTGATGAAAGGATCGGCGGAACTGGTGAACTCTTTATGTGAGCGGCGCACGTAACCTAGGAAATCATGCGACGAGATCCGCAGCGCCCCGCGCGAAAATACGGTCCATTGTTCCGCTTGATCGCTGGTGACCACAGTCAGTTGCACCAAGGGGCTATTGTTGCGATCAGCTAAGGCTTCAATGTAAGAATCGGCAGTTTGCTCCTCATCGGTCCAGACGATTTGCATGTCCCACTGATCATATTTTTGCCCGATGCCTGGCACATACATCGCATCAAACACCACAATGATCTCCGCATTTTCATGGGCGCGGTATTCGGCTAACACTTGCAATAATAAATCGCGGGCGGTATCGAACTTGTCTTCGGCTTTCAGCTTGGCCAACTGCGGCCAATTGCCGATGACGTTATACGCGTCCACGATCAAGATGTGCCGGCGCATGTTACAGGCCTCGATTGGTGAACGCTTGATACATCAAGATCCCTGCAGCCACAGAAGCGTTCAAACTTTGCACATGCCCGACCATAGGAATGGTCAAGGTTTGATCCATCAACTTGGCCACACCTGGGGAAATGCCTTTGCCCTCATTGCCGATCACTAAGGCAATGGCACCATGCGCATCCCACTTGCGGAAGTCTTGGCCGTCCATTGCGGTGCCAAAGATCCAGACATTTTTCTCTTTGAGCGTTTTGATGGTGTTAGCCAAGTTGGTGACGCGAGCGACTGGCACATGCTCGATGGCACCGGTAGAAACCTTGGCCACCGTTGAGGTCAAACCCACTGCGCGGTGCTTGGGAATAATGATGCCGTCAACGCCGATAGCATCCGCCGTCCGCATGATGGAGCCCAGATTGTGAGGATCTTCCAAGTTGTCCAAAATGATAAAGAACGGATCGTGCCCTTCTGCGTGTTTGAACAAGTCATCAATAGTCGCATAGTCATAAGGACTCATTGCCAGCAACACACCTTGGTGATTGCCACCATCAGACATTAAATCGAGCTTGGACTTTGGCACTTGAGAGACTAAGATCTTCTTGCTTTGCGCCGTTTTAACAATCGCATGCACTTGATCCGACTTCATATCCGTTTGCACGAATAATTTGTTGATGTTGGTCGCAGAGCCCACTTTTAAAGCTTCTTCGACAGCATGCCGGCCGAAAGTGAATTCGTTGTCAGCTGGTTCTTGGGGTTCGACTTCCGGTTTCGACCGGCGATCATCGCGGCGGGCCCGGGCTAAACGTTCATCGCGTTCAGCCTTTTGTTTGGGGTCGCGATGAAATTTACGTTTATTTGGTTGTTGTGATTTGGCCATGGCCAGTTCCTCCTGATTCAACATAATCGATACACCATTGCGCCAACTGATCGATGCGTTCGGTTTGTTTGGTGAGTTTCAAATACCCAAACAAGGCTTCAAACCCAGTTGAGATCCGATACGTCACCACATCGGTGTGCTTAGCGTGGGTGTATGATTTGGCATTACGTCCGCGTTTAAAATATTCCCATTCTGTTTCTGTTAATAATGCTTGTTGTTCCATACCGTCGATACAAGCCGCTTGCGCTTTGGCGGAAACAAAGTTCGTCGCTGCACGTTGCAATTGATTAGGCCGCACGAAACCGCGCGCTAACAAATGCTCGCGCACATAGACTTCGTACACCGCATCGCCCAGATAAGCCAAAGCGATGCCGTTTAATTGTAATTCACTCATTTGCGGCGCCACCTCGTTCCTTGTGGGGTATCTTCTAAGATGATGCCTTGGCTTTGCAATTCATCGCGAATCGCATCACTGGTGGCAAAATCTTTATTCGCTCGCGCTTCATCACGTGCAGCAATTTTAGCATCAACGTCTGCATCTAATAACCCAGCGGCTTCAAAATGCACGCCAAAAATCTGTAGCCAAGTGGCTAAGGTCTCACGTAACAATGCTAAGCTATCAGCCTTTGGCGCATCGGTAGCGGCATATTCGTTCATTAACTTGGCTAAGTCATAAACGGTGGCTAGGCCATTTTGCACATTGAAGTCATCATCCATCGCCGTGGTGAAGGCATCAGTCAAGTCAGCGACTTGTTGGGTAATTTGTTCGTCTTCCCCAGCTGACGCATCGGCTTGGCGGAATTCAACGTTAGTGTCTGCGTTGTGCAACTTTTCGAGGTTCGTGGCCGCTTCTTGTAAACCAGTTTCTGAATAACGGATCGGCCGGCGATACTGCGTGCCTGCCATCAAAAAGCGCAGCACCATGGGATCAACGGTTTTGACAATATCATGCACCGTGATGAAGTTGCCCAAAGACTTGGACATTTTGGCATCATCGTCACCGATCGTCACAAAGCCATTGTGCATCCAGTAGTTGGCGAATTTCTTGCCGGTTTTGGCTTCTGATTGCGCAATTTCGTTGGTATGATGTGGAAATTCCAGATCTTGGCCACCAGCATGAATGTCGATGGTATCGCCGAGCATGTTCGTCGCCATCACAGAGCATTCGATATGCCAACCAGGCCGGCCTTCACCCCAAGGCGAATTCCAAGAGATCTCGCCAGGCTTAGCGCCTTTCCACAAGGCAAAGTCGACGGGATCTTCTTTGCGCGCGGTTTCCTCAGTGGCAGTATGTTGACTGGCGCCGAGTTCCAGCTCATCGATATTTTTATTGGCGAGTTCACCGTAATGCGGAGACTTGCGCACGCGGAAGTACACGTCGCCATCCACCGCGTAAGCAAAGCCTTTATCCATCAACACTTGAATAAAGTCGATGATTTCTGGGATCATTTCACTGGCGCGCGGATGAGCAGTGGCCGGTTCAATGCCCACTGCTTTAGTATCCTCCATAAAAGCATCGATAAAATGTTGGGCCAAATCCAGTGGTTCGACCCCAGCCTCATGGGCCGCATTGATGATCTTGTCATCGACGTCGGTGAAGTTTGAAATGTACGTGACTTTGTAGCCGCGATATTCGAAATAACGCCGGATCGTGTCAAAGGCGATCGCAGAGCGGGCATTGCCAATGTGAATGTAATTATAGACTGTCGGGCCACACACATACATGTGGACCTCGCCTGGCACTAATGGTTTGAATTCCTCTTTGCGCCGCGTCAAAGTATTATACAGTTGCATCGCGTCGACTCCTCTCAAGACCTAGTTACGTTCATCATACCTAATATTAAACCTGACATAAAGCCTCACGACACGAAAATCTGTGTGCTCCGCTGAAAAGCGTTCTGGCGGACTGGACGCTTTTCACCTACGCACACAGATTTTCTGGGCTGAGGATCAAGTCAGAGCTTAAAAATTATTTCACTGAATCTGTCAACAGACATTCAGGGCTAATCACAATGTCTGTTTCAATTCTTAAAACAAAAGGCGTTAACTCAAGCTTCTTGCAAAACAGCCAAGAACTGCTTGCCATATTTATCCAATTTGTGTTCGCCGATGCCTTTGATCTTTAACATGCCCAAGCGATCTTGCGGCTTTTCGGCAGCCAATTGCTTGAGGGTTTGATCAGAGAAAATGACATAAGGCGGCACGCCAGAGGCTTCTGCCAATTCACGCCGCAAGTTGCGCAGTTGTTGGAACAAATCATCATCGACTGCCAATGTGGCTTTGGCCTTGGCGGCCATTTTACGTTGAACCTTTTGTTGCCCTTTCAACACGGCGACGCCACTAGCAGTCAAGCCGATGGTTGGATATTGCCCGCCGTTAGCCGCTAACAACCCACTGGCTACCAGAAAATCGATAAAGCCAGTGATTTCTTTTTGCGTTTGCGCGGCCATCAAACCATAAGTGGACAACTCAGATAAGTGCAGTTCGCGAATCCGCGCATTGTTGGCGCCCCCTAGAACTTGCGCCACGACGCCTTTGCCAAAGCGCGAATGCAAGCGGACGACACAAGATAAGACTTTTTGCGCATCGACGGTGACATCCACCAATTCACGTTCATCCAAACAATTCGAACAGCGACCACATGGGGCAGACTTTTCACCGAAATAGCGCAAAATGAACTGTTGCAAACAATCGCCGGTGTTGCCGTATTGCTGCATGGTTTGCAATTTTAGATATTGATGTTGCTTGTATGCTTCATCGCCATCAGATTGATCGATGAAGAAATGCCGGATCTGCAAGTCCTGTGGGGCAAACAATAAAATCGCTTCACTCGGCAAGCCGTCACGGCCTGCTCGGCCGGCTTCTTGATAATAAGACTCCAAATCCCCTGGCACTTGGTCATGGATCACAAAGCGCACGTTTGATTTGTCGATCCCCATGCCAAACGCATTGGTGGCGATCATGATCAACTTGCGATCATATAGGAAGTCTTCTTGATTTTGCGCACGTTCCGTTTCAGATAAGCCGGCGTGATACTTGGTCACAGATAAATGCTTATGATCCAAGAAGTTGTACAAGCGTTCCACTTCTTTGCGCGTCGACGCATAAATGATCCCGGATTGGTCATGGTTGAGTTTCAAATACTCAGTCAAATAAACGTCTTTATCTTGATCGCGCACCACGTTAAACGCGAGGTTCTCCCGGGCAAACCCGGTGTTGACCATGTTGTGGTGATCGATATCGAGCCGATCACAAATATCTTCGGCCACACGCGTAGTGGCAGTCGCCGTTAACGCAACAATTGTAGGATGACTCGGCAGATTTTCGGCGACTTGTTGCAAGTTTAAATAACTCGGCCGGAAATCATGCCCCCATTGCGAAATACAATGGGCTTCATCCACCGCCATCAACGAAATGTTCAATCCGGCCAGTTCGGCTTGAAATTGGGGTTGGTCTAGACGTTCTGGCGCGACGTATAGCATTTTAACGGCACCTTGAGCCGCTAACGTCAGGCGATTTTCGGCTTCTTGATAAGTAAGGCTGGAGTTGATGTAAGTCGCATCGATACCATTTTCGTGCAAGGCATCGACTTGGTCTTTCATCAGCGCGATCAACGGCGACACCACCAAGGTCAACCCTGGCAACACCAAAGCCGGGATCTGGTAGCACAGCGATTTCCCGCCACCTGTCGGCATGACGACTAAGGTGTTTTCCCCGTTTAAGATCTGAGTGATCGCCAAATTTTGCCCCGGGCGAAAAGCGGGATAGCCGAATTTCTCTTGTAAAATCGCCAGTGCCTGCGCGTTCATCAAACCCCTCCATTTCTGTCTTATCCATTTTACCCGTCTTATATAGATTACGCAAAAAGTCAGGAAATCATTTTTGACAAATTCAACACAAAAAAAGCCTGACCAGATTTTGGCCAAGCTTTCGGTGTTTCAGATTTACTTTTGGGCTTGCTTCAAAGCATCTTGCACCGCTTCTTTAAGGGCTTTGCTGGAAACGCTGGCACCAGAGACGGCATCAACATCAGTGGAGTTGGCTTTCACCATTTCATCAGGGAGTTGTTGGATGGCTTTCAAGCCGAAATCACCGGATTCATTTTGTTGCAAGACTTCGATGTTTTGAATTTTGCCATCAGCATAAGTGACCCGCACCACGATTTCATTGCCCATACCGGCGGAGGAGCGGCCGATGTATTGGTTCTCGCCAGTGGTGTAAGTCTTTGGTGCTGCGACTAAATCTGAACCAAAGGCGGAAGTTTGTTGATGGGCACTGGCACCACTGGTGGCGTCAGTCGTAGTTGCTGGGCTATCAGCCTTAGGACGAGCCGCGTTCATCCCTGCGATTTTGCCAAAGATCAAGCATTCAGCTAAGTTGTTGCCGCCTTGATATTGGTTGGCCGAGATCCCGCCGAGTTCCCCAGCAGAATACAAATGAGGAATTGGATTGCCGGTGGTGTCGAGAACTTCAGTGCGGACGTTGCGACGTGGGCCGCCTTGCGTGTTCAACATGCTTTGCCGCAAAGCCAAGGCGTAATAAGGGCCGTCACCTAAAGCCGTCATCGTGGACGCGTCGCGATCAAAGGCTTGATCTTCACCGTTATTGGCGAATTGATCAAAGCGAGCGCGGGTCTTTGCCAAGTTTTCAGCAGGCACATGTAAAATATCAGCCAAATCTACCAAAGTATCCGCATGCGCTAAGCCATCAAGCCAGTCAGGCGCTTGTTCAGCAAATTCCTGGTACTTAGCCGCATCAAAAATCAAATAAGGATGGGCGTTGTTAGCCGGAATCCGCCAAGTGCCGTGATCATACAAGTGACCGTGGCGGTTGGCTTCAGTTTCATTCATATAACGCGTGCCATCATCGCCGATCACAAAAGCAGAACCGGCAGCCATCGTGGTCCAAGCAAACAAGATCTTGCTGCGAGTACCGGCAGGTTTGCGAATGGTCAAGCCGAGGGATTCATAGTTGTGCATGTGCCAGAGATCTGCGCCAACTTCTTGGCCTAACAGCACCCCGTCACCTTTGTTATAAACCGAACCTAATGGCTGCAAGGATTCGGCGCCTAAGTAGTCTTGGATCATTTGTTGATTGTTTTCAAAGCCACCAGTGGCCAACACCACCCCATTGTTGGCGCGAATGTTCAACAATACCGATTCGCGTTCGATTTGGGCACCGATGACGGCTTTAGTGGTTGGATCTTGGATCAAATGCTTAGCTGGGGCTTTGAACCACACATCGATTTTATCAGCGCGCTTGGTGACTTGTTCGCGCAAGGTCTTCCAAAAAGCAGAATCAAAGGTGCCATCATGCACCAAGAGCACATCATAACTGTCGCCCCCAGCATATTCTGGATATTCAGGTAACATTGACTTCAAATCTGGCTTTTCATGATGCCAATCGCGGCGCACGGAAAATGGCTTTTCGATTTCCAAATACTTTTGAAAATAATCGCTCATCCCCACCATGCCATCGACGTAAGTGTCGATCATGTCTTCATCTAAGGCCAATGGGTATTGCAGTCGCTTGTAGTAATTCTTCATTTCGTCAAAGTCTGCGGCTGAGCCAACGATTTGCCCAGCATAACGGGTGTTGCCCCCTTCATGACCAAGTGGCGCGGCATCGACTAACAAGACTTTGGCGCCAGAGTCAGCAGCAAAGCGCGCAGCTGTCGCCCCAGCACCCCCGAAACCTAACACGATCACATCATAGGTGGCATCCCATGCAATTTTTGGTTGAGACATTGAATCATCCTCCTGTTTAGAAATTATTGATTTAAGTTGGGCCATGGCTTTATGCACCGATTTTTGCGTCGATTCACTTAAACTGCCATTGGCAAATTGATGCTGAACGTCATCCAGCGAGACTTTGGCGATCACATCAGCTTTAACGCCGTGAGCATCCATGGCTCGAGCGATCGTGTTCAAACTGGCATGTTGGCCTTGAGTCGCATAGCTGGTACTAAAAATCACCACCGGCTTTTCCGCCAAACGTGGATGATCTTTCGTCAAAGCTTGAATAGCATTGAGCATATCCTCTGTTTGCGCTGGCTCATGTTCCGCTGTGGCAATCACCAAGGCATCCCCTTGTACAACTGCTTGCTTTCCGGCCTCATCAAATAATGGTGCCTGAGCTGCTATGGTCACGATTTGCAAGCTTGAGTGCTTGCGGTGTAAAGCAGATAAAAGTTGACGATCAAACGCTTTTGAACTCCGCGCCGCCGTCAATGCAACGATCTTCATCAACATCACCTCTCGTATTTAGTGTAGCGCTTGTGAGACTTTGTTTAAAGTCACACAAACGTTGCGTCATTATGCAAGAACTGGCATACCGACTAAATGGCAGCCGATCAGCAAATGTCAATCACGATCATTAAGCTTGCATAAAACACGAACTATTAAAAATTTAAATTCAAATATATTCGCGTTAATTTGGGATTTATCTTAACATTCATCAAAAATCAGCGTATACTTCGTTTTATTAACGAACAAAGGCGGTATTTTTTATGCATTGGATTGCGGATTTAATGGCGGCGATTGGCGTCGTCTTAAACGGAATTCCCCAAGGCATCATGGCCATGATGTTAGGCTTTGCAGTTTTTCCCACAACGTTCTCATTTGTTTTTGCCAGTGCCGTCAACGGTATTTTTGGTTCCGTTGCCCCACTTTCATTTCAAGCTGAATCCCTTGCCTTAGTCGGGAACCTCGGCAAAGACCTGCGCGAGCGGTCCTCAATTATCTTTGGGGGCTCGCTGATCATGGTCCTGATCGGCCTAACTGGGTCGTTAACGCGCATCGTCGACTGGCTGGGCAGCGATATTATGAATGCCATGATGGCAGGGGTCGGCATTATGCTCGCCAAAATTGCCATCAACATGACCAAAGCCGAACAAAAAACTGGCTGGCTATCGATCATTATTGCCGTCATCACCTATTTGATCACCAAAGACCTTGTTTGGACGATCGTACTGTCCGTTGGTGGTTCCAGCTTGTATGCGGCATTCATTGAAAAGTATCGCGCAGAATTGCCAGCAAATGTGACGGCTCGGCGGTTCCTATTCACCAAACCGATCATCAATGCCAAAGTGATTCGTGGTGCGTTAAGCTTAGCCTGCTTGAATATCGGGGCCAACATTTCTTATGGGTTGATCACCGGTCAAATGACTGGCATCAAGCCTAACCCAGTCAATCTGAATTTGCTCACCTCAACGCAAGCTTTGGCTGATATGGGCACCAGTTTACTGGGTGGCGCCCCAGTCGAAACGATTATTTCTGCGACTGCCAGCGCGCCAGAGCCTGTGATCGCAGGCATCATCATGATGCTGATCATGGCGGTGATTTTATTTGCCGGCTGGTTACCTAAAATTGGGAAATACGTCCCTTCCAGTGCCATTGCCGGTTTCTTATTGATCCTTGGGATGGTCGTGATTTTCCCTGAAGATGCCGCCGCTGCATTGGCCGGACATCACAGCATGATCGCCGGAATAACGATCGTCACCACTGCAGTATTTGATCCCTTTGCCGGATTAGTCACTGGCGGGGTCTTGAAATTTGTTTTACCATTAGTCGGCTTGGCCTTATAGGAGATCAACATGTCAGAATATTATGAATTGAAGCTGGGACCCTTGCAACGTCGCTTACCTAAAATCACGTTACATCCAGAATTGACCATCGCCTCCTTTGTGTTACTCGGCGACGCAGAACTAACCGAATATGCCGCCAATGCTTTGGCTCAAAAGCTGGCCCAGACCCCTTTTGACTACATCGTCACCATCGAGTCCAAAGGCATCCCCTTGGCACAAGCCTTAAGTGAAAAACTCAAGCAGCCACGCTTTATCGTTTTACGCAAAAGTGTCAAAGATTATATGGTCGCCCCGGTGAGTGTGCCAGTGCATGCCATCACCACCAGTGCCGACCAGCAATTAGTTCTTGATGGCACCGATGCGAAGCTGTTGGCTCATCAGCGCGTGGCGATCATCGATGATGTGATTTCAACTGGCGGCTCGCTTAAAGCAGCCACTGACTTGTTGGCCAAAGCCGATGCAAAAGTGGTCGTGCAAGCCGCAATTTTAGCTGAAGGCGATGCCGCCAAACGTGACGACATTACCTATTTAGCCCCACTGCCATTGTTTTAAATCGATCTGATCGCACAAAAGGCATCCACTTCTCGGTCGTGGATGCCTTTTTCGTGCAATTAAAAAGATGAGCCGATTATCGACTCACCTTTCATGCTTAAGCTTGGCCGGCTAAGTTGTCGTTGCCTAAGCTCATATGTTTCTTACGATGGATGATTTCTTCTTGACGCCCGTGTACCATTGGCCGCTTGTTCGGGTTGCCGAGGTAGCCGCATAAACGCTTGACCACATCACAAGTGTCTGGATTGTGGTTGCCGCATTGTGGGCATTCGTAACCTTTTTCCGTGGCTTTGAATTCACCTTTGAAGCCACATTCGAAGCATTGATCGATCGGCGTGTTGGTGCCAAGGTAGCCGACGATATCATAACCGTAATCCCATACGGCTTCGAGGGCCTTAGGATTTTGCTTCAAGTTAGGGTATTCGCAGTAGTGAATGAAACCGCCGGAACAATACTTGGGATAGTCTTTTTCAAAGTCGAGCTTTTCAAAAGGCGTTGGTTGTTTGCGCACATCATAATGGAAGGAATTGGTGTAATAATCCTTGTCGGTGATATCCTTCACCGTGCCAAAACGCTTCTTATCAGCACGGGCGAAGGTGTCCGTCAATGATTCAGATGGCGTGGAGTAAACGGAGAAGTGATAGCCATATTGCTTTTCCCATTCAACACAGTGATCGTATAAGTCTTTGACCACATCAATGGAAAATTGCTTAGCTTCTGGGTTCTTTTCCCATTCGGAGCCGTAGAACACCGTGCCGACTTCATACAAGCCGATGTAACCCAAGGAAACTGTGGCGCGAGAATTCTTGAACACTTCGTCGAC
Source organism: Lacticaseibacillus manihotivorans DSM 13343 = JCM 12514 (assembly GCF_001435035.1). Taxonomy (GTDB): domain Bacteria; phylum Bacillota; class Bacilli; order Lactobacillales; family Lactobacillaceae; genus Lacticaseibacillus; species Lacticaseibacillus manihotivorans. Next base: position 23,855 of record NZ_AZEU01000038.1, read on the forward strand.
TTTTTGATCGTCGGCCAAGCGTTTGCCAAAGGCCCCGTACTTGTAGAGAATTGGGGCGGATTCAGGAGTGGCTTCCTTAGCGCGTTCCACTTTATAAACCAAGCCTTGCTTGCAGATCTTCAACCGTGCTTCAAGAATTTTCCAGAACTTATCTTTGTCGCCTTTGGATTCCATGGCGATGCGAGGCAAGTTCAAGGTGATGACGCCGAGGTTCATACGTCCAGCGTTGACTTCTTTACCAGTTTCTGGATCTTTCCAACCTTGTAAGAAGCTCCGGCAACCCATTGGTGCTTTGAAGCTGCCAGTGAGTTCAACGATTTTATCATAGGACAAGACGTCTGGGTACATGCGCTTAGTCGCACATTCCAAAGCCAATTGCTTGATGTCGTAGTTCGGATCGCCAGCTTTTAAGTTCAAGCCGCGCTTCAAGGTGAACACCAACTTTGGGAAAATTGCCGTGCGCTTTTCTTTGCCGAGGCCGCCGATCCGGATCTTCAAAATGTCTTTTTGAATTTCGCGTTCGATCCAGTTGGTGCCGAGGCCAAAGCCAACCGTGACGAAAGGTGTTTGCCCTTGGGTGGAGTACAAGGTGTTGACTTGATATTCCAACGTTTGCAACGCATCATAGATATCTTTTTTGGTGCGGCGCTTGGCGTATGTGTCTTGTTTGTCGGCATCGTCAGTGAGTTCTGCGGCTTCGACTAAGTGCTTTTGGTAGTTCTTTTCCGCAAAAGGTGCGAGCACTTCATCAGTCCGGTCAGATGAACAGCCACCATATTGAGAGCTGGCCACGTTGGCGATGATTTGCGTCATTTGCGTGACTGCCACTTGAATGGAGTTGGCGGGTTCGACTTCAGCGTTACCGATATTAAAACCATGGTTGAGCATTTCTTTGAAATCGATCAAGCAACAGTTGGTTTCAGCCATAAAGGGCGTGTAGTCCAAGTCATGCCAGTGAATGTCGCCGCGCATGTGAGCGTTCGCCACGGCTGGTGGTAACATTTGTAGCCCCATCGCCTTGGCCACGGCCCCAGCGGTTAAGTCGCGTTGCGTGGAGAACACGCGAGAATCTTTGTTGGCATTTTCGTGAACGACAGTGGAATCGCGATCGATCAGCTTTTGAACGTTGTAGTTGACGTCGGCGCGCTTGGCCCGATCGATATCGCGTTGCATGCGATAGTCGGTGTAAGCTTTGCCCCAATCATATTTGTGGGCATTCAAAATCGCTTCTTCAACGACGCTTTGCACCTCCGCAATGCGGACGTCTTTATCGAAGCGATCTAAAATAGTCGCCACGGCGTCATCAGAAATGGCTTCAATATCGCGGTAGTCTGCTGGTGACAAAGGTTTGTCGACAGACACTGCGGCTTTGGTGATGGCACGCGTAATTTTTTGTTGGTCGAAGTCGACGATGCGACCGTCGCGCTTTTTAATGTTGATTTTGACTTTAATGTCGATCATTGGCATGTACCCCTCCGGATTTCTCAATGGAACTATCATACCATGGAATGGGGCCATATATTGTGTGAAAATTAAAAAAATCTGTTTTTCATTCTAGATATAGTACTACATGTTATTAACTATCTTATGGGACCTAAGCCCGATTTTACGCGGTTTGCAAGTCTTTGCCGCTGTTATAAGATATACTAAACAGCATAAACGGGACAACTGTTGTCCCCGTATCTAGTGCGTCATTAAAGGAGTTATGAACATGAGTGCTCAAACGAAACAGATTTTAACTTGGATCGTCATTGCCATTGTGGCATTGATTTTATTGCCGATAGTTTCTGGCATCATCGCCTTGTTGATCAAGCTAGTCTTGTTGGCTGTGATCATCGGCGTGTTGTACTGGGCTTACCAAAGCTTTATTGCCAAACGGTAATCAGTATTGAAGCGGTGCATCTCAATGTTAGGTGCACTTTTTTAATGCGTTTGAAAACAAAAAAGAGTCCTCACGCTGGGTACATCAGCAACGCAAGTGCATTGTTGAGAGGTATGTGAGGAACTGTTAGCAATACGCTATCAGGCGCTTGACACCCCTGTCAAGTAAATTGTCCAGCCTCAAAATTCAGTTTTTAACTAAAACTTGAAAGCCAGGAATGATGTGTACTTCGCGTCATTCCTGGCTTCT
>NZ_AZEU01000281.1 GCF_001435035.1 Lacticaseibacillus manihotivorans DSM 13343 = JCM 12514
TTAGTCATACCAACTTGTCCAATTTTCCGCAGTGGCGCCAAGGCGCTGGAGCTCACGTATTTTCGGGCCGCAAGGCAATTGGTATTGCTAACTTGAAGATTCAAAACACGCTTACGATGCCGGACAGCATGAGAGAAATATTCCTTTCACACGTTAACACGTTTGCGGCATGAAAAAAAGCGGCGCTCAGCCGCTTTTTCATCAAGCTTACAGATTTGGATCCATTTTGAAGGTGAGCTTGGATAATTCAGTACCTTCAGTCATCAATTCAAACAAGAAATCACGTGTCGTGGTCAGATAGTGATCGACAATGCGTTGGTTTTGTTGTGTCAAGTAAGCCGTTTGCGCGGCACCTTCAAGGCCTAGCGCATGGGTTTGAATCGTCGCGATTTCACGGCGCGCCCATTCGCTTAAGTCTTTTTGATAAGCAAGGTCGGCTTCGATAAAGTCTTCGTAGTGACTTTCAACCACCATAGCTAATGCTTCAAACAACCAGTAAGCGGAATCCAAGGTCATTTTTTCAGGCACATCGGTGTAGGCTTTGGCGATCGCGTCAGTGTTAGCAAACATTGGCACATGGGGGCAGAACGTTGGAATCCCGAAGCCGACCCATTGTACGGCTAAGTCGCCCATTTGCAAAATATGAGAGTTGGCCGTGCGTGACAGAGAAATCGCGCGGTAAGTCAACTTGTCGTGAGCTGAGCCATTGCCCATTGGATCATATTGGGTTTCATCGAAGTGAGACTTCAACACGTATTGCACATCTTCGATCGACAATTTGCGACTTGGTTTGCGGATAAAAGGCAATTCCGCCGATTCAGGGTCTTGGCTTTGATCTTCTGGGTTGAAGTACTTTTGCGCAAACCAAACGCGTGGGGTGTTGTAGTGATGATCCTTCTTAGTATCTGTGCCAAAAATGTGGCGGAAGTTGAAACCTTCTGGATCAGGATTCAAGTGGTGGCTTTCCACGAATGCTTGAATGCCAGCAGCCCATTGATAATTGTCCGGGTCGTTGAAGTCGATTTGTTGAATCGCCACTTGGTTGGCAGCCACCGCATAACAGTCGTCGGGAATCTTTACTGCGACCCATTGATGGCCAGTAACGATTTCCATGTACCACACTTCGTTGGCATCGATGAACTGCACGCCGTTACCTTCAGCGGAACCGTACTTAGCCACCAGTTCGCCTAAGTATTGCACCCCGTGGCGCGCGGAATCGATGAATGGCAGCACTAAAGTCGTCAAAGCATCTTCAGCTAACCCATTTTGCACGAAAGGATCATAAGCTAAAACGCGTTCGTTGGCATAAACGGATTCTGTGGCGGATTCGCCGACATTTTTGCTGTTGAAGCCATCTTCTTCGTTAGGGCCTGCAGACTGATCGACGTCTGGCGTGGCGGTGTAGCGCATGCCACTGGCAGGCAGCGGTACGGTCAATTGGTTATAAGCTGAGACAAAAGTTTCTTTGCGGCCAGTGACGGCTGGTTGGACAATGACAGCTTTAGGATGGATCGCTTTGAGGCGGTCTTCGTTGCGTGAAATATAAGTCGTGCCTTCTAATGAAGCCTTTTTCCCGACCATAATTGAGGTACATGCAGAACGTTTGATAGACATGTTGCTTCCTCCTTATTCAAAAACCCAACCAATTATACTATTTCACCGCGCGCTTGCGCAAAAGCGGTACCGCCATCGCCAAACCCATTAACACCAACAATCCGAACGCTTTGCCGTTACCAGATGGTTGGCCTGGTGTGAGGATGCCAGACACCTGCAAGCCGATGCCGATCAACCCGATCAATGAGCCACCTGCAATCAAGCCACTGGCTAACGACACCCCAGAATCCACCCGCTGTTTCTTCACGGCTTCATCTTTGGACAGTTTCTCCACTAACAAGCGCAACAGTGCCCCGACTAAAATGACGCTAGTGGTCGCCATCGGCAAGTAAAAGCCGAGTGCCACCGTCATGATCGGCAGCTTTAACAACCAACACACGATCCCCAGCATGGCGCCGACAATGACCATGATCCAAGGCAAATGCCCAGACATAATGCCAGCCGTTAACGTTGCGATCAAGTTGGCTTGTGGCAACCCAAATGGCGGATTGGCGCCAGTCACCGCCAGTTGTGGTGCCAGTAAGCTCATCGTCCCGATCACCACCACGACCCCAACTAATGCTGCGATCACAAAGTATTTCCCCAGTTTACAATTCAAGTGCAACACCTTAGCGACTAGACCAAAAAGGCCATGA
>NZ_AZEU01000282.1 GCF_001435035.1 Lacticaseibacillus manihotivorans DSM 13343 = JCM 12514
TTTATTTTGTCTGAGTGCTAACGATAGTGGCTAACTTGATTGTAAAACGCGGGGTTAATATTTGTTGCGCTAATTGTTCATCGGTCATGGTTATGCCCCCTTAATATCGACAATGATGACTGAATCGGCTTCAGACCGACTCATGGCAAGGTGCGTTGAATCTGTAAATTTCAATGGATATTGTTGCCGCTTGTTTAAATCAATCACATACGCTGACGCATTCGTGCTAGTAATTTTCAAAGGATTCAGATCAAGTATCGTATTAGTGGGTAGATAAATTGCATATCGATCACGATTTTCATTTACTGAAATACGAATACTCTCTTCACAATGTAACTTTGTTTGAACCGCTGTTGCACCATTTGGAAAATATTGTTCCATGATTGTCTTGAGATAAGCAATATCATTTGCACCATCAAAATGTAGCGCATCTCGCCAATCAAAGGGTGCATCAAATCCTTCTCCTTGAACAATACCAAATGAATGATTCAATCGATGCCAGCTCCAAATACCATGGGCGCCATACGTAATCCCTGCATCGGCCCCTGATAATACCGAGCTCCAGGAAGCCTGACGAACGTCACGTGCATCATAGCGTCCATATAGATTGCGACTATAACTTATTTGTTCGTAACAAGGTTCTGCATTAATAATAGGTTTCTGATATCCCTGAGCGCGCAAAGCACTTGGAATGGTATAAGCCGTATTTTGACCTGCTAAATTATGTCCCGATTGGTAACAGAAGAAATCAAGCTGATTAAGTAATTCGGCTGGCACTTCTGCTAATCGTCCTTTAATATGGCAGGCATAAAGGGCCCCTGCATCATGGACTTTGGCAACTTTTAATGCTTCACGATAGTAATTCACTGTTTCTTCTGTTGGAAAATCAGTATCACCACTCACAAAATAAATAGGCGAGAATTTTTTGAATCGTTCAGTCACAGCCGAAACATATGGTTTGATTTCATCAAATGGCATTTGATTATTGATGTTCATATTCGCGGACCAAGTTCCAGGTACATAGTTCGACCAAAGCAGTACCAGCACTGGTACCATGTGGTGTGCTTGAACTGCGGCTACCATTTGTTCTGCCCGATCAAAATACTCATGATTTGGTTTTGAGAAATCATATTGGTAATGTGCACCAGATTGCGTAATCGGATACGGCAAAATGTCCAAGTCTGATCCACTTGCATCCCATTGGCTCAATATATTCATTTGAATCGCAGTAAATCCTTGCTGTTCACGATAATCTAAGTAATACTGCCACTCTTCTAAAGTGATATTAGTAAACGCACTCCAACAGGTATCAGCTAAATAGAAGAATGGTTTCCCATTCTGAAAAAATTGTGTGCCTTTCGTGGAAAGCATGAAGCCACCTCCTATGAAACGTAAAATTTGCAGCTGCACGAATGTCACAGTACCTAAATTGAACTGTGAATCCGTTTTCCTTGTTAACATCTTTAAATTATCACTGGTGTTAAATCTAGTCAAGCATAATTTACTATATTAAAACTAAACTAAAACCAGGTATGAACAGAATCGTTCATACCTGGTTTTCTTTTATTATAGAGACCGCCGTTTAACTAAGATAGTGGCAACCAAAGTTTTCTGTGGATTCCAGTGTGTTGTATGCATTTGCCCTTGGAGTTGGTGCAAAGCTTGTTGTGCCATTTGATCAACTGGTACATGAATCGTGGATAGCTCTGGCGAAACCAAGGTACCTTCATAAATATCATCAAAGCCCATAATTGCTAATTCTTCTGGCACTCTAATTCCAGCACGTTGCGCGGCTTTCAACAAACGAATGGCGATGTAATCATCTTCGCAGAAGATTGCTGCTGGCAACTTCGGTCCTAAATCAGCTAGGTCGAAGTCCGCTGACGAGCTTTGGCCTGGTGAAACATAGTAGAAATGTTCTTCTGCGATTCGCAGATCCGCTTCAGCCAATGCAACTCGGAATCCCCGCCGGCGTTCGTTAAAGTTTGACATTAACTTATCTGAGGCGAAATACCCGATATCCGTATAACCTTGTTGCAACATATACCGCCCTGCTAACCGCGCCCCTTGGTAATTATCCATCGTGACAAAGTCGGCAATGATATCTTCAAAATACGTATCCAAAAAGACCACATTTGGCACATATTGCTTGATCAGCAAGACCTGTTCTTGAGTTAAGTCAGTACCTAGCACTAAAACCCCATTATCACTAGAGTTTGCGACACTTTCGATGCGGTCGGCTAACTCATCGCCTTGAACCGTCACGGTACGCAAACTGCCATTTAGTTGACTCACATCTGCTGATAACGCGGAAATCAAGCTATTAAAGAATGGTAGGCTGCGATAATCCCCTTGAACTAAACCACTGGTGGTCACCACCAAAAAGGTAACTTCCCCAATACCATCTTCTTCAGCCTTGCGACTCTTGCGTAACGGTGTATAGCCTTGTTCAGCAATAATCTTCAAGATTTTTTGCCGCGTTTCGTCGCTGATGCCTTCTTTTCCATTGATGGCGATCGACACCGCCGATTTAGAAACCTGCGCCATCTTGGCGATATCACTCATTTTTAAAGCCATCACAGCCACTCCCTTCGTGCTCACTAAAAGAATACTAAATTAGCGAAAACTTTGCAAAACTTATTGCGTTTCGTCAACTAAAATAATACACTAAGTTTTGTAAACAAACAAATTAGTTTAGGAGATGGCAAAATGACCCAATCTATTAAATTAGGTTTTGCACCGACTCGCCGCAACATATTCTCTGCTGATGCGGCAATTGAGTTTGCCAATTTAACACGTAACAAACTCAATGCAATGGGCATTGACTATGTCGATATCAAAGATGTCAATAATGACGGCCTGCTTTATGACGATGCTGGTATGAATCAAATCGCAGAAAAGTTTCAAGCTGCTCACATTAATGGTTTGTTTTTGGCCAATGAAAATTTTGGAACGGAGTATGAATGTGCCCGCTTGGCTAAGAAATTAAACGTTCCTGTTTTGTTATGGGGGCCAAAAGATGAAGCCCCTGCGGCTGATGGTTCACGCTTACGCGATACCCAATGCGGCTTGTTTGCAATTGGAAAAGTCTTGCGCCGCTTCCAAATTCCATTTACTTATCTGGTAAACGTTGATATTGACGATCCTGAGTTTGAACGTGGTGTTAATGACTTCATCAAAGTTTGCAACATCGTCAAAACTTTCAAAAACACGCGCATCTTACAAGTAGGGCCACGGCCATTCGACTTCTGGTCAACGATGGTCAATGAAGGCGAACTGCTTGAACGCTTCAATATTTCACTTTCTCCAATTCCAATGACCGAACTGGTTCAAGAAATTCATCGCCTGCAAAAAACACAAGATCCAGAAATCGCCAAAACCGTGGCAAAGTTCCAACAATTTGCCGAAATTCAAATCAGTGACACGGATTTGGATATGGTCGCAGCCTTAAAAGTGGCGTTATCAAACAAAATGACCCAATACGGTTGCAACGCCGGCGCGATTCAATGCTGGACTGCCTTGCAAGATGAAATCGGGATCTTACCTTATGCTTCAGAATCCATGCTTCAAGATGAAGGCACTCCCGTCACTTGTGAAACTGACATCCATGGCGTCATTTCTGAACTCTTAGTGGAAGCAGCTACCATGGGTGAACATCGCGCAGTATTTGCCGATGTTAACTGTCGTCACCCTGAAAATCCTAATGGTGAACTCTTACAACATCTCGGCGTCTTTCCGTTTTCAACGGCTAAGAACAAGCCTGTACTACCACCATCACATTTCGTCTTTGATTATCCTGGCAGTGTGGCCTTACAAGCTCAAGATGGCGACTATACGCTTTGCCGCTTTGACGGCGATAACGGGAAGTATTCGTTGCTATTAGGCAATGCGAAGTCTTGCCCTGGTCCTTATGAACAAGGCACGTACTTATGGCTAGAATTCGCCAACCTCAACCGTTTTGAAACCAAGCTTGTCTATGGCCCATACATTCACCACATCGCTGCGGTTCGAGATGACGTTGTGCCGGTGCTTGCAGAAGCCTGCAAGTATTTAGGCGTTACCCCAGATTACTATGATCCAATCGAAGACGATGTGGCGGCATACCTGCGTGGCGACATCACCAGTATTATCAAATAAGGAGGGATGATTTTGGATATTCAAGCACTGCAACTAAAAGCCGCACAAATGCGCTTAGCTACTTGGCAAATGATTTATCGTGCTAAAACTGGTCATACCGGCTCTGATCTTTCTTGTGCGGATATTGTAACCGCGTTATACAACGACGTGATGCAACAAACCCCTGCAACCTTCACCAATCCCAATCGTGATCGCTACGTTCAATCCAAAGGCCATGCTGTCGAAATTTTATATAACGTTTTGGCGGATGCTGGGTATTTTCCTCAAGCAGATCTGCTCACCTACTCGCAATTCAATTCACCTTATATCGGCCATCCCACCAACCACATCAATGGCATTGAAATGAATACTGGATCGCTTGGCCATGGCTTAGGTTTAAGTGTCGGGATGGCTTTAGCCGCCAAGCTTGACCAACGTGATTATCGCGTCTTCACTTTAATGGGCGATGGTGAACAAGCTGAAGGTTCCGTTTGGGAAGCAGCCATGGCAGCCGGTAACTATCACCTCGACAACTTAACGGCGATCATCGATCACAATCGCTTACAAATCAGTGGGCCAACTGAATCCGTGATGAATAGTGAACCCTTGGCTGAAAAATATGCCGCATTTGGTTTTGATGTGCAAGAAATCGACGGCAACGATATGAACCAAATCGTCACTGTTTTAACTGCAGAAAATAACACCAACAAACCGCGACTGATTCTCGCTGATACGATCAAAGGTAAAGGGATCAGTTTTGCTGAAAACCAAGCCAGCTGGCATCACCGCGTCCCAACTGCCGACGAATATCAACAAGGCATCGATGAATTACAAACCGTGATTGGAGGATTAAGCAAATGACAGATACGAAAAAAATCGGCGATGTCCTTTGCACCGAATTAATTGAGGCTGCAAACCATGATCGTAACATTTTGGCAGTGACCAGTGATTCACGTGGATCAGCTGCTTTAAATCCTTTTGTCGACGCGCATCCTGATCAACTGGTTGAAATCGGCATCGCCGAACAAAATTCCGTCACCGTCGCTTCCGGGTTGGCGCATAGTGGCAAACGTCCCTTTGTTTTTGCGCCGGCAGCATTTCTAACCATGCGCAGTATCGAACAGGTAAAAGTCGATGTGGCATACTCCAATAGCAACGTGAAATTAATTGGGATCTCTGGGGGTAACTCTTATAGCGTTTTAGGCGCCACCCACCATTCTCTGCAAGACTTGGCAATTACTCGGGCTATTCCTAATCTTGAAATCTATATGCCCGCTGATGAACATCAGGCGCAAGGGCTCATGCGCTATTTGGCCACTTCACCAAATCCAGCTTATGTGCGCATCGGCAAAGTCGCGTTACCAACCCTTTATCCGAATGTTACGCAGGCTTTCACCAAGCCTGGTAAGGCGAATATCTTAAGTAATTATGGTCAAGACGTCGCGATTGTGGCGATGGGTGAAACTTTGGCGATTGCCAATGAAGCAGCGATTCAGCTGAATCAGCTTGGTATCCATGCGCAAGTAATCGATCTTGTATCGCTAAAGCCATTGGATCAAGCCACCCTTAACCAGGTCGCCGATCAGACACATCTCATTGTGACCTTGGAAGAACACAGTCTTTATGGCGGTTTAGGATCGGCGGTAGCTGAAGCCTTAGCCCCACGCGGCGATACCAAAGTTCATATCATTGGTTTTCCTGATGAGCCGGTGATTGCCGGGACTCAAGCTGAAGTCTTCAACTATTACGGCATGGATGCTACTAGTGTGACTGAAAAGATCAAACACTGGTTGAGGTAACGACTATGGCACTCACATTAGCAATCGATCAAAGTACGCAAGGTACCAAAGTTTTATTAGTCCGTCCAGATGGTACTATCGCGTATAAAACCACTAAAAAACATCGTCAAATTATCAGTGACCAAGGCTGGATCAGCCATGACTTAGATGAAATCGAAGCCAATCTCAAAGTTTTGACTACGCAAGCATTATCGCAATTACAAGGCGAAACTTTAACTGGCGTTGCCATCAGCAATCAACGCGAAACCGCCGCTGCTTGGACACGTTCAACTGGCAAACCCTTGGACCTCGCCATTGTTTGGCAAGATAATCGCGCCATTGATTTAGTTGATGCGCTTTGCAATCATCCCGCCTTCAAAACGATCAAACAAACGACTGGTTTGGCCTTATCACCTTATTTCAGCGCCGCCAAATGGGCCTGGCTCATTCAACACAATGAAGCCGTTGAAAAGGCGCAACAGTTAGGCGATTTATGCCTCGGCACAATGGATAGTTGGCTGGTATTCAAGTTGACCCACGGTGTAGCATTTAAGACAGAACCGAGTAACGCTTGTCGGACACAATTGATGAAGTTAACGACTGGTAGTTGGGACGATAAATTATGCCAAGCGTTTGGTATTCATCAAGAAAGTCTGCCACAAATCTGTGACTCTAACGCGCAATTTGGCTTCACTGACTTATTCGGTGCTTTACCGACGCCGATTCCGATCATCAGTATTTTAGGAGACTCGCAAGCGGCCTTATTTGCAGAACATTGCTTGCAAGCCGGTCAGTACAAAATCACCTTTGGGACTGGTTCTTCAATTATGGTGAATACTGGGACTAAATTGATTCAAGCGCCAAACTTAAATACCTCAATTGCTTGGCGACGCAATGGTCAAACCACTTATGTGTTAGAAGGCAACGTCAACTACTCAGGTGCTTTGATTACTTGGCTCAAAGATCATTTACATCTGTTCGATTCACCAACAGACACTGACACGATGGCCCAAGCCGCTAATCCTCGTGATACCACGATGTTGATCCCAGCATTTTCAGGGATGGCAGCCCCTTATAATCGGCCACATCTGAAGGCTGCTTTTTTAGGGATGACCATGTTAACCGGTGCTAATGAAATTGTGCGCGCTGGATTAGACGCGGTGGTTTATCAAATCACTGATATCATTAATTTACTCGCGACTTATAGTCCCAAAATGGTGCCAGTCGCCCATGTTGATGGGGGGATGATCGCCAATCATTACCTCATGCAACGCTTGGCTGATCTGACCCAACAAACAGTGGCAGTTTCTGGTATTCAAGAGCTTTCTGGCGTTGGTGCGGCCTTAAATGGTGGGAAAGATCATTTTTCACCTTTACCGATTCCCAATCAATATCAACCAAAGATCTCAGTTGAAAGCTCAGTGAATCAAATCAATCGCTGGACTAGCCAAATTAAACAACTTGCCTAATCAAGTTTATCAAAGTAAATGTCAACAATTCAAAGGAGTAATCAATGAAGTTCCCAGAAAATTTCTTATGGGGCGGCGCAACTGCCGCTAATCAGCTTGAAGGTGGCTACGATTTAGACGGTCGTGGCCTTTCAGTTGACGATGCTTTACCTGGTGGCAAGCAACGGATGGCGATCATTGCTGGACCAAACTTTGATTGGACCATCGATGAACAACAATACGTTTATCCTAATCACCAAGGTATCGATTTTTATCATCACTACAAAAAAGATATTGCCTTGTTTGCTGAAATGGGTTTTAAAGCCTACCGATTCTCGATTTCTTGGTCACGAATTTTTCCTCAAGGCGACGAACAAGAACCAAATGAAGCTGGTTTGCAGTTTTATGATCTAGTCATCACAGAATGTGTGAAGCACCATATCCAACCAGTCATTACCTTATCTCACTACGAAATGCCGCTTTATCTGGCTAAACATTATGGTGGTTGGAAAAACAAACAATTGATCGGATTTTTTAAGCATTACGCCGAAACAGTGATTAAGCGCTACAGTGATCGTGTTCATTATTGGCTGACCTTTAATGAAATTAACAGCGCCGCGCATTTTCCAGTGTTGAGTCAAGGTTTGATTCAACAAAACGGGGCCAATGAACCACGTAACATCTTTCAAGCTTGGCACAACCAATTTGTTGCGAGTGCTTATGCTGTTAAAGCGGCCCACGAAGCTAATCCTGACGCACAAGTTGGTAACATGATCATTTATGCCACCAGTTATGCCTATGATGCGGATCCTATCAATCAGCTCGCCAACTTGAAACATAATCAAGCTTTTAATTTCTATTGTGCCGATGTTCAAGTTCGTGGGCATTATCCGAGTTATGCGCCTGCATTATTTAAAGAAAATGGCTTTACCGAATCTGATTTAGATCGAACCTCTGACGAACTGGCATTACTTGCGAAATACCACGTCGACTTTATTTCGTTTTCATATTATATGTCCAGTGCAATCGATGCCACCGGCCGCGTTACTGAAAACATCTCTGGCAATTTAATGGGTGGCGTTAAAAATCCTTTCTTAAGTGCCAGCGAATGGGGTTGGCAAATTGATCCCACTGGCTTACGTATTGCCCTTAATGAATTGAATGATCGTTATCAAGTGCCACTGTTCATCGTTGAAAACGGTCTTGGTGCTCGAGACACCGTCCAAGCTGATGGCCAGATTCACGACGATTATCGGATCAATTACCTACGTGCTCACATCAAAGCAATTCAAGATGCCTTAGCCGATGGTGTCAATATCATCGGTTACACACCTTGGGGTTGTATCGATTTGGTTTCCGCCTCTACTGGTGAGATGTCGAAGCGCTACGGTTTTATTTATGTCGATCTTGATGATCAAGGTCGCGGGACTTTGAAACGCACTCGCAAGGATTCTTTCTATTGGTATCAAAAGGTCATCACCACGAATGGTGAAACCTTATAAATCTAACATTCTCTATTCGTCACAGGCAGTTAATCGGTCCGTAGCCTAGTTTTCTGTCTGTACCGTTCAAAAACATCTGTCGCCTTGCACCGCTGCGACAGATGTTTTATTTATTTCGCTATTATGATAGCTACCGTTAGTAGCCACATTACCAATCATGATGAGGACTTTATACGAAAAAGACTAGCTCGTTGCCAACACCTCAAATAACCACTGACAACTCACTTCCAAACGGTCGATAATTTTAAGCGATTGCTTGGACATATTGACTTGCGCATCCAACAGTTCCACATGACTTAAGATAATTGCCAAGACAGCCAACAAATCATACCAAGTTTCTAATGGAAGCGAGGCAACGATTTGTTTGGCTTTTTTGGGTAGCGCCAAGATAATCGGCTCAATTTGACGCTTAGTCGCCAAAGCCAAGGGTAAGGGCAAAATCGAAAGTTGCGTGACTTTTTCAACTAACGTATACAGGCGTTTGAGTTGCCGCACAATGTTATTAACGGCCCTAGGATCATCACGCATCCCCAGCAGCTGCCGCGTCAGTGCCATTTGTTCGGCCGCTGAAAGTTGCAAAGTTTGCACTCCATATATTTGCATCTGTTCAGGCGTGAACTTCACCGCCCCGTTGGCAATAAAATCACTACTTTGAATCCCCAGGGATAACTTGGAGTTCTTCTGCGTCATGATAATATTCGGGACCACGGCGTAATAAGGCGCAAGATACGCTTGTAAGCTTTGCGCCGCGCGGTTAAAGCTTGCTGGAATAAAGTCACTGCGTTCATCTAACACCACCCGCACAGTCCCAATTAAAGGCTTTTACGTGAAAATTGCCGCTAACAGTTGCAAATACGGATGGAGCACTGCTAAACCAGTGGGATATAGCAAAGGAATCGGTGGCATTTGCACTAAACTCATAAAGCGCTGCGCTGGGTCTGCCACTAACGCTTGTAAAATCAAGCGTACGGTATCATTAGATTTCCCGACCGCCTTGCTTTCTTTTTTAAGACTTTGTTGATTGGGATAAACGACCTCACGAAATACTTTCATGTCACGATCGCAATTTTTGATCAAAGTCGCACTGACATACATGCGCTCTGAACGCTGCGTAAAGCTTTCGTCCAAGTAGATCACCCATTGTTCTTGGGCCTGGCGTTGCTTGAAAAAAGCCTCAAGCTTACGTTTGGTCGCCGCACTTGGGGCTTGGTCATTCAATAAGCGCCGAAGTGTTGCCGAGGCAATACCAATTGCATCAGCCAAGGCTTTTTGAGAAAGGTGATCTTCACTTAAAAGGCGTGTCAACAAGTACGCATAGGCCATTTAGCAGTCTCCTATAAACAATCAAATAATCCAAAATCAGCATTTTTATGGTAACAAAAAAGACCCACCGCAATGGCAGGTCTTAGAAAACCAAATTAGTCTTCCGCAACGAATGGAAGCAGACCCATAATCCGGGAACGCTTGATCGCAACAGTTAACTTGCGTTGGTTCTTGGCGGAAGTACCCGTCACACGACGAGGTAAAATCTTACCACGTTCGGAAACGAAGCGTTCCAACAAATTAGTGTCTTTATAATCGATATATTCGATATGGTTAGCGGCGATGAAGTCGACTTTGCGACGACGACGGCCACCACGGCGTTGTTGTGCCATGAATGTCACTCCTTTTCAAAAGATTCTAGAACGGCAGATCATCATCCGAAATGTCGATCGGTTGGCCGTTATTGGCGAACGGATCAGCAGTATTGTTATTGGCGTTATTATTGTTAGCACCAAAGTTCGGTTGGCTATTGTTGCCACCATTGTTGGATGATGGTGTGGTTGGGGCCGTATTTTGGCTCCCACCAAAGTTATTCGCAGGTGCTGGTTGGCCCCCGCCGAAGTTGTTTTGGTAGTTATTGCCGTTGTTTTGATTGTTCCCAGTGGCATCTTGTGGCCGAGCTTCAGTCGTCGCACGCGATTCCAGCAAGGCGAAGTTCTCCACGACGACATCCGTCGTGTAAACCGTTTGGCCTTGTTGGTTGGTATATTGACCGGTTTGGATGTGACCCATCACGCCGATCATGGAACCTTTACGCGTGAAATTACTGAGGTTTTCGGCACTTTTACGCCAGATGGTACAGTTGATGAAGTCTGTTTCGCGTTGCCCGTTGGCTCCGGAGAACTGACGATCAACTGCCAGCGTGAAACGGCCGACGGCAATCCCACTTTGGGTATAGCGCAACTCGACTTCACGCGTTAAGCGGCCGGTTAAAGAAACACTATTAATCATCCCTACGCACCCCTTCTATACAGCGAAAAATTAATCTTCGCGCTTGACGATCATGTGACGAAGAATATCGCCAGAGATCTTGGACAAACGGTCGAATTCGTTGATCGCAGCAGCGTCATCAGCAGTTAAGTTGACGATGTGGTAAACACCTTCAGTGTACTTGCCGATTACGTATGCGAACTTACGCTTTTGCCAATCCTTGGAATCAATGATGGTCGCACCATTTTCCTTCAAAATATTGTCAAAACGTTCGATCAGCGCAGCTTTGCCTGCTTCATCCATATCAGGACGGATGATGTAGGTAATTTCATACTTGGTCGTAGCCATTGACATTTCACCTCCTTATGGACTTTGGCCCAGTCTTCTGGGCAAGGAGTCGGTGACGAAAAAACGTCACATACTCACAAACTAAAATACTATCATAACTCAAGACTGATTACAAACTTTTTGTGAGCTGGTTTCATTGTTGCACCACGTGTTTGCGTTTGGCAAATTCCAAGTCTTTTTTCAGGCGGTGAATTGTCAAATTAAGTGCAAAGTCTCATTATAGAAAACTTCGTAGGGCGTT
>NZ_AZEU01000039.1 GCF_001435035.1 Lacticaseibacillus manihotivorans DSM 13343 = JCM 12514
GTGTTTTTTATTGTTCGGAAATTATGAATTTAAACGAGGTACGTTTGACAGTACCAAGATTTACAAGGAGGAACATTTATGGCATTAGCAACCACCAGTGCACCACTTGGCAGTCCCAAGACTTACGCTGTGGATCCAGCAGTGAAGCGTTACACGTTAATGGACTTGGGCTTTACCAAAACCAAAAACGGCAACTTCCAATTGGAACGCTCGCTTGACCCCAACTCCCCATTTACCGCGGCTAATAAATTACGCATCACGTTTAAAGCTGATCTCTCCGCTTTTCAAATGGGTGTGACTACCGGTAATGGCTTAAAAGCCGTCAACATTTTCAAAACAGACAAAACCGCAGAAAATGTTGAACAGTTCAATTACATCATTGCCGAATTGATCGAGCGTCAAGTGATCAAACTCGCCTAAACGCGAACAAAGACGCCTTGGATTTCAAAAAATCCAAGGCGTCTTTGTTTAGTTGGCCAGCCAGTCGTCACGCATTAAATCATATGCCAGTAAATCGATGAACTGACCATTGCGGAAGTATTCGTCTTTAAAGCGTCCTCCGCATTTAAAACCGAGCTTTTCGTAACAGTGGATCGCCGGTTGGTTGTCGGCAAATACCGTGAGTTTGATTTTGTGCAGCGGCATTTGGGCAAAGCAGAAGTTCAACAATACAGTCAAGGCATCTTGGCCTAAACCTTGATGTTGAAACTCAGGGCTGATTGCGATGCCGACTTTAGCATGTTGGTGCAAGAAATCGACGCCAAACACTGCGACACTGCCGGCTAATTTATGGCCGACATAAATGCCGAAACAGTGATCTGGGGCTTTCATCGTCACCATTTTCTTGATGGCATCAAGGGTTTGCGGGTAAGGGAGCTCATCATCTGCTTCTAAACCCACAGCGTTTTCGATCGCGCGCAGTTCCGGATAATCGGATTCCGGAATATCGCGTAAGACACAATGCGTGCCAGTTAAGTATGCTGGATCCATTCAAACCCTGCTCAATTAAAATGCGAAGCGTAACAACAATAAGCCAAAGACGAGCAGAGGTAAGCCCACTGCGATACCAGTTTGCTTGGAGGCGTCAGCTTTTAACATCGACAGCCAGCGACCGGACATAAACTGTGCGCCTAACACCAGTAAGCATAAGCCCATCAAGGCTAAGAAAATTTGCAAGAGAATCACCTCAGGCTTTCAGTATACGCCAAAAAACGCGAGGTAATTAGCTTACTTTTGGCAAGCAATTATGGTATACTGAGCGTTACTGGAATCTTGACCTTCAAATCAATGCTTTCAGCAATTTAATGAAATGATGGTGAATCATATGGACAACAGCAATACCCGCGTTGTCGTCGGGATGTCAGGCGGTGTGGACTCCAGCGTGACCGCCTTGCTCCTGAAGCAACAAGGCTATGACGTGGTGGGCGTTTTCATGAAAAACTGGGACGACACCGACGAATATGGCGTCTGTACCGCCACTGAAGACTACGAAGACGTGGCCAAGGTGGCTGCAGAAATCGGCATCCCTTATTACTCGATCAACTTCGAAAAAGAATATTGGGATCGCGTGTTCCAATATTTCTTAACGGAGTACAAAGCCGGCCGCACGCCAAACCCTGATGTGATGTGCAACAAGGAAGTGAAGTTCGCAGCATTCTTAGATTACGCTGAAGAGCTTGATGCGGATTACATCGCCATGGGCCATTATGCGCAAACGACCACTGATGAGAATGGCATCGTGCACATGTTGCGCGGCGCAGATGGCAACAAGGATCAGACTTACTTCTTGAGCCAGCTTTCCCAAGCTCAACTCAAAAAGGCGATGTTCCCGATCGGCCATTTGCAAAAGCCAGAAGTACGTGCCATTGCCGCCGAGTACGGTTTGGCCACTGCCGCAAAGAAAGATTCCACTGGGATCTGCTTTATCGGCGAGCGTAACTTCAAGCAATTCTTATCCACTTACTTACCAGCTCAACCTGGCAAGATGATGACTTACGATGGCGAAGTTAAAGGCCAACACGATGGTTTGATGTATTACACCATTGGCCAACGCGGCGGCCTTGGCATCGGTGGGAACTCTGAGAACTCCGAGCCTTGGTTTGTCGTCGGCAAAGACTTGTCGAAGAACATCTTGTATGTGGGCCAAGGCTTCAACAACCCACATTTGATGGCGACTAGCCTTGATGCTTCTGGCATGAGCTTCTTTACCGGCTCAGCACCAGCGCAAGACTTCCATTGCACCGCCAAGTTCCGTTATCGCCAAGCTGATGTTGGCGTGACGGTGCACTTAGACGGCGACAATGCGCATATCGTCTTTGACGAGCCAGTGCGTGCGATCACCCCAGGCCAAGCGGTTGTGTTATACAACGGTGAGGAGTGCTACGGTGGTGGGACCATCGACGTGGCCTACGCTGACGAGAAAGTTTTACAATACGTTTAATCATGAGACAATCGGGTCGTTGGATCCGGTTGTTTTTTTATTGAAGTGAAATTTGGTATAATCGGCGCATGACGTGATAGGAGGACTCTATGGAAAAGTTATCATGGTACTGGCGCTTGACGCTATTTTTCATTTTGGAATTACTGCTTGGGGAAGTGGTGATCGGCTACAGCACCCGGTTGTTGCATTTTGCTTATGTGCCGCATTTGCTGGTGTATAAAGGCCTGGAATTTGGCGTGATCTTGTTGCTGAACTGGTGGCTGATCCATCAAAAACTTCATTTCCTCAATTTAAAATGGTGGACTTGGACTTGGTTGATCTTGTTGTGGCTGATAGTTGGTGTGATTACTTACAAGTTAGGGCATACTAGTCGGATCCCTGCTGGTATCGTGACGGGCATTGTGGCCGCAGCGACCGAAGAATGCATGTTCCGTGGCGTGATCTTCAGTCAATTGCTGAAACACTGGCGCAATGCTTGGGCGGCAATGTTGACGTCTGGGTTGTTGTTCGGCGCCTTGCATTTGATCAATTTGACTCATCAAAGTGCCGGCATCACACTGATTCAAATTCTGCAAGCAGCTGGCATGGGGGTGATGCTGGCGGCAATGTATTTGCGTAGTGGCAGTTTGCTAGTGCCGATGGCGTTTCATTTCAGTTTGGATTATATTGCGGTGGCGATTCACGGCTTGTCTGGAACGCCAACTGGGAATTTCCAAATTTTATTATTTGGATCTCTGTTTTGGGTGATGATCTACCTTGCTATCGCGGTGATCATTGTGCATGGCAGTCGTAAACCATTGAAATTATTGAACTTGGAAACGAGTCGCTGAGTGATCGGCGGCTTTTTCGTCCCAGCAACGTAATGATTACCGTAATGACGCCAAAAAGCCTTCGCCGATGTTTTTCAGCGAAGGCTTTTGCGTATGGTTAGTGGATACCAGGCGTAATGCTGGCGCGATAAATATCTTCGACCGCTTGTGCATCCAGTGGCAAGTAGGCGTGATCTAAGCCCCCAGCAGCGGCAGTTTTCGCCATTTCAGCAAAGTGTGCTTCATCTTTGATCCCAATTTCTGGCAAGGTCATGCCAAAGCCTAAGCCAAAGATCCAACTCCAAGTGGCATCGATGGCTTCTTGCGCGCGGTTGTGCACATTGCCTAACACTGGCAAGTCCCAGACACGATGGCCGAAGCGGGCGAATAACTTTGCTGTTGATTCATCGTGATCTAAGACATATTGCATCCAGCGCGGCGTCAAGATCCCTAAACCCACGCCATGGGTCACATCATAAACGGCAGACAGTTGATGTTCCATTGCATGGCAAGACCAACGACTTTCAGTGCCAGCACCGACTAATCCAGAACAAGCATTGGTGGCCGCCCACATTAAGTTTGCGCGCGCATCCAATGAATCAGGTTTGTTGATTGCCACTGGGGCCCAGCGGGTGACGGTTTGCATCAAGCCTTCGATCATGCCTTTAGACACATCGTTGGAATCTGAGCGATCAAAATATTGTTCACACAAATGGGAGAAAATATCCATCGAACCTGCAGCGGTTTGGCTGGCAGGCACGGTGAAGGTCAAGCGCGGATCCAAGAAGGAAACCGCAGGAGGATTTGGACAGCGAGCGCCGACTTTAGCATTTTGACTCGGGTCAGAAATCACGGCATTGACATTCATTTCACTGCCAGTGGCTGCAAGCGTGACGATATCCACGAGCGGCAACATGGTTTGTTTTTGTGCCAGGTCGCGATCGACCACTAAGTCCCAAGCGTCGCCATCGTAATGTGCGGCAGTGGCGATCACTTTGGCAGCGTCGATCACAGAACCGCCACCAACAGCTAACACCACGTCGCGATCTTGGGCCAGCTTCACCCCAGCGCGAACGGAATCGATTTTCGGATTAGGTTCAATGCCTGCAAGTTCCACAATATCAAAGCCTTTTAACAAATCGATCACGCGCTGGTACAAACCGTTTTTTTTGATCGAATGGCCACCGTACACCAATAACACTTTTTGCCCAAAGTGTGCCACGACTTTGGCAAGTTGTGCGTCGATATAGTCCCCAAAGCGAATGTCGGTGGGATTGTAATAAGTAAAATCTTTCACTGAAAAGGCCTCCAAATCTCTGATTACCCCAATTATACCGCCGGCTGGTTGAAAAGGCGCGTAAAAATCGCGATAATAGAAGCAACAACAAGGAGGGTGCGCAGTTGACACGATTATTTTTTGTGCGGCACGGCAAGACGCAATGGAATTTGGAAGGGCGCTATCAAGGGGCCAATGGGGATTCGCCACTGCTTCCAGAAAGCTATGAACAGATCCACCAGCTGGCGGGTTATTTGAAAGGCACGCATTTTGCCCATTGCTACATCAGTCCCTTGCCACGTGCTCAAGCGACGGCCAACACCTTGTTACAAGATCTCAATGAAAATATTCCCACTACGACTACAGTAGGGATGCGGGAATTCAACTTGGGCAAAATGGAAGGCATGAAGTTCACTGATGTCGCCAAGAAGTATCCCAAAGAGTTACACGCCTTTCGCGCCGCGCCTGATGACTATGATCCTACAGCCATCGAAGGCGAAACCTTCCCAGATTTGATCAAGCGGATGCAACCAGTGGTGTTAGATGCAGTGGCAAAAGATGTCACTGGCGAGGAGAACCTTTTGTTCGTCAGCCATGGGGCGGCTTTGGTGGCTTTAATTCAAAGTCTCCTCGGCACGCCGATCGCTGACATGCGCAAAATGGGCGGTTTGACCAACTCTTCGGTGACCATTCTTGAAGCCTATGGTCCCAACCTGCCATTCAAGTTGATCAAGTGGAATGATACCGAATACTTGACCAAGAAACTCGATCCCACTGACACGATTTAACCGGAGGCGTCACGATGTTAAAAGATAATAAACACAGCAACACATCAAAAAAATCTCAAGCGCCCAAGAAATCCAAGCAAAATATGATCGCCCAATTCAATCATGGTGATCACGATGGGGCGATTCATGCTGCCATTGCCGCCATCGATGACAATCCCAAAGATCCAAAGCGTTATGCGACGCTGGCAACGATGCTCATCGCCATCAATGCGTATGATGAAGCGACGCAATTATTGATGCAAGCAATCGGCTTATTTCCAGAAGATGGCGAGTTGGTGTATAACTTTGGCTTATTGCAATTCCGCCAAGAAAATTGGCAATTGGCCATTCAATATTTCCAACAACTGACGAAAAATCAAGACAACTTAGGCCAAGATGCCACATACATGGTGGCTTTGTCCTATCAACACTTGGAACAACCGCAAAAAGCTTTAGCCTTTGCGCTGACCGCCCATGAAGCCGCGCCACATCGATTGGATGCTGCGTTATTGACGGCTGAGCTGTTACTCGGCATGGGGGCGTTCCAACAAGCCGCAGATATGTTGGAACCCCAACTGCGCACTAAAAACGCCCAAGCCTTTTTCACTTATGGCATGGCCTTGACTGGTGCAGGCCAAGATGGATCGAAGTATTTGGATGATGCCAAGCGCTTGGATCCTGACAGCTACGATCAAAAGGCCAACCAAGTGCGCGATATCGCCGGCTACTTATTGCACAAGGAGTCATCGGATGACTGACGAGCCACAAAGCGTCACCGGCCGGGTCAAAAGCATTTTTTTCCAAAGTCCGACCAGCTTTTTTAAGATCTTATTGATCACCATCACCAAAACCAATCTCACTTGGTTGGAGCCAGAAATTGTGGTGACCGGCTCTTTTGGGGATGTCAAAGAAGATGAAACGTACCACTTTGTCGGGAAACTGGTCACCCATCCCAAATACGGCCAACAATTTGCCGCAGACAACTATCAAGTCGAAAAGCCTTCAGGTAAAGCTGGGCTGATCGGCTATTTGAGTTCGGAGAAATTTCCGGGCATCGGCAAGAAAACGGCCGAGCGCATTGTCGATGAGCTTGGCGTCAATGCCATCGACAAGATCTTGAAAGATCCAAGCGTGCTGACGCCGTTGAAGCTCAAACCTGACCGCCAAAAAACGTTAGTCGATAATCTCAAAGCCAATCTCGGCATGGAACAAGTGATCATCGGCTTAAATGATTTTGGCTTCACCGCCAACATGGCCGCTAAGATTTATGCCTTGTATGACACTGACGCCTTAGATGTGATCCAAGAAAATCCTTATCGCTTGATCGCTGACGTGGACGGCATCGGCTTTAAGCGCGCTGATGCGATCGCGGCGCACATGAATATCGCCCCAGATGCCCCGATTCGCATTCAAGGGGCGGTGATGGAAACCTTGACCAATCAAACTGAAGGCGAAGGCGACACTTACGTTGAACTACCAGAGCTGTTAGACGCGACCATCGGCATGCTTGAAGGGGCGCGCAATGTCGAAATCACACCAGATGATGTCGCTGACGCCGTGGTGGCTTTGCGCAAAAGCAATAAAATTATGTCAGAAGACAAACGCATTTACCCCAAGCGCTTGTATGATGCCGAATTTGAAATCGCCAATCGCCTGAAGCAACTCGACCAAGATGTTGAAAAACCTAGCGACAAGGCGATTCAAAAAGCCTTGAAAGATGTTCAAAAAGCCGCCGACATCACCTATGATGACACCCAGCGTCATGCCATCGTCACCGCGATGCAATCAGGCATTTTTGCGTTGACTGGGGGACCTGGGACGGGGAAAACTACGGTGGTCAATGGGATCGTGCGGACATATGCGGAAATCAACGCCTTATCGCTTGATATCAATACCTATAAAGACGAACCCTTTCCGATCATGTTAGCCGCGCCGACTGGTCGCGCCGCCAAGCGCATGACGGAAACCACTGGCTTGCCTGCTAGCACGATTCACCGGTTGCTCGGCTTGACCATCGACTCTGATGAATATGAGCCCAAAGAATTACCTGATGGGTTATTGATCGTCGATGAAATGTCGATGGTGGATACTTATTTGTTCCGCACTTTGTTGATGTCGCTACATCCTGGGATTCGCTTGATTTTAGTTGGCGATAAAGATCAATTACCCAGTGTCGGCCCTGGCCAAGTATTCGCTGATCTATTGCGGGCTCGCTGCTTGCCAGCCCAAGAGCTGACGCATATTCACCGTCAAGATTCGCAGTCGTCGATCATCGACTTGGCCCATGCCATCAATATGGGGCAATTGCCGGCGGATTGGCAACAACAAAAAGCTGACCGCAGTTTTATTTTGTGCCCACCTAACCAACTGGCGGCAGTGGTCGGCCAAGTCGTGGCCAAAGCTGCGCAAAAATTTGATCTCAATGATATGCAGGTTTTAGCCCCAATGTACCGCGGCGCTGGCGGCATCGATCAGCTCAACGCCTTATTGCAAAACATCGTCAATCCCAAAAAGTCTGACCGTTCTAAAGAAGTGTCCTTTGGCGAGCGGACGTATCGCATCGGCGACAAGATTTTGCAGCTGGTGAATAACCCGGAACAACAAGTCTTCAACGGCGAAATCGGGCGCGTGATCGGGATCACCCCAGCAAAAGAAGCCGAATCCAAAACCGATGAGTTGATCATCGACTTTGATTCAACGGAGATCACTTATACGCGCAGTGATTTTGCCAAGTTTACCTTAGCTTATGCCACGTCGATTCATAAAGCCCAAGGCAGCGAATTTGATTTGGTGATTTTGCCGCTGACCTTGGCGTCTAAGCGCATGCTCCGGCGAAACTTGTTGTATACGGCAGTCACGCGGGCGAGTCAGTCTTTGGTGTTGATGGGTGACCCCCGCGCGTTTGAACTTGCAGTCCAAGCAGTGGCTGATAACCGTAAAACCAGTTTAGTGGCGCGCTTGCAAGCCGTCATGACACCGATTGACACAAACGATTCGCTATCGGACAATGAAGACAGTGATAACGAACCAAAAGTATTTGTATTGACTGAAGCGCTCATCCAAAGCCAAACCATCGATCCAATGATCGGCATGGCGAATGTAAAGCCAATGGATTTTGCCACAGTTGACCCCGTAATACCCCATAAGGAGTAAAATTTTCGAGATGGACGACAATAATATACGCAAAGAGCTCACCATTAAACCGGTGACGTTAGAGTATTTGGAACAATTTAACGACTTGTTGGCATATGTTTTTCAAGTGACCGCCAAAGAAGTCGAAGAATCAGGTTATGAAGAAGGCGAGCTGGAACGCGCCAAGCGCCCAGTGCTGGAAAAATCTGATGTGATCGGCTGGTTTCATGATGACCAATTGATTTCACAGTTGGCCATTTACCCTTGTACCGTGAACCTCCATGGCAAACAAGTCAAAATGGGCGGCTTAACTGGGGTGGGAACTTACCCTGAATACGCCGGGCATGGTTTGATGCATGACTTGATCCGCATAGCCTTACAACACATGCGCGCGCATAAACAGTGGATCTCTTATCTTTATCCTTATTCGATCCCGTTTTACCGCAAAAAAGGTTGGGAGATCATGTCGGATCATTTGACTTTTGACGTCAAAGATACGCAACTGCCGAAACCACAACCCACACCAGGCCATGTGGAACGACTGGAAATCGATGACCCGGATGTGATCTCCACGTATCAAACGTATGCCTTGCACAATCACGGCGCGATGATCCGCAATCAGCTGAACTGGGATGAATACTGGCGCTGGGAAAATGAAGAAGAGCGCATCGCCGGCGTTTATTATGATGCCCAAGACCAACCGCAAGGCTATGTGCTGTATTGGATCGCCAATGAAGTTTTCCATATTAAAGAAATGGTGTACAACACGCAAGAAGCCCGCGTCGGCTTGTGGAATTTCGTGTCAGCGCATTTTTCCATGGTGGAACATGTCCGTGGCAATATTTACAAAAATGAACCCCTGCACTTTCTGTTGTCTGATGGTGACATCAAACAAACCATCCACCCTTACTTCATGGCGCGGATCGTGGATGTGGCCGAATTCTTGAAAGAATATCCATTCACGGAACCTGGCAAGCCGGTGCATTTCAACGTCACGGATCCCTTAGCCGAGTGGAACAATAAGACGTTTGGCTTATGGTGGAATGAAAAAGGGGAAGTCGAAGTCACCAATCGCCCAGTTGGCGAGGCTGTGGATGTCGACATCCAAACTTTGACGACGATGCTAATGAGTTACCGCCGACCGTCATACTTGGCACGCATTGAACGCTTGCATGCCTCAAAAGCCGCGTTAAAGAATTTGGAAAGCATCATTCCTATGGAAGAGCCATACTTCTCCGATTATTTCTGATCACATTGACGCCGTTGCGTGAGTGTGGTTTAATGAGATTATTCTAATGAGCGAGGAACTTCAAATGTTAATCAACCACTTTCAATTTAATTTTTTCTTTTTCAGATAGCGTCCATGTCTGAGAAAGATTTTCCTCAGAGGTGGTTGATCTGAGGAGAAGAAATTCCACTTTTCCGCACGATTTTGCAAGCTGCAAGGTCGTGTTTTTATTTGTCCAAATGACTGTTGCTGTCCGGCATCGTCAGTGTGGTTTTCATCTTCTAGTTAGTTATACCAATTGCCTAGCGGCCCGAAAATATGTGAGCGAAAGCGTTTGGCGCCACTGCGGAAAATTGGACAAGTTTCCGGTGCGGCCGGCGCCAGCTTTCAAACAAAGACCGTTTGAGGAGCTTTTGCCTAGAATTTGAACCGAAGAAAACCACTTCGGTTCAAATTCTGCCGGTGAAATCTGCACGAAC
This sequence comes from Lacticaseibacillus manihotivorans DSM 13343 = JCM 12514, assembly GCF_001435035.1. Taxonomy (GTDB): domain Bacteria; phylum Bacillota; class Bacilli; order Lactobacillales; family Lactobacillaceae; genus Lacticaseibacillus; species Lacticaseibacillus manihotivorans. The sequence goes on from NZ_AZEU01000039.1 coordinate 10,132, forward strand.
CGCCACAAACCGGCGTTTCACTTGATTTCACTCCCACAGGCAATTGTCCAATTTTCCGCCGTTCTGCCAAGCCGCTTCCGCTCGCATATTTTTTAAGTTGGTATGACTAACTTACAGATTGAAATGTCTCACCACCGCGCGGTCAGCTCGTGTAATCGCAGATGCATGTTGGCATCACACGTTTCGTAGCCATCTGGCGTCAGTGGTCTAACGTAGTGGAAGTGATTTGAAATTGGGACGGAAGCTGGTCACCGGTACGTGGTGAGAGTGATGTTGGTGGTTTACCACCTACATCACTCCGCAGTCGGAGATCCGGCGAGTGGGGAGCGTAGCGACACATCTCGGCTAGCTCCGGCGAGGACCCTCTCCACGTACCGGTGACCAGCTGGAGTCCCAATTTCAAATCACTGTAACGGGAGATAGACCACTGGCGCCTGATGGTGGGCAAGAAACACTTACGATGCCGGACATCATTGATCACTAAAGTTTGACTTGGAGGAAGTTTGAAAAATACTAGAGATAGAGATACCTAACCATAGGCGCACTCA
>NZ_AZEU01000283.1 GCF_001435035.1 Lacticaseibacillus manihotivorans DSM 13343 = JCM 12514
TTTTATTTTGTCTGAGTGCTAACGATAGTGGCTAACTTGATTGTAAAACGCGGGTAGCTTAATTTTACCAGATTTCGGGCTTTTTTTCTTCAAACTTAATGTAAACGGCGAATTTATTGAAGTTTTGCCTATTTTTTACCCACGTGGTCATTGTTTTCGGGTATGATGAGGTTATTACCTGGTAACGTCTAACGTTCTATGAAACCAAGTCCAAAACCGGATGTTCAAGGAGGGGGCGACCGTTATTGT
>NZ_AZEU01000284.1 GCF_001435035.1 Lacticaseibacillus manihotivorans DSM 13343 = JCM 12514
ACATATTCTTCAGGATGGGACCAGAATCGCGCATATGACTTTGCTGATGAATGGAATTCCCGTCAACCAGACCCACTTCGAGATACAGAAGTTCGTCGTATTCTAAAGAGCGCCTTTTCGGGTAACTACCAGGGAGCCAGCAAGGCCTATATTCAGCACCTTATGGACCGATGGGCGCCAGAAGTCCGTCCTTTTGCGCGTACAGCTCGACAGAATTGGGTCAAGTTTCGCAAGCCGCGACATATCCGTAAGTACAGTCATGTTTCCGAGTGGGCTCAAGACCTAGTCAAGTACGTTGATCGCCTTGGCGCACGCAGTACGTCATTGCAATTGACAACCGCTGACATTCGGGAGGCATTACATATCAGCCGCGATTCACTTAATAAAGCCTTGGATTATGTAGCTATCCATGGTCTACTTCGTGTACAACGAACGAGAGGTCGAAATGGCGGCATTCTTTTGATCACGATGATGATGGCAGGTCGACAAATTGAAACTCGGCATGCGAGCCAGAGTCAGGATTGGCAAGAGTTTCTTGGACTGGAGCAAGGGGAATCGAATGTACTATCCGTAACACCTGAAAACCGTCCCACAATTGTACTGCCAGGGCGCCTAATGGATGGGTAACTAAAAGTTCCGAATTGCCATTACATTTATCTATTATAGCCTTGCTTTTCCGGTCTGCCCTCTCACTTCTTTTGGATTGCCTATGTGGTTCTGGTGCAAAGTTTACTCAGGGAGAGTGCATCCTGTATCATGAATTGAAACT
>NZ_AZEU01000285.1 GCF_001435035.1 Lacticaseibacillus manihotivorans DSM 13343 = JCM 12514
AGTTCGCCTCACGGTGTCGTGCCACGGAGTGGCTAACTTGTTCTTGCAATTTGCGTATTGAAATTTTTTATGATAGATGGAGATTAATGTTGGAAAATCATACAAATAATCAGCTTCAAAAGCTAGTTGACGAAATTTCAGAGATGAAGGGTAAGGGAGATTTCTCCAAGTATATCGATGAAATATATTTTCCAAACTATAAACCTGGATTATTCATAGAATTTCAAAAAAGCAGCGCAATCCCATGATTCAC
>NZ_AZEU01000286.1 GCF_001435035.1 Lacticaseibacillus manihotivorans DSM 13343 = JCM 12514
TAATGCTTTAACTTGGTCACGTAGTTTGCTTATCTCGGTTGCGTCGCTTGGCATCGCACTTGCCACCATTCGTAGTTGATGGTGTGAGTGTACCACTTGAAAAGCTTATTGCCTAGCGCTTTTCACCTCTTTTTTACTTGGCCAAAACGGCCGCACGCTCGCGTCTAAAGACCAACCTGAAAGTAGCCGGGTCAATTGCTTGGCATGTAGCTTTCTGACTTCATCTTGATTTGTTGGCCACTGAATCCGACCATCTTCGATACGCTTATACAAAAGCACAAAGCCATCGCCGTCCCAATAAAGTGCCTTGAACCGGTCTTTGCGAGTACCGCAAAAAAGATACAACGCATGGTTGTATGGGTTTAGTTCGAATTGTTCTTTCACGACATCGACGAGACCATCGATGCCGCGCCGTAAATCAGTTTTGCCACAGACCAAATAGATGCCGCGAAGCTGGCGCATATCAATGAGCACGATCAAACACCGCCTTCATCAAAGCATCCAAGATATAGCCTTGGATGTGGTTGTATACGATGACTGACTCATTATCGGCCAACTTGATTTGCAGTGCTTTGGACGCTACCGCCGCCGGACGAGGCAGGTTAGGTTGATCCATCTTGATTTGGACGATATCGGGTTTATCTGACATAAAAAATACCTCACCATAATTGATGAGGTCAGTGTACCGCTGGAAATTTGATTAGGGAATCCGTGCTGTTATCTCCTGCTTAC
>NZ_AZEU01000287.1 GCF_001435035.1 Lacticaseibacillus manihotivorans DSM 13343 = JCM 12514
ACTAAGAAAAAAGACTGACCCACTAGGAGACAGCGTAGAATGTTGTTTGTCGAGAACATCATCATACGGAGGTTTCCTAATGAGCCATTACAATCAGCTTACAGCTATTGAACGCGGTCGTATAGAGTCTTTTATCCAACTTGGACTATCTTTTCATGAAATAGCGACGCGCTTAAATCGCAGTGTTAGCACAATCTCTAGAGAAGCTCATCGCTGTAACAAGGAATACAAGGCTTTAGCGGCACAGAAAGATTACCTCAAGAAGCGTAAGGCATGTCGCCGCCCGCGTATTTTCGAGAACGCTGAATTGCGAAGTGCTGTTATTAGTGCCATCCTAGACAATCATTGGTCGCCTGAACAAATCGTCGGAAACTACCAACGTACTGAAGGCTCAAGCCCGTTCAGCTTCATCACAATCTATCGCGAAATATACCGAAATAACCTTGGTATGCCAAGAAGTCATGGTGCGAGAGGCATCGCGCGTAAATTGCGTCACCGAGGTAAAACAAGACATAAGAAAGGCTATATCGAGAAACGAGGAAAGATCCCGATTTCACACAAGCTGGTTGAGAGGCCGTCAGCGGCCAACATGCGTACTCGACTCGGTGACTGGGAGCTTGATACTGTCGTTGGCCGAGACGGCGGCGACGTTCTGGTCACTATGATTGATCGACGCAGCCGCTTGTTATTAGCACAAAGAGCCACAGGTAGGAAGGCTTTGCCTGTACTTGAAACGTTGAAAGCAATGTTCGCAAAGATTCCACATGAAATTCTTCATACAGTCACCCCTGATCGAGGAAGAGAATTTGGACGACATGGAGAACTCACAGATGAGTATCAAGTAGAGTTCTATTTTCCAAATCCTCACGCTCCTTGGGCCAGAGGAAGTAACGAAAATACAAATGGATTGATCAGGGAATATATT
>NZ_AZEU01000288.1 GCF_001435035.1 Lacticaseibacillus manihotivorans DSM 13343 = JCM 12514
TCATCTTTGTGGTGGCCACGATTATCAACGAGAGCCTCATAACCGCCATTCTTTGCCTTAAGCACCCAAGACCGTGCTTGTTGATATGAAACTTGAAAATGCTTAGCGGCTTCAGTGTATGAGTGCTTGTGTTTTACCACATACTCAACGACTTCGATTCGCTCTTCGAAAGTTGTCTTCTTACGCATAGTGGGGACCTGCTTTCTGGACGGCGATGCCGTCAAAGGTTTGTCTCCATTATACGTATCAAGCCACGTCTTTGCTTGAGCAACGTTGCGTAATCCATACTTGTTTGCCAAGTTCTCTAGCGTACCTTCGCCATTCAGATAGGCAAAGACAACAGTTTCCTTTAATTCCTTGCTGTAGTGAATATTCTTCCTTGCTTCCTCCAATCCTTCAAGGCCATCTCGTTCGTAACGCAGCGACCAACGTTTAAGTGAGTCCTTACCAATGCCATGTTGTCTTTCAAAAGTGGCTCTGGGTAAATCCGACTCCTTAAATTCCTCGAGCAATTTAAGTTTCTCAAGAGCCGTGAACTTAGATCTGGACATACAAAAATCCCTCCATAATCATCAGATGAATTATTGTATTTCATCTGACAACCATAAAGGGATTAT
>NZ_AZEU01000040.1 GCF_001435035.1 Lacticaseibacillus manihotivorans DSM 13343 = JCM 12514
TCAAGAGGCTGCATAACCAAGTTATTTAATTGTCCAACCTAATGGGTTCACATCACGCTTCCGTTTTTGTTATTTATTCTGCATAATTTTTTTCTTGGACCTGGGCGGTGAGTTGCGTGTTGACCCCGAGCACCCCTAACGGCATCCCAGTATAAACAGTTCCGTCTTTGGCTAACACCATCCGCCCAAAGTGTCCGATTTGTTTGTCGACTTCCGACTGGCCCGTCCCATAATCAAATTCCACGTCATAAACAGCTTCAACTGAAAAATCTTTGAGCTCCTGGTCTCGCATCAAACTAAACTCAGCTTTGACGTTGGTTTGTTGCGTCGTCAAATGCGGATCATGCGCGCCATCAAGTTGCGCGATCCCCCAATCGTAAAAAGCTTTGGGACTGGTGAACACTTGTGTCAATGGCTTGGCTTTAGGTGCTTTGCCTTTGGTGACATCTGAGCGCATGGCATCGAGCTGTTGCTTGGTGATGTCTTTAAAGATATTGCCATGCCGATCCCCATCACGTCCGGTCATGGTGTAGTCACCATTGCGGGAAATTTTCAGCGTCGCCATTTCATGTGTTGATAAACCAGTCCCGGACAAATAGATGCCCCAAATGCTGGCAAGATAAGTTTCACCGTCAAAATGTGACTTGGCTTTGTCCACATAAGCCGCAGACAAGTCTTTGCCTTGGCTATAAGCATAAAACGCACGCCGCTGTAATTCAGTGAGCGGAATCTTTTGGGTATCTTGGGCGTCGATGGCTTTTTGAACGCCTTGGATCAAGGTTTGATCCCCTTCTGCCAATTTGGGATAGGTCATTTGTTTCAAAAAGGCTTGGAAGGCTTTTAGTTCAGCTAAAGTCACATCTGCTTTGAGCGTGCCACCCTTGGCAATCTTTGCCATCGCTTTTTTCAATTCGCTGCGTTCTTTGAGTTGGGCCGCACAAGTTGTCAGGACTTTCGTCAAGGTTTGTTTTAACTCAGGATTCGTATCCGCGACTTTAAGTTTAGCCTTGGTGATTGCTGCTTGATCTGTATCTTCCACGATCATCGCCGTATCATCGACTTTGGTATCAAGGAGTGCTTCTGGCATCACCAAAGCATTGACGGCATTAGTGGCTTTGCGGGCTTTTTGGAGTCGGCGCACGTTAACGGCACGCATGGATTGCGCCGCATCAAGTTGCTTCAAGCGTTTGCGCGTTTCAGCCGTTGGTTTTGTCCGATAAGGTTTGACCTTGGCGATCAGTTTTTTGCCCGAAGCACTTAAATCTTTCAATTGTTGCGCAGTGGTGCTGGTTTTAATATATACATTCGGTTTAGCCCAACGCTTGACCACTGCAACATCGAGCTTACGACTAGTCCTTTCGGCAGTTGTCAGTGCTTGATCGACTTTGGCCATAGCCAGTTGTTGCGTATGATTGTGCCACAACCCAATGCCGACTAAAATCACAACCACGATTAGTGCGATTAAACTCCCCCAAAAGCCTTTTGGATGTGCATGGACCCACTTTTTCATTTTCTCCAAACTCCCTTTTTATCTGTTACTTCTATTAAACCATGCCAGTCATTCTTTTAATACGCTTATACAAAAATACAACTAGATCATGAAGCTGATCTAGTTGTATTTTATTCGCAAGTCCAAACACAATGGGCGGATTTTAGTGGTCAGCAAAACTTTTGGGGGCTGGCCGAGGGATTTAATTAATCTTCGTCGTCATCATCATCGTCATCGTCTTCTTCAACTAAGCCTTCCCAAGCGGTTTTGCCAAGGAATGCTTGCAACTGGCGAATGTTGCGATTGTTTTCGCCACGCAATTTGGTCAATGCTTGCGCCATGGCAGGACGGTCTTCGCGTTCTGCAAGCTTGACGGCGCGATCGATAAACAAGTTGGCAACAGTTAAATCATGTGCCGTGGTGTCGACCATGTTTTCGGCGGATTCATACTTCAAGCGACCATCTTCTTCAACTTTGGTGTAGCGTGTATATTCATCGACGGTTGATGGTGGTAATTGGTTTTCATCCAACAAGACGTCGGCTAAGTCGTCAAGTTGGGCGCGATTTTGAGCGATCAAGTCGCGATAAACTTGTTGAAGTAGGAAAGCTTGCGGACCGCGGACAAACCAGAGAATTTGATGATACTTCACGTCTAAATACCACATGTTAGCGACGATATGGCCGGTCATGGCACCGGCAGTAGGCTTGTGATGATCGATATCGGCTTGTTTGATTTCTGCTTGATATTTGGCTTCGATTGCTTCGGACATGGGATGATTCCTCCTATTAAAGATCTTTGACTTTGGTTTTTTGGACCTCGTAGCCGAGTTTAGTGACGACATCGGTTAATTGTTCAGCAGAATTTTTGGTGTCGTCAAATTCTGCTTTTACTTTGGCAGCGTTGAACAACACTTTGACGTTATCGACACCAGGTTGTTGTTTTACAGCGGCTTCAATTTTGGTTAAGCAAGACGGGCAAGTTAAAGCGTCCAGTTGCATCGTGATTTTTTTACTCATGTTGATGACTCCCTTCGTTTGATTACAAATACAGTGTACTGAGGTTTGAGCAAATAGTTCTTGATCTATATCAAGTTTGCGTCAAGTTTTGACAAATTTCTTCAAAACCGCCACACTGAATGCAATACGTTGATAAAAGGAGTCTTTTGCATGAACCCAGCCCTTGATCACATTGCGATTTCTGGTATTCGCCGCTTTAATGACGCGGTGGCCGGCATTCCTGATATGGTGCGCTTAACTTTAGGCGAACCCGATTTCAACACCCCTGACCATATTAAACAAGCGGCGATCAAAGCCATTGATGACGACCAATCTCATTACACCGCCAACGCTGGTGATCCCCGACTGCGCGCAGCCGTCGCGAAAACTTGGCATGATAAATATGCCGTTGACTATCGTGCAGAAGATGAAATTCTAGTCACTGTTGGCGCCACCGAAGCCATCGCAATCGCCTTGCAAGGCTTGTTTACGCCAGGTGATGCGGTGTTAGTGCCAGTGCCGGTTTATCCTGGCTATATTCCGTTATTGACACTTAACCACATCAAACCGATCATCATCGATACCCGCGCCAACGACTTTTCATTGACGCCTGAGATGATCGATCAAACCATCGCGGCACATTCAAATGACCATATCGCTGGGATCATTTTGAATTATCCAAACAACCCAACTGGTATCACTTATGACGCTGACCAACTTCAAGCACTGGCTCAGGCTTGTGTTGCGCATGATTTGATGATTTTAGCCGATGAAATTTATGCTGAGCTGACTTATGGTGCCCCACACGTCTCAATCGCCAAGTACGCTTGGGACCACACGGTGATTATTTCCGGTTTATCTAAGTCGCATGCGATGACTGGTTGGCGGATCGGCTTCCTGCTTGCGCCGGCCGAAATCACCCAAGCGTTGAAGAAGATCCATCAATATACGGTCACTGCAGCGACCACTGTGGCCCAAATCGCAGGCATCGAAGCCTTGGAACATGGCCAAGACGATGGTGCGAAAATGCGCGTGATCTATCAACAACGCCGCGACTACTTATTAAAGGCCTTGCAGGAAATCGGTTTTTCTGCGATCGATCCCCAAGGTGCCTTTTACTTATTTGCCAAACTCCCTGAACGCTTTGCCCAAGATTCAGAGAAATTCTGTACCGATTTGGCCAAAGCCGACCGTTTGGCGATCATTCCAGGCACTGCCTTTGGTGAGGTTGGCCAAGGTTATGTGCGCATGAGTTATGCGGCTAGTGAAGAGAACTTGCATAAAGCCGTTGAACGATTGACGCATTTCGTTGAGACCCACTAACCTTTTCATGAAAAACGGTTCCTGTTGATCAACTTGATCAGCAAGAGCCGTTTTTTGTGCGCAATCACACCGATAAGGCGGAACTTGTCATTATTTTCTGGTCTCAAGCGCCTTAACAGTTGTAATTTTTAGTGTCATAATATAAAAATATTGTTTTTTAGGAGGGTCGCAAATGGACGACAAAACGCGGGCAAATGGCCCATGGAAACGAAATTTATATGTGTTGTGGTTTTGTACCTTTGTGGCCGGAATCGCATTTTCTGAAATCATGCCATTCTTATCTCTATATGTCAGCCAAATGGGTGACTTCACCAAACAACAGCTGACCTTTTGGAGTGGCGCGATTTATGCCGTCACGTTCTTGGTCACTGCCATCGTCTCCCCTTTATGGGGGCGTTTGGCTGATCGCACCGGGCGCAAAGTGATGTTGATCCGTGCTAGCCTTGGGATCGCGGTGTCGATGACGATCATGGGCTTTTGTTCCAATGTTTGGGCACTGTTCTTTGCCCGCTTGTTTCAAGGCTTCTTTGCCGGATACATTCCTAACGCCCAAGCCTTAGTTGCTTCGCAAACCCCGCGCAAACATGCTGGGGCTGCGCTTGGGACATTAGTCACTGGTTCTGTGTCCGGGACATTATTTGGCCCGATCGTCGGCGGGGTATTGGCGCAAGTCTTTTCCATCCGGAACACCTTTTTCATCACGGCTGGCTTATTGGTGATCGTCTGCCTGATGTCCGCCTTTATGGTGACTGAATCGTTCCAACCACAAGCACAACCTGCAGGCACCAAGCAAAAAGGGTTGCTTCAACAAGTCGCTGATCCGAAACTGATCCTCACCTTATTAGTCTCCACGATGATCGTGCAAACTGGGAATGCATCGATTTCGCCGATCATTGCGCTTTACATTAAAGAATTAATGCACGGTGTCGGCCCGATCACAGTGGTAGCAGGGGTCATCGCAGCGTTGCCTGGGATCTCCAATATTTTAGCCGCACCGCGCCTAGGCCGTTATGGGGATCATCACGGTTCCGGACGGGTGTTGATCGGCTGTTACTTATTTGCCGTTGTCGTGTATTTCCCGCAAGGCTTTATCGGCAGTGTCATCGGCCTAGGGGTGTTGCGCTTGTTAGTCGGTGTATCCGATGCGGGATTATTTCCCACGATTCAAACCTTATTGACGAAAAACACGCCAGCCAATGTCACCAGTGCGATTTTCTCTTGGAATCAGTCGTTTCAAGCGCTTGGTAATATGTTTGGCGCACTGCTTGGTGGGGCGATTGCTGGGGTCTTCGACTATAATGTCGTCTTTATGTCTACCGCCTTGTTACTTTTGATCAATTTGATCGTTTTGCGGGTCAGCCAACCACAGCTTTTACAACGCACCGACAAAAAAGTCGCCTAATCAAGGCGACTTTTTATTTGCGCTAAAATACGCTGTTTATCTTTAGCATTGCGCACGACGATCAATTGTTGATCTGGGCGTATTTTAGCGATTTGGTGTCGTAATTTTGGAACGTTGTCGCGTTTGAAGTGCCAGACAAAACTGAGAAATTCACGATAATCTGCATCAAAATGTTCAACGAACTCAGCTGGCATCTCCGGTCTCGTCCGACGATCATGTTTAAACCGCCAAGAGCGTTTCAAGATCCGATAAATGGCCACCACTCGTGGCACTTGCAACCACAAAATCGTATCCGCCTGAGCCAGCCGCAGATCCATACTACCGGTATAGTTACCATCAATCACCCAATTATCGTGCTCGGCCATAAATCGTTGTTGCGTTTGGCGAAACTTGATTTTTGCCTCGTCGCTATAGTCGCTTTGATGCCATTCATGATCTAATGACAACAGTGGCCAGCCGGTTTGTGCGATGATTTTTTGGATCAAGGTGGTTTTGCCAGCACCAGGACTGCCGATCACCATCAATTTCATAAGCTCACCCCTTTACAAATTCCATGCTAAACTATAGCAGAAAGGACGTGAGCATATGGCAGATTATTTTGATTATTTGAACAAATTCGGTGGCGTCACCTTTGACCAGCAAACCATGTCGATCGTCGATGCCGCAATTTTGGCGCAATTGGCTTATTGTAACTTTGGGTCGCAGACTTACGGACGGCTTGGCGACCTGACGCAAGCTGACGCGAAAGCCATGATCGCCGGCACTTGGCAAGAAGCACGCAATTTGCAACTGCTCACGGCCTTAACTCAAACACCGCGTTATCAAAATGTTCACTGGTTAGCCGCAGTCGATGAATTCGATTCGCAACGTCAACAACAATTTTCTGCGGTTACTTTTCAATTAACGCCTGACACTTACTATTTAAGTTTTCGCGGAACGCGCGCCAGCTTTGTCGATTGGAAAGAAGATTTCAACCTCACTTTCTTAGATGCGATTCCGTCGCAACTCGCAGCCAGCAAATATTTTGCAGAAATTGCCTATTATTACCCGGGAAATTATTACCTCGGCGGGCACTCCAAAGGCGGTAATTTGGCGACCTTTGCTTTTGCCCATGCCGGTGAGCTGCAAAAATATGTTCAAATGGTTTATAACTTAGACGGCCCTGGGCTGCAGCACCCCTTGCCGCCTGATCCGAAAATTTTAAAACTCGTTCCGCAGTCATCTTTGATCGGGATCATTTTAGACCCGAGTCAAGATTTCGCGGTGGTGCACAGTACAGCCAGCGGGTTTAACCAACATGATCTATTCTCCTGGGAAACCCGCCAACGCGATTTTGTTTATTTACCAGCATTAGATGTCCGCTCGCGTTATGCGCAAAAACTGTTGAATCAATGGGTCGCCAATCTCGATGACAACACCAAGCAACAAGCTTTAGACGCCGCTTATCAAGTGGTGCAAAACACTGAACAAGAAACCTTTGCCGACTTGGCCAAACAACCCGCAAGTTCAGCCAAAGCGATTTTATCCGGTTTAAAAGATGCCGATCGCAGCGCGTGGAAAACCGCCGCGCATGGGTTAGCACAAGCGTTTATCGATAACGTGCCAAAGCCGACGCACAACAAGCCAGAAAAATAATGGCTTGTTTTTTTGATGATCGGTGTTACAATTTAAGTCACAAGTTACTTTATAAAACACAGGAGGCATTTTCATGACAACATATGCAGTCACAGGTGCAACTGGCCATTTCGGTCAAGCCGCGATCAAAGCGTTACATCAGTTCTTACAACCAGGCGATGCGCTGATTGCCTTAGCGCGCAACCTTGAAAAGGCCAAAAAGCTAGTCCCTAATGATGTGCCAGTGCGTCTAGGCGATTACGATGACGTCACCAGCTTGACCCAAAGCTTAGCTGGCATCGACAAGTTATTGTTTGTTTCCAGCCAACCTGGCCAAGCGGTTTCGCGCGCTGACCAACATCAAAATGTCGTCAATGCCGCAAAGGCCGCTGGCGTGAAATTCATCGCCTACACCAGCTTTCCAAAAGCCCCAACTAATCCAGCCAGCTTAGCCGCTGATCACAAAGCCACTGAAGCGATGATCGAAGCGTCTGGCATCGCCCACAGCTTCTTGCGCAACAACTGGTACTTAGAAAATGAATCCAGCACCTTAAAAGCTGGTGCTAACGGCAAAGGCTTCGTTTATGCGGCTGGCGATGGCAAAGCGGGTTGGGCGTTGGAACGCGAATATGCCGAAGCTGCGGCTCGCGTCATGACCTTATCTGCACCTAAAGCAATTTATGAATTTGCGGGCACGCCACGCACTTATGCAGATTTGGCAGCAGGCATTGCGGGTGAGTTCCACGTGAAACCCGTCACTGACGCCGAATACTTAGCCGGATTAAAGCAAGCCGGCTTGCCACAACCAGTAGCCGAACTCATCACCAGCTTCCAAACCTTGATCCGCGAAGGTGGGTTACAGCCAACCAGCGATGACTTGACGCAAGTACTCGGCCATCCTCTGACGCCATTGGCCGATGCCATCAAAGAGGTTCTGGCGTGAAATATTCCCACAAGCTTTCTGATGCGATTCACATTTTGGCCTTTGTCGATATTTTTCAAGGCGGCGACGTGTCCAGTACCATGATCGCCAGCTCCATTGAATCTAACCCGAGCTTGGTACGGCGCTTAATGTCTCAACTCGCTAAAGCCGACCTGCTCATCACGCGTCCTGGCGTCAGTGCCGCAAGTCTAGCAAGACCGGCAGAAACCATCAGCCTCCTTGACGTGTATCGCGCCATCGACGATTCACAACAGTTGCTCCATGTCGATCCCAAAACCAGCATGGCTTGTCCAGTCGGTCGCAACATTCAAGCAACGTTAGATGGTGTGTATGATCGGGTGCAACAAGCCGCAGAAGCGGAAATGGCGAACGTCTCTTTAGCGGAGATCATTCAAGATCTGCAAGCAAAAATCAATGCCTAAGCGACACACTGATAAAACCAACCTATCGCGTTTCGAAATTTTGGAACGCGATAGGTTGGCTTTTTGATGTTATTTTGCTAACGTTAATCTTGAGGATATGGACGTTCATCGCGATTTATCCGCATCAGTGCCTTGCCAGCCTATTCTATACGTGTCAGTCGTTGACCACAGCAAATAAACGGAGGCTTTGATCATGCGTCAACCAAATACAATCGAATTATCAGCACAACTTTCGCAGGCTTTAAACGATCCTTCACAAGCCACTGAAGAAATTGGCTTACTGAAACAAGCAATCAATGACCTCGCACATCATCAAGATGATACCCATGTCGTTGCCTTGTTGAAAATCAAACTGTCCTTATTAGCGGTTCAACAGCATTTGTCCCCTAGTGGTATCGAATTATTAGCCTGGCTTCAAAACAATTACGTGGGTGCAGGCGCTCAAAGAGGAGCGGGGTTGACGCGATTGTAAGCCTAGATTTCCGCTGTTCGCTCTAAAAATAAACCAGCCGCTTTCGACGCATTCACGTCAAAGGCGGCTGGTTGACTTTAATTTTCATGTTTATGCCAAGGTCGAAACGCGACCCCATTGCGAAAACTCTTAGGCTCTTTTTGTTCAGTTTTTGCATCAAGGCGACCAGCACCAAAGCCTAACGCGATTGCGATCGTCACCACGACATACGCCCACCAAGGTGCTGATAACAAGAACATCGTGATCAATGCAATGATCTCGGCGCTGGCCAATACCGCCTCGCCAGTCCCGATTCGAAATGGTTCACTCGTCATTTAAATTCCCCCTAAAAGCCACCCCAAGCATTGGGTGTTTGCACGACTTTCAACAACGTCAACAACACTGGCGGCAGGTGGTGATGATGGGCCAAAGCATACATCGACACCGTCGGCTGAAATTTACGCCGATCATCGTAGAAATACTGCTTATTCATGGCGGCTTCACCAATTTTCGTCAACAGCTTTACCAGTTGCGGATCTTTTGAAATTTCTGGATCATTTAACGCCGTTTCCGCCAACGCGACGATTTGATCAAAGTCTGCTGCCATCTGCAACCCCTCTTTTATGGAAAACGTGCCGGCTTAGGGTCCAGCGGCCCGTAAAATTGCATTTTGTCGTTGAAGGCGGCACGGTTGCCACCATTCCATCCGGCAAGCTTGGAAATATCGCCTAATGCGATCAACATCGCTTCTTCTTGACGATTGAAGCCGACGTTGCTGGCCTTCCCGACGATATAAATATAATTCACCAAGCGGTTCACCCAAACCTCTGGATTTTTGACGGTATCAAGTTTTTTATACACTTGCAACAACACATCGGTAATATCGATCAATGCCGGTGTTTGCTCGCGTTGCATCAGATCATTATATAAATCATGGATCTGCGCTTGCGCTTTTTCCCGAATTTCCATCTGTTCATCCCCAATCCTTTTTGACCCTTTTAGTATAACTGCACCGATCAAAATATCCGAACATAATTATTAACGTCATCGTTGAACCGATTAACGTCTCTCATTTCATCCTTTATCGGCCATGATAAACTATATAATTGAAATAGAATGTTACGCAAAGTTCAAAACATTAGAGGCGCTTATTCATGATCGATGTCACCATCCCCACCTATTTGTTGGAAGTGATCCCTCAGTTCGCCATGATTTTCATCGTGCAGGCTGAACTGATCTTTGATCAGATTCAATGGCGTTATGCCGTCAAATGGTGGCTACTCGCAACTTTATTTTCTTTGGGATTTAGCACTGCCGGCGAACTCGTCTTTGCCATGATTTACATCCTAAGTTTATTAAAACGCCATGAATCCCCTGCCATCATCAGTTTTTTGTTTCTGATCGACGGCTATATTTTCTACCGCAATTTGCTGACCTTCCCGCGCATGATCCGACTTTCCCCGGCAACGCATCAACTGGACATGATCGATATGGCTTTGACGGTTTCAAGCAACTTGGTGGTGATCATCGCAATTATTTATGCCGTTCACCACTTTGATCAGCAACTACGAGCCTTGAAGCAAACGCTATACACCGACCCTGCTAGCCGGCGGGTTTTTGTCGGCTATTCGCTGATCATTTGTACCATCATTTACGCCACCGACGTGCTTGCAAATAAGTTGTCTTGGACCCTTAATGCCCAAGCGCTAGTTTTAGGTATTTTATTCTTCATGATTGCTAGCAACTTCGCGGCGTTCTTCTTTTTAAACCACGCCTTAGAAGCCCGCAACCAAGTCAAATTACTGCAAGCCGCAGAAACCGCGCGGACCAAATACTACGCTGATCTTGAAGCCCAACAAGTCCACACGCAAAAGATCCTGCATGATTATAAAAACGTCTTAGCATCCCTTGAACTATCCCTTGATCCAGGCGCTGGCAATGACACCACCCAAACGCGGCAAGTGCTTGCCCAGGCCCAACACACATTAAATGAGATCCAACCGAATCGCTCAGCGCTTAGTGCCGTGGTCACTTTACCTTTGCGTAGCTTGCTGTATTTAAAGTGGACGCAAGCGGCCAACCGCCAAATCAAATTAAACATTCAAACCAGTGGCACGATCAACGTTCAAGATAATGAGGATTTACTGGATGCCTTACGTATCATCGGTATTTTATTGGACAATGCCATTGAAGCCACCGCCGCTCATGGTGAAGTTGATGCTTTATTAGTCGAATCCCCGCAATCTTTGGCTTTCACGGTGATCAACTCGGTGCCTCAAGACTTTGAACTGGCCTGTTTGAATCAATCGGGTTATACCACCAAAGGCGTCGGCCGCGGTCAAGGCTGGGCCAATATTCGCACACTCACCCATCAAAATCATCATTTGAAAATGATGAAGCGGGTGATCAGAGGCAAACTGTCCATTACTTTAGTGATCGAGGTAGCTTAATGCAAAATCTTTACCTACTAGAAGACGACCCCATTTATCGTGAATTTCTCACGCAACAGCTTAAAAATATCATCATGATCGAAAAGCTTCCTTTTCAATTGCAATTGGCGACTGCTGACCCGCAAGCGATCATGACTGAACTGACTGAAGAAAAACCGCATGCAGCGATTTTTTTCCTTGATATCGAAATTGCAAATTCGACAATCAGCGGCATCGACTTAGCGACGTTCATTCGCGCTCATGTCCCAGCTGCTGACATTATTTTCGTGACCAATCATCCTGAATCAGCATTATTGATCGTCACCAATAAGATCATGCCGCTGGACTTGATTCAAAAAGACCTCTCCGCCGACACTTGTGCTGCTATGATCCACCAAGACTTACTCGACATTGCCCAACGCTTGACCCATGCCGAAGATCAAGTGACTTACACCTTAGCTGGGATCATTCATGCCGTTGATTTAGCTGAAATCTCATACTTGATGACTGTGCCGGGAGATCCTGGGACCTTAAGATTAATCAGCGACCATGAAACTGCAGAATTTCACGGCAACCTCAATGACTATGAAACCCGCTATCCGCAACTATTTCGCTGCCATAAGAGTTTTTTGGTCAACTTGGCCAAAGTCTCTGCTTTTGATGCCAAAAAGCGTCAGCTGACTTTTGCTGAAGCCGCCCCTGCCGATGTCAGTTTTCGCAAAGTTGCCAGCCTGCGCAAACAATTACTTGAACGTTAATTGACTGATTGCCCACGTTGATCGCCAATTGCGTTGCCGGTGGTTTTTCGCGTTACGCTTTAGCCGTCAAGATCGTTGAGGTGAATGTGATGTCAAAAATCAAAGCTGCACAATTGGCTGCCCAAACGCAACATGATATTGAACTGCTGACGCCATTATTAGCGGCACGGCCAGACCAAACACCAGAAATGCGCGATATTTTAGATGTTTTAGGCCAAGTCCACAAGAAAATCACCAAAGTCAAAAATCCGCCAGCTTTGGTCAATCGTTTAGTCAATTATATTCGGGTTCGTTCCAGCGCCGGTAAATTGCACTATCCTAGAGATCAAGAAGCACTACTCATTGATTTAAGCGTCATCGGTCAAAAAGCTGGCTGGAATGGGTTATATATGGCGGATTTTTCGGATAAATCTCAGTTTTACAGTATTTTCGAACCGATGCCTCGGCATTAAAAAATCCCGATCACACGATCGGGATTTTTGTTATTTAATCGCACTTTTGAACTGCGGATTTGCTTGTCGATTTAAAGTTGAATCTTGGGCGACTAATGCTTGCCAGGCTTGCTCAACTTGCTCAGGAATATCGACATGTGCTAAGTAACCTTTCCCTTTTGGTCCATAACCTTGTGCATCATCACGCAATCGTGGGAGCTCTCCACACAATAGCGTCAAATAATGATGCAGTGACCACATGCCTTCAGGTGATGCAAGAAACTGCAAGTCCTCTGACACCTTCACTTGATACGTTGCATAATCCACCACTTGAATATCAGGCGCCGCCTGGCTTAACGTCGCATGCATCCGCAACTGCATCGTCGCGTCTTGCATCAACAACACCGACTCACATGGCCAGCCACGATCTGCCACCAAAGCTAATAAATTCGAGATATTATTGCCACAATTCGTCGATTTCGTCTCTAAAGCATCCACCGTTAACCCGTATTTCAGCTGCAACACTTGTGAAAATAATTCGGATTCGCTTTCAACTGGCGTCACCTCAGGATACAACTGCGCCACTTGAGCAAACAATTTCTCGGTAGTGTGTCCGTATCCCCCAACGATCACATAGTGTTTGGCCACTTGATGCGTGATGGCATCAGCCAGCACATCGACGCCAGCAATGATCGATCCGCCGAACAATGCGCAGACGTCAACTTGCGAATAGCCGAGTGTTTTCTGAAAAGCTGATGGTGTCAGTTCAACCACATCGCGCGGCCCTAGAAATCTGGCTAACGTATTGATCTGATGTGAAATTGTCATTTCAAACTCCTTTTCTTCACAAAAAGTGTAGCATGCACAAGCGACGCGATTGAATTTAACCGAATTCTAATGATATACTGGAGAACAGTGACAAATTTGCCAAGGGGGAAGGCAAACACATGGTTCACGCACTTTTATTGTACACCGCACAAGCCGTCATGATGCTTCTTTTCACGACGGGATTCGTCAATTATCAAAATCGTAACTGGGAAAAAGCCATCGCGATTCCGCGCAACACCTGGCAAGGTATTTGGTGGCGGATTTGGGTCCCAGGATTAGCAAGTGTTGTAGCATTGCTCTTTTTTGCTGTGAGCGCTGCTCGCGATATGCCAAACTCGGGATTGTTATTTAATGCGATCACGGTATTTGTATTGACCTTCGTCATGTTTGATGCCGATACCGACTTTTGGGAATACATCGCCCGCTTAGCCATTTTGTTTGTGGTGGGCTTATGGTATTACCACACCGAAATCGGCAGTCTCAATTTTTGGATCATGATCACCTTTTTTGCTGGGTGGTCGATCGTGGTGTGGTTTTACCGCTCGGCGATCCGCTTTCATGTTGGCCGCCACATTGTCGCGATTTGGACAGTGGCTGCCATGTTTTAACTGACGCTACCAACTTATATGCGGGGCTTTCACTTCACTTGGATGATCCGCTTAGAAGCGCTGAGTTTTTCAACAGTGGCCATTGCGGTTTCTGGGGTCTTTTTGGCGCACGCGCATCGCTTAGAACTGCAAAGCCAAGCCAATGCCTATCAAGTTGAATATGATGCCTTAACACAAACCAAAAGTTTTGCCGCATTTGAATCCGAGTTTGCCAAAGTGTTTGCTAAAGCACATCACGACGACTTACCGCTGACGATCATTGCCATGGATATCGACCACTTCAAAGCCATCAATGATCACTTCGGGCATTTAGCTGGCAATCAGATTTTGACCGGAATTGCCAATACACTACAAAGCGCCATCAACTCACAAGACATTGCAGCCACCTTATACCGCACTGGTGGCGAAGAATTCACCATTGTTTGCCCAGATGCCAAAGCCGAAGCGGCCTTAGAGTTAGCACGGGCTTGTTGGCAAGGTGTGCGCACGCATCCCTTCGTCGCTGATAAGTATAAAATTCCTTGTACGTTATCTTGCGGGATCGCAGAATTGACCTTTGCTGACGCGCGCGCTGATGATCTTTTCGCCCGCGCGGACAAAAACTTATACCAGTCCAAACAACGTGGCCGCGATACCATTACCCTTTTTGGTCAAGCCGTTGCCGACATGAAGCCAGAACGCGCAATGGAAACTTATACTTACTTCACCCAGCGCGTAGTTGATGTGAAGCACAATCTTGAAGTCATCGCCAACGAAGTCTTATTGGCGCATTACTGTCGCGATCAAGACCGTTGGGAAACCATGATGCGCCCTGAACCTTTGCGCACCCAACTGGCCTTTATGCAAGAAGCCGCGCTGATGAACACCAAAGAGCGCATGTCGATTTATCTCAACGCCGAAGAATTCGCCCAACCTGATATTCCAGAGTTGTTAGGTCGATTCTTAACTCAAGCTGACGCGCCGAGTCTGTTATGGGTCAACTTACGCCAATTGCCCAGTGCTGAAACTTTAAAACAGGTGCGGCCGCGTTATGAAAAATACGATATCCGCATTATTCCTGATGTGTTACACCTGCAACAAGATGCCGATCAAGTGGCCGAAATCTTGCCCCTGGTCGATGGCCTCAATATCTCGCTGAACGGCTTACGCGAAGCCTTCTCTGATAACGCTGAAGCCGAAGCGGCGATGGTGGCTTGGTATCAACGCTGTCGTAAATTTGAAGTCGATGTGATTTTTAATCAAATCGAGAATTCGGTCG
Source organism: Lacticaseibacillus manihotivorans DSM 13343 = JCM 12514 (assembly GCF_001435035.1). Taxonomy (GTDB): domain Bacteria; phylum Bacillota; class Bacilli; order Lactobacillales; family Lactobacillaceae; genus Lacticaseibacillus; species Lacticaseibacillus manihotivorans. Next base: position 14,953 of record NZ_AZEU01000040.1, read on the forward strand.
ATGCCGATTACGTTCGCAACGTGTTAAAAGGCCGCTACGTGCAAGGTTACGCCTTTGACCAACCAGAATTACCGCGCTTAGGTTAGATAAAAATTAAAACAAAATGAAATTTCCTCTTGACGACTCAGCAAACCACCCGCTATACTGATCACAATTCCTAAACGGAACACATTAAACGAAAGGGGCCACTGCTCATGATCAACGCAAGCATTCAACACACTAGCATTATTATTTCGGCGATTATTAGCATTAACGTGGTCCCACACGCTGATGTGTTCGTCGAATAGTTTAGGTGACAGTTTGATGGGACGCTGTCATTGACCTGACTATTCCAACCGGAAGTCTATTCCGGTAGTCGTTGCCAGTGAGTGATCACTGTGCCGAAAGGAATTGCCATGTTGACCCAATTTAACTTATTTAACCGAGAAAATTTACTGAGCACACCAGCCATTAAGGTGATCAGTGCGATCGTGGCTTAACGCTACTTTCACACTGGTCGTTTCCGGCGGGTGTTTTTTTGCACCCTGATTTCATTTCAGTAAACAAACTCTCGGCCGATCCAGTTGATCGGCGCTCACGCAAAAAATGATTTTGCGCAGGCGTCTATTTTTATACGGTGAATTGTCAAATTAAGTGCAAAGTCTCATTATAGAAAACTTCGTAGGGTGTT